>JBEKOF010000305.1:0-5865 GCA_049522055.1 Verrucomicrobiota bacterium | reverse complement strand
TGGCCAGGGCCTCGGTGACGGCCTTGGCTTGTTCCGGTTGATGGAGATGAAATCGTTTCGGCATGGCCCACGATTGCGCAAGATCTAAAATAGTGCAATTACAAAATAGAAATGGTATAATATGAGTTATTTACTAGTGTTTGAAAGACGCGAATGACGTTTTTTGGTTCAAACTGGCACGGCGGGGCGCACGGTGGGCGGAATGGCTTTTACAGCCAGCACAATAATGGGAAGCGCACCAGGGGTGCGAACGGATTGCAGGATTGCACCGATGAGGCTCTGCCTTGCGATGCTGCCATCACTTGGATGGGGGTAATCCTAAATAGAGGGACTCGCGGAGCTCGCCCCTCCCGAATTCCGCGCTCTGAATACTGCGATTGCTCCGATTTTTGAACGGCTTTAGGCGGCGGAGGGGACGGCGGGTTTCAAAATGGACTGGCGCGAAAGGAAACGAGTCTTGAGACCGGTGCGAAAATAGACGAAATTGCGGAAGAACGGGTTCTGGGACTCGCCTTCGATCCTGGCATGCCAGTCGGTGGGAATCTCTGTAACCGGCACGCCCAATCTGAGGGGCTTGACCATGGTTTCGAGCAAGAAGGGATGCCGCAGCTCTTCCCATTGGATGGCTTGCACCAGTTTGGCGGGGAAAATCCGGTAGCCGAAGGTCATGTCGGTGAGATGGGTCCCATAGAGGAGGGAAAAGAAATGCTGGAAGATCCAATTGCAGACCAGCTTGATCCTGGAATAGCCCGAAAAGGCGGAGCCGCCGAGCCAGCGGGAGGTGGTCACGACGCCGGAGGGGTTTTTCTTGGCCGCTTCGATCAGAGCGCCCGCGTCTTTGGGATCGGTTTCCAAATCGGTGGACATCATGAGGAGGTGGCTGCCGCGGGACACTTCGAAGGCGTCGCGGAAAGCGCCGCCCAAGAACGGCCGTGTCTGATGGAGCACGACGACCAGGCTGCCCAGTTCCTTCTGCAATTGGGAGATGACGGCCATGGACTCCGGGGTGGTTTTCTTGCAGACAATGATGAGCAGTTCCAGGATGTCCGCCCTGGCATCGCGCAGAACGATCTCAACGGTTTGTTTCAGGGAGACGGTTTCGTTGATGACCGGGAGAAGCACGGTCACGGACTCCAATTTGGCCACATTGGGATAATCGGGCATTTTTTAAGAGCGAGTGTTTTTCAAGAGCGCGCGGAGAGTAACAGGTCGGCGTGGCAATTCAAGTGATAAGAATATGGTTGCGGCTGGAGGAGCGGGTTCGGTAAACTGGTTGGAGTTGAAGAATGTCCAATCCGCCGCGAATAATGGTTAATGCCGGGAATCCAAAGATATCGGTCATCACCCCGAATTACAATGGGGCCAAGACATTGCGGGAGACAATCCAAAGCGTGCTGAACCAGGGTTACCCGGCTTTGGAACATATTGTGGTGGATGGCGGCTCCACGGACGGGTCGCTGGAAATCCTGAGGGAATATCCGCATATCCTTTGGACCTCAGGCAAGGACGCGGGGCATTTTGACGCCATGAATAAAGGGGTGGCGCGGGCCACCGGGGAATTGATAGTGATCCTGAATTCGGATGATTGTTTTCGACCGGGGGCGTTGGCGAGCGTGGCCGGGGCGTTTGGGCAGCATCCTGAGTGGGATGCGTCCTTTGGGGACGCGGTTTATGTGGACGGGGAGGGGGATGAGATCTACCGCCGGGAGGAGGCGGTTTACGATTACAACGTGTTGCGGTACTGGAATGATTATATCTGCCATCAAACACTGTTTGTGCGCAAGCCGGTGTATGAACGGATCGGGGGTTATAAACATCAGGATTTGAAATACTGCTGCGACTTCGAGTTTATACTCAGACTCGGGCGGGAAGGATGCGTGGTGGGCCATGTGCGGGCCTATTTGGTGAATTTTCGATTTCATGCCGGCGGGTTGTCCGGGGATCGGGAGTTGGAGCAACGCATGAGGCAGGAAACGTTGCGGATTCGAGAACAATATGGATTCCCTGGCGGGCTGTGGGGCGGGATACTGGCCAACGGCTATCGGGCCAAGCGGCAGTTGCAAAAATTGCGTTATCGGGGCGCCTGCGACCTGATTTCCGGCCGGTCGCTTCTTAAAAAGCATCTGCGCGAAAAAGCGGGCGTTTCTTCCCGCACCACGATTGATGGAAGGTGAACCGTGCCAAAGCTAGTTTCCATCGTGACCCCTTCTTTCAACCAAGGCCGTTACCTGGAGGAGACGATCCGGAGCGTGCTGGAGCAGACTTATCCATCCATTGAATACATTGTCATAGACGGCGGATCGAAAGATGAGAGCCTGAACATCATCAAGAAATATGCGAGCCGGATTAAATATTGGCACAGCCGCCCCGACCGCGGGCATACCGACGCGCTGATCCAGGGGTTTGAGCAAAGCACGGGGGAGATTCTGGCCTGGCTGAACTCGGATGATTTGCTGGCGCCGGACGCCGTGGAAAAGGCCGTGGCCGCCTTGGAAAAGAGGCCGGGGGCGGTGATGGTTTATGGGAATCGTGTTTGCATTGATGAGCGGAGCCGCCTGCTCTACTTCCGGCCCAGCCTGCCTTGGCTGGCCAAGACTCGATACATCGCCATCACCCTGGCGCAAGAGGCCTGCTTTTGGCGCCGGGCGGCTCATTTTCAAGTTGGCGGAGTGAGAAGGGAGCTTAGATTCAGTTTTGATTACGAGTTTTTCAGCCGGCTCACGCTGCTGGGCGAGGTGAGATACGAAAGCGGAATCTGGGCGTTTTTTCGGAAGCATTCGGCCTCCAAGACCATGACGATCTATCAGACGGTGGGACTGAGGGACAATATCATCGTGCAGGAGATGTTGTGGGGCGGGCGGGTGAGTCCAATCAGGTGGACGATGGCGCGGGCATTTTTCCGGCTCTACTCGATTTGTGCGATGATGTGGCTGCCCCGGCCCGCGTGGCCGGCCTGTCTTCCCGCGGGGTCCAAGCAGAGCCTTTGGCGGAGAATCTATGGATCACTGCACGAGGCGTCGGTGATCAAGCGCGCCTTGAAGAAGCTCTTCGGGGTGGCTGGGGGATGAAATTGAGCAAACGAGAAGGTCTCTGGTTTCGATGATGCGCTCTCCGAGAATCATCAATATTCTGGGCGTGGGAATAAGCGCCATCAATCCGGCAATGGCCTTGGAAGCCGTGGCGGCGGCGGTGGACAAGAAGGAGAAAGGCTACATTTGCGTCACGGGCGTCCACGGGGTATCGGAAGCCCAGGCGGACGAGACATTGCGGCAAATCCTCAACCGGGCGTTGCTTTGCACGCCGGATGGGATGCCGCTGGTTTGGGCGGGGCGGCTGCAAGGGCGCAAGGAGATGAGCCGGGTGTACGGGCCAGATTTGATGCTGGCGGCGCTGGAGCTTTCGGAACGGAAGGGGTACCGGCAATTTTTCTATGGCGGCGCCAACGGAACGGCGGAGGCGCTGCGCCAGCGGTTGCTGAGGCGCTTTCCGAAATTGCAAATTGTGGGGACGTTTGAGCCTCCCTTTCGCCCGTTAAACCGCGATGAGGAGGCAAAATTGAAGGGGCAGGTCCAGGCCGGGCGCCCGGACATCATGTGGATTGGTTTGAGCACGCCCAAGCAGGAAAAATTCATGGCGGAGTATCTGGGCCGGCTTGAGGTGACGTTGATGGCTGGGGTGGGGGCGGCGTTTGACATTCATGCCGGGAGAGTCCGGCAGGCGCCGGTTTGGATGAGGCGGGGCGGGTTGGAATGGCTTTTCCGGCTCTGCTGCGAGCCGCGGCGGCTGTGGAAGCGGTATCTGAAGAACAATCCGTTGTTTCTGCTGCGAATTTTCTGCCAATGGACCGGGCTGAGAAAATATCCATTGAATAATTGAGGGCATTGCCCATTTTCCGTGAAGGAATACTGATGGATGCTTCCCCCAAAACAATCCAGACCGAGGCCCAAGGCCCGGCCGCTTTCGACTGGCTGCCGGCCATTCTGATGGTGTGCGCCCTGACGTTTGCGATCAGCCACCAGAGCCTCTGGCTCGACGAGACGGAAGTGGGCGCGGACACGATGCCCGATTCGATGCGCGACTGGTGGCAGCAAATCTTCCAGGCCAGGACAACCGAGCTGCAGTCGCCTTTCTACATGCTCTACCTTTGGGTGTTTGCGCGGGTATTCGGAAGCGGCGAGTGGGCCTTGCGGGGGGCGAATCTTATCTGGCTGCTGCCCGGGCTGATCCTCTTGGTGCAAGGATTTCGCAACCGCCTGGATCGCTTATGGGTTGGGCTGGCGGTGGCGGCCAACGCCTGTATTTGGTACTACGCCGGCGAGGCCCGGCCGTATGCTATGCTGCTGGGGACGAGTTGCCTTGTTTTTGCCGCGATCCACCGGTTGGGCCGCGCGGAATTGAACCCGCTGGAGCAGTCGGGTTGGTTGTCGGTTTTGCTCGTCGGATTGGTCCTGCTCTGCGGGACAACTTTGCTGGGCGCGATTTGGTCCGGTGGCGCGCTGCTCCTGATGCTGCTTTGGCTTCCGCGGCGCCGACTTTGGGAACTGTGGAGGGCCGGGCAGGGGAGGGTGGCTGCGACTGGGTGCATTCTGCTGGGGGTCGGGGCTTATTACTTCTGGACCTTGCGGATTGGGGCGCGCGCCACCGCTTTTGCGACCACGGATTGGAGAAGCATGGGATATATAGTATATGAACAGTTGGGGTTCGGCGGTTTGGGGCCGGGAAGGACTGATTTGCGGGTGGGCGGCGTGAGCCTGTTGCGCCCTTACGCGCCGGCGCTGCTGGCGTATGCCGCGCTGGTTGGGGCGCTGGCGGTCCGCGGCGTTGGGGAGCTGGCCCGGCGGCTTTCCGTCCGCGGCCTGGCCGCGCTGGCGACGGCCTTCGCGGCGCCCACAATTTTATTGTTGTCAGTCGGAATGTCCAGTCATTGGCGCGTCTTGGGGCGGCATTGCATCGTGCTGATGCCGGCCTGGGTGACGCTCCTGGGATTTGGATTGTCGGGTTTTTGGCGGGGGCGGAGCTGGATTGGGAAGGCCGCCGGGGCGGCATTTCTGGTCATGGCTTTGTGGTCCTGCGCCTCGATTCGATTCGCGGCGCGGCATCAACGCGATGACTACCGCGACGCGGCTCAAGTCGTCCGGGCCGCGCTGGCCCGCGGCGGGGTGGCCTGGTGGAACGCGGTCAGCGGCGGGGCGAGGTACTACCAGGTGCCCCTGGCCACGGGCGCGCCGGAGCCGGGGAAGGCGGCGTTGCTGGTCAATGTTCCGGCAGCTTGGTTGTCCGGGATGGAGAAGCCCGACGTGGTGGCTGTTTCCAAGCCGGAGCTTTTTGATGTCCAAGGCGGGGTGGCGACGTATCTGGCGGAACACCATTACCGGCCGGTGGAACGGTTTGCGGCGTTCACAATTTGGCGGCCATAAGTCGCGGCGTGAACGCAGCCAATGGGATTGGCTGGTGGAGGTTTGCCCGGAGATGTTTTGGGGATGGCCAAAAGGCCCGGCGTAGATTGAGGTGGGCAAAACGACATCGGCGGCTTATAGTGTGAGCCTTGATGGACGCGACGGCCAGAATACAAACAGACCCAAACCCGGGGTGGACGCAGGAGTTCCAGAGTTTCTGGCGCGCCCTGCCGGACAAGGCGGTGTACGGGGCGCTGCTGGCGGGGTGGGTTTGCCTTTTCCAGTTTTTTGGCCGCACGTCGGGTTTCGCCGACAAGAATGCCTCGCTCTTCGCCTGGATGTGGGGCAAGTGGGATGATCCCTCCAATGACGCGAGCCACGGGAAATTGATTCCTTTTGTGGTGCTGGCGATGCTTTGGTTCAGACGCCGGCGGCTGGTCAGTTCGGTGAGGGGGGGTTGGTGGCCTGG
>JBEKOF010000304.1:0-5898 GCA_049522055.1 Verrucomicrobiota bacterium | reverse complement strand
GTGCAGAGCAATCCCTGGGTGCCGGGCGAGATCGTCTTCTGCTGGGAAACCGGCGGCAAGGCCCCGCAGCGCACCTGGTTTGTCAACGCCGACGGCACCGGCTTGCGCCCGCTCTATCCCGAAGCCCCCTACGAGTGGATCACCCACGAAGCCGTCATCAGCAAGGATGAAGTGGCGTTTGCCATCTGCGAAAACGGCCGTCTCATCACCAATTCCGGGCCGGAGCCGGATTATGCCACCGCGGGGACCTGGGAGCACCCGACCGGCGTCGGCATCATCAACCTCCGCACGCGCCAGATGCGGATTGCCGGACAGGTTCCCTTATGGTCCGGCGGCCGCTCCGACTGGCATGTGGCCGGATCGTCCGACGGCCGCTGGGCCGCCTGCGACGATTTCAAGTATGAAGTCTGGGTCTTTGATCGCCACAACGGCCAAGCCACCCTGCTGGCCGGTCCCCAGAAAACAGGCACCGATCACATTCACCCAACCTTCAACGCCGACAACACCAAGATCGAGATCGAATCCGCCCTCATCTCCAAGGACGACCGCTCCCTGAACATCTGCGTGGTCCCGCTGCCAAAGTCCTTGTTAAATCGCACCTATTCCCTCAATCTGGCCGAGTAAGGCGCCGTCAAGAAATAGTTTACCCGGGAAATCCCTTGTCGGCGCGCCGGCCAAACGCGGCCACTGCGCTCAGGCCCAGGCCCAGCAACCACAGTGTGCCGGACAAATCGGGCGCCGCGGCCAAGATGCTGAAATTATCCATCTCGAAGCCGCTGCTGTTGCTGGCGTCTCCGTTGTTGAAGTCAACGGACGTGATCGTCGCCCCGCCGGTGTCGTAGAAGTCCAGATACACGTAATCCTGTGTGTTATTTTGGCCTGCGTACGACCCGCTCGGATTGCCCAAATAAAAACTCGACAGACCTGCGGTAACCTGGGCAGTGGTCAGAGTAGCCAGCACAGTTGCCCCGTCATAAAAAGTGACCGAATTTCCAGCAGTCCCGTTAATTCCACTATCCGCAGCCGACCACCACATCCCAAAATAGCTCTGTGGACTATTGAACGTCAGGATTCCTGGAACCGGGGTCGGTCCCCCGCCGGCATTCACATTATTCCCAACCACGTAGAAGTTTCCTGTCCCACCGGCTCCGCCGTATTCGTTGGCCGTCGTAATGGCTCCATTGAGTAACGTGCCGATCGGCGTCACCAAAGCTGACGTCACATTCCCGGTCGCCAGACTATCGAAGTTCTCGGTGATTGTGCCCGGAACAGTCGTCGCCTCCACCCCGGCGGCTTCATCAGTCCAAGTGATCTGCGCATAAAGGCTCTGCGTTGCGAGCAAGCCTCCCAGCAAACAACATGGAACCATCCCAATTTTGGTTATTTTCATGATTCGCAGCCTTTCATAACTTTTGTTAAATCAGAGCGCCTGTTAATTTCAATGAATCTTATCGTAAACAAATTTCTTAGCATTTTTTGCGCCACCCATTCGGACCGCCATCTCCGTAGCGCAACAGCTTGATTCTCAGTGTCTTGAAAAACATCTGGTTTAGCCTTGATAACTCGGAATTGTATTCATTTCCGACAACATTTCGCCATGGAATTAATGCAACAATCTCAGCCAGAATCACTTGAGAGTCAATCAGAGAATCGTCGGCCGATGTCGGATTTTGTTACACCCTCCACACACGATGTGGAGGAGAGGCCCGACTTCCCGCGCCGTCTTGTCGCGCCAGATCTGGAGGCAATTGGGCGGCTGCGAGTGGCAGCCGCGACGTCAGGATGAAGGCCGAACATGTTAAAACACCGGAAACTACGGAGGAGGTGTCTAGGCATGGGGTGGAAAAGCGTGTGGAAAGGCGCAAATGGCAACGAAGCGTCCCCTTTGCCAGAGAAAACCGAAGGCGGACTGGAAAAAGGACCGAAAAATGACTTGCAAATCTCTGGAGCGGGAAGAAAACTACGAAAAAGGCCCACGCGGGTCGTGGCTTAGAAACCAAATGGGCACTCCCAGTCTAATGGAACGGTCGAAATAAACCTGTCACGAATGAGAACGGCCTTTGCAAATGAACCAGCACTGTTCGCTTTGCCCCATGGAACGCCACTTGGCGGCGCTTGTCGCCACCTTCTGCGCTTGCCGACGTTCCTGCTCGTCGCGGCCCTGATGGCGGGTTGTGCGTCGAAGCCGCTCCTGCAGGAGTCAGGAGCCGTCAAATCGCAGGCCCTGAGTTTCGCTCCGCCGCCGGGCATGGCCTGCGTCTACGTCGTGCGCCCTCACCAATTCGGCGGGGACCATAACCCTCCATTTAGGGTCAAGATTGATTCCAACGAATGGGGCTTGCTAACTTGCGAGGCGTATATCTTCGGGGTCGTGCCACCCGGCGATCACGAACTCCTTGTCCAGGGACCAACCGAAGCCTCATCTGGCGCAAACGGAAGCGGTCATTTTCACGCGGATGCCGGCGGAAATTATTTTCTGGAAGCCGCCATTGGATGGACATCACTGAAAGTCACGCAACTCTCCGTCGCCGACGGGCAGGACCGCGTCAACAAATTCAAACTCATCGGCTGGTCGCCTGAGACGGCTGTTTCCCCCGGCCAGTGGGAAGTCTTCAAGGCGCAGGTCGAACGGGGATCCAGTGTTGACTGTCAGGACGAAAAAGGATTAACCCCTTTGTTTTACGCAGCGCGCCATGGCAACTCTAATGCCGTCGTGTTTTTGCTCGCCCACGGCGCGGATGCCAACCACAAGTCTAAGACCGGGGAAACCCCTCTCATGTGGGCCGCGTCCGGTCCCGGCGACGATTGGTCACTGGCGGATGACAGCGTTGATTCAGCGCTCGCTTGTTCCGCCTCCGGGACGGGGGACAATCTGCCAGTGGTCATCAGCCTCGTTGGGGCGGGGGCGGATATCAACGCCAGGACGAAGAAGGGGCTTACGGCGATGGGTCTCGCGGCCTTGTGGGGTAATAGTAGTATCACCCTTTGGCTCTACGATCAGGCAGCCGCTGCGGACATACCGGAGAAGGAGTGCGAGGTCAATGGAAGGCTGGCGCAAATCTTGGGCGATTATTTTCTCGCACAAGACAAAGTGGAGGAGGCGCGCGCCTCCTTCGAAAGAGCGCAGCGCTACTACAAGGCAACCGTCCAGGAAATCAAAGAGCAATTGGCGGCGCGGCAACTGACGCAGGCCTTATTGGGGATGGCTCAACTCGCGGTAGCGGCGGCGGGCCAACACCAGGCGAATATCCAGGCTCATCAAATGGCGCAGATTGAGGCGTTGAGCCAGGCCTCTCGTTCTGGCGGGGGAGTGGTGGCTTATTCCGCCTATTTGCAGAAGTACAACACCTTCTATGTGCCCACCTACACCACAGGTTACATCGCGCCACCTGACCCCTCGGATGTTGACTCCAAGTTAAAATACTACGGCGAAATGGAGAGGTTCATGGGCCGGGTGGTGGCGTGCTTTGCCAACTACGCCAGCCTGACAGAGCTGCACGGACGAATTGAGAGTTTGCGCGGTCAATCGCCCTCGCCTTATGCCTTCGCGATAGCCTGTGTTCAGGAGACAGCGCGGAACTACGCGGCGAAGTCAGGCGATACCAATGTGATGATCAGTCCGATGGAACTGCCTGACCATCTTTACGGCCAAAAGATAGAAAGCGAAATTCGCTTTGGCGGGTCTGCGCTCTGGAGGCTGACGATCATGTCGGGCTGGACGCCGGCAACGCAGGCCAGGAAGGGATATGATTTGAATCAACAATTTCTCAGGATTACTTTTATGGATGCGCAAAGGCAACAGACGGGCGAAGTCTATTTCCGGATGAATCAGATTGGAGATAAAATGACCATCGTTTATACGACCAATTTAGCCGACCCTCGGCCCGCGACAATTGACGGAGAATTCGATCTTTCCAATTACGAAAGCCGCATCAAAGATGATTTGGAAAGGATTGCAAAAGCGCAGTTAGCTCAATTAGAAAACTCACATCCAATTAAAAAATGACCGGCGATGGCAGCATCGAATGTGCCCAAGCACTCAAGACAATAATATGAATAATTATTTTTTGATTTCACTTAAAAACCTAACCAAATGGGCGATCAAAGGCACTTGCAGTTATTTGCTTTGGAGCATGGCGGCCATGCTTATTTTCTGCGCGGGATGCGTTACGCAAAACACGCCTTCCTTCAATTACGCTCCGGACGATCAGAAGAAGGTCGCACAAGATACCAATGTGCCTGCGGGAAAATCTCTCATCTTTGTGTTCGTACGCGAAGCCCCCCACACCCCAAGGTTTCTTAAGCTGGCGCAAACGACACTGCAAGTGGATCAGAGAGACGTTTGCAGGCTGGCCAACAACACGTTTTACAGGATGGTCCTCGATCCCGGCCGCCATCAACTTGCGCTCCGCTTTGTTGGAAACTGGGCCGATGCGGGCCTGGACCCAAAACCCATTCGGATAGAAGGACAACGTCTTGTTGATTTCGAACCCGACCGAGCTTATTACTTTGGAGGTTCCTTGGACACACACTGGGAA
Organism: Verrucomicrobiota bacterium; assembly: GCA_049522055.1. Classification (GTDB taxonomy): domain Bacteria; phylum Verrucomicrobiota; class Verrucomicrobiia; order Limisphaerales; family Palsa-1400; genus JBEKOF01. The sequence continues at coordinate 1,360 of JBEKOF010000304.1, read as the reverse complement.
TCGACCGGGCTTCTTTTGACCGGGTTGGAGAACAGAATATCCCTCATTTTACAAAAAGAGCCGGCATGGATCGGGGAGCACATGATTAAGGAACAACGAATCCGACTTACCGGGGAGTTGATTGGACCATGATTGCTTAATTTTAATTTGCGTGTTCACCGCTTCGGGGCAATCGTTTCTGCCAGACAAAAGCGGAGGACGGCCTGGAAAAGCGGAGCGGAAAAGGGACTTGCACATCTGATGGAGAAAGAACAGAATCACGAAAAAGGCCCACGCTGTCCGTGGGCAAGAAATCAATTGAGAATCCCAGTTCAAATGATCGGTGGAGTCACATCAACGGCCTGAGATACGCACATGAACTTTTTCGACAGCTTCAAAAACCTCTTCAAAGACACAGAGGTTAATCCTGTCGCTCTCGCTGCCCTCGATGCTTTCGATGCCGCTGGCAATTACTTCAGCTCAGCCAACGATGCCATCCAATCCTACACCGCTCGCGCCAACCACCGCGTCGCCATTTTAATAGCGGCCAATGATCTCAAAGACTCCGATTCCTGCCAGGAGGCGGTGGCGGCATATACGGACCCGGGCGCCTTCACGCCTTGCACCGAAGCCGAGCTGGCCGCTCATGCCGCCGCCATGGAAAAACTGACCGCCGCTTTCGATGAACTCACTTCTGCCTTTCACACCTTCACCGCTGTGTTCCCCGTCGGCAACCGTGGAACAGAACTGAAGGCCGCGGCCGCCGACCTTTACAAAGTGTATTGCGAAATGTATAGCATCGCCGCGGAAGCGTTCTCCAAAGCCGCATCCTGCGGCACGATTAATGCCCTTAAAGGCAACCTTCTTGCCATTGAAGACAAGTTCAGATGCCAGAAGCTTGAATGGAGGGCCGACGACCCATTCACCGCCAATCCGGCCGCCGCCAAAGCCTACGCTGCCTCCTTCAAGGCAAAAGCAACCGAGGACGCCTCCAAGTCAAAACAATTTGAACAGAATGCCCGAATTGCGGAAACCAAGGCCCAACTATTTATTGCCAAAGCCAAGGCTGCCGAGACACGGAAAAGGGGTCGAAAACGGGTCGGAGCCGGCTAACGACATATTGTAAAAGGGTTTTTGAAACATAAGTAAACAACTCATATTACTTGACTTACAACCCCCAAGCAGTTCACATTTAGACTGCAAAGTGCTGCTAATAAAATAGTTACAACTCAGTCTGATTATCACTTTTTGCGCCTTCCCTGTCACCGGGCGGTTGAAAACCGGCCACTCGCGGGCACTTCAAAACCGGCCACTCCAAGGTGGCCTATTCATATCAGTTTTCTTGATCCAAGCAAGGGGTTTTTCAATTTCTTCATATCTG
>JBEKOF010000303.1:0-5937 GCA_049522055.1 Verrucomicrobiota bacterium | reverse complement strand
CTGTGCAGCCCGACGACCAATTCCTACAAGCGGCTGGTGCCGGGCTACGAGGCGCCGGTCAACCTGGCTTACAGCGCGCGCAACCGCAGCGCGGCCATCCGCATCCCCACGTACAGCGAGAACCCGAAGACCCGGCGGATTGAATATCGTCCGCCCGACAACTCCGCCAATCCGTATCTGTGCTACACGGCGATGCTCATGGCGGGGCTGGATGGAGTGCTCAACAAGATGGAGCCAGGCGAGCCGATGGACAAGAACATGTATGATCTGCCTCCTGAGGCATTGAAGAAAGTGCCGCAAGTGCCCTCCAGCCTGACCGAAGCCCTGGACCTCCTGCAAAAGGACCATGCATTCCTGTTAAAAGGGGATGTCTTCAGCGTGGACTTTCTGGAAATGTGGATCGAGGCCAAGCGCAAAGAGTCCGATGCCCTGCGGCTGCGCCCGCATCCGTACGAATTTCATCTTTACTACGACGTGTGATCGCCCCAAGAACTTGAGGCGGGGGAACGGGGCGCCGGGGTGGCGCCTCTTTCCAAGCCGGACCTGGTGAAAGAAGCTGAATCAACGTCAAAGAGGCTGAAAATCAACGGTTTTCCCGATGTGAATAAGTCGTGGATAAGGTTTAATATGTTCTTCTAGTCAGGCGGGGGCTTTTTGCATAGAACAGTCATAGCTGATCCAACAAAAAGAATCATGGCAGAAAACATCTCCGCAACTCGCGTGAGCGCCAGAATCAAGAGCGTTTTAATATGTTTATAATCAATTACTTGCAACCTGACAACCGACGCTGTGACGGGAAAGTGACAAGAGTGCGTCCTTTTCCCGGCAAAGCACGGCCTGAGAACGCCTTTCCAGGCGCGGCTGCGGGGGAAATCCGGGGGCGGGCAAGACTGTGGTGAATAATTGCAGGTATTTGAGGATTCAGCCCTAAAGCCAATGCAAGCATCTGTCGAGACAATTTGGTCGTCGGCGCAGCAGTCCTTGCGCACGATGCTTAACCCGGACATCTACAACCTCTGGTTTCTTCCCGTCAAGGCCTTGGGGCTGGAAGGGGACACGATCGTGCTGGAGGTGGCCAATGATTTCTGCGAAGTCTGGCTCAAGGACAATTACCTGGGTCTGATTCGCGATGTTCTGGCGCAGGCCTGCGGGCAGATCTTGCAGATCCGGTTTCACGTCAGCGAGGGCGGATCCTTGGCGGCCGGCCCGGACGGCAAAGCCAAAAGCAAGGACGGGGCGGAGCCGGCGGAACGCCCCGGCGCGCTGGCGCGCGAAGCGGCGGCATTCAACCCCAAGAACACATTCGAGACATTTGTGGTCGGGGAAAACAACAATCACGCGCACGCCGCCGCCATGGCGGTTTCGCAGGCGCCCGGCAAGTCCTACAATCCACTCTTTCTTTACGGCGGGGTGGGTTTGGGCAAGACCCACCTGCTGCATGCCATTGGCCAGCATGTGGCCACCCACAAAAAGGGGGCGCGCATCACGTATCTCTCCTCGGAAAAATTCACCAACGAATACATTGACGCGCTCCAAAACAACCAGTTGGTGCGTTTCCGGCGCAAATATCGCCAGGCGGACGTGTTGTTGATAGACGACGTGCAGTTTCTGGCGGGCAAGGAGCGGATCCAGGAGGAGTTCTTCCACACGTTCAACACCTTGCACGAGGCCCGCAAACAGATCGTGCTGACCTGCGACCGGCCCGCCGCGGAAATCCAGAACCTGGAGCAACGGCTGGTTTCGCGGTTTGAGTGGGGGCTGGTCACCGAGTTGCAGCCGCCGGACGTGGAGACCCGCCTGGCGATATTGCGCAAGAAGGGAAAAGCGATGGGGGCGGAACTGCCGGAGGAGATCCTCAATTTTCTGGCCAACCGCATCCGCACCAACATCCGCCGTCTGGAAGGCGCGTTGATTCGCGTCGCCTCCTTTGCCTCCTTGACGGGCAAGAAGCTCACCTTGCAGGTGGTGGAAGGTTTGTTGCGCGAGGTGCTCCACGAGGAGGGGCGCTACTCGGTGAATATTGATTGCATCCAGAAGAAGGTCGCCGAACATTTTGACATCCGCCTGGCGGACATGACCAGCAAGCGCCGGCCTGAAAACATCGCCTTCCCGCGCCAGATCGCGATGTTCCTCTCCCGGCAAATGACGGAAAGCTCGCTCAACACCATCGGGGAGGCTTTCGGCGGTCGGGATCATGGCACCGTTCTGCACGCCTGCCGTCTGGTCAAGGACCGGATGGAGGTGGACGCCCAGGTCCGGCAAGTGGTGACCTATCTGGAAAAACAACTCCTCAGATAATTCGGGTGGATGGTGCCCTGCCGCCGAACGGCTCACCGGCGAGCGTGTCCGCGAAATTGTGCCGATGCCTCAGGGCGCCGCCGAGAGCGTCCACACGCATTGGTCGGCCAAGGCCTGGCCGTTGCGCGCGGCCCGGGCTTCGATCTTGTTTTCGCCGGGTTTCAACGCGACATCCTTCCAGAGGAGCACACTGTCGGCCCCGGCGTTTTTTTTGCCCAGGGAAGCGCCGTTGACCAACAACTCGGCTTCCGGCGCGTTGCAATAGAGTTTGACGTTCGTCACGGCATTGGTGCGCTCGGTGAACCGGCGGTCGGTGATGTAACACACCGGCTGGTCCGACCAGTTGGCTTTGTAGAAATAAAAGGCGTCTTTCTTGATTTGGCGGTCGCGGGTGACAAGCCCCTTGTCGTTGAGACCCGGCTGGCCGCCTTCGTGCCTGGTGTTGACCGCGAAGTCAAACATGCACCAGACAAAGCTGCCCCAGACGAAAGGCCGCGCCTTGATGGCCGCCCAGGCCGCCTCGTGGACTTCCGCCTGCCATTCTTCAGGATGCCACGGGCCGGTGGTCGTGGGCTGTTTGGGGTTGTCCTCATGCTGGCTGGCGTTCGCGCCGGCGCCGTACTCGCTCACGCAAAATCCTCCGTTTCGGCTGTCGTTCCGCCGGGCATCCAGTTCGCGGCCGAAATTCTCCTTGGCGCCGCTATACCAGCCAGCGTAAATGTTCCAGCCAAGCTGGTCGGGGATCTTGTTCATTTGTGGAATGTCTCTGGCGTTGGAGGCCGCAATGGTCGGGCGCGTCGGATCCTCGCCGTGCGCGATTCGGTCCAAATCCAGGAGTTCGGGGTGCGGATCGTCGCTCCGCGACCCGATTTCGTTGAACAGGCTCCAGGCGAAAATGGAGGGGTGGTTGATGTTTTGCCGGATCAAGTCGAGCAACTGATTGCGCGAAGTGTTCTCAAATTCCGGCGTGTCGCGGACACTGTTGACCTGCGGCAGTTCCGCCCAGACCAAAATGCCCGCCTGGTCGCAGAGGCTGTAAAAATAATCGCAGTGCTGATAGTGGCAGCAGCGGATGACGGTCGCTCCGACTTCTTTAATGAGCGCGATGTCTTGATCCATGTCCGCCTCGGAAATCGCCCAGCCCTTGTCCATCATATCCTGGTGCCGGTTAACCCCGTGCAAATGATAGGGCTGGCCGTTGAGGAAGAAACCCTTGTCCGGGTCAATGGAATAAAACCTCAGGCCCAGCGGCTCCTCCACCGAATCAAGCACTTCCTCCCCAGCGCGCAACGCGACCACCGCCTTGTAAAGATAAGGGTCCTTGCGTCCGTTCCACAAATGGGGCTGCGGCACCGCGACCCGCAAAAAATACGGCGCGGTGTCCCGCGGCGCCAGGACGACGGATTGCGTGCTGCTGACGACCAGATTTCCCGCCGGGTCCAGCACGCTGGCGACCAGGGTGCGCGTCTGCCTGCTTTGCGCGCCGTTGGAAATCTGCGCGGTGACATCCAGGATGGCTTGCGTTTCGGTCACGCGGGTCTGCTGCCAGGCGACGCCGGGCGAAGCATGATCCAGCGGCGTGAAATTCTCCTCGCCGGTGACGATCAAATGGACCGGACGGTAAATCCCGCCATAGACGGAAAAATCGCCGCTCAGCGGCGCGATGTCCGGCGGGCGCGCGTTGCTCACGCGGGCGGCCAGGAGGTTGGTGCCGGTTTTGGATAGCTGTTGGGTGATTTCAAAACAAAACGCCCCGAACGCCCCGCGGTGCTGTCCCAAGGGGTTGCCGTTGAGAAAAACGTCCGCCACCTGGCTCGCCGCCTCGAATTTGAGGTAATATCTTTTGCCGGGCTGCGGCGGCCCGATGTTCAACTCGCGCCGATACCAGCTTGCGCCGTGATAAAAATCCTTGCCCTGTTGCGCCTCCTGCCAGCCCCAGTTGTGCGGCAGGGAGACCGCCTGCCAGTCGCTGTCATTGAAGCCGGGCTGTTCCGCGCCGTCCATTTCACCCTGCTTGAAACGCCAGCCGGAATCCAGAATCGTGTTTTCGCGGGCCGCGGCGCGCAGGGAAGAAATCCCCGCCGCGCCAATAACCAGGAGAAGAAGGAACAATTTGAGGCGATGCATAAGAGGGCTGCGCCGCGGATTTTCGGCCAACCTGGCGCGTGGTTCGGCGGCGCCGGGCCGGATTGTGAATATGGTTTTCATGCGGTGTCCGATGGTTCTAACTGGAAAAAGCCGCGTTGGAAAGCCTTTTCAGGCCGAAGGAAACGACAATTGCGGATTGCGGTTTGCGGATTTTTTGAGACCTTGGCGCCGACGATCATGCAATCGGAAATCTCCAATCCGCCATCCTGCGTCATCCGGGTCTCCGGTCTGACTAGGGCCTTCCGCACCTACAAGAAGGAGCCTGGATTTGGCGGGGCGGTGCGCGGCCTCTTTCATCGCCGCTACGAACAAACGGTGGCGGTCAACCAAGTCAGCTTCTCGATTGAAGAAGGGGAATTGGTCGGCTTTCTTGGCCCCAACGGCGCCGGCAAGACCACCACGCTCAAGATGTTGTCCGGCCTGCTCCATCCCACCGGCGGGTCGGCGCGGGTGCTGGGGTACGTGCCGTGGGAGCGGGACGATGGCTACCGGCGCCAGTTCGCCCTGTTGCTCGGCCAGAAAAACCAGTTGTGGTGGGACCTGCCGGCCCGGGAATCGCTGGAGCTGAACAGCAGAATTTACGGCATCCCGCCCGCCCGCTTCGCGCGCACGGTGGCGGAATTGACGGAGATGCTCGGGGCGCGGGACAAGCTGGACGTGATGGTGCGCGAACTTTCCCTGGGTGAACGGATGAAGATGGAGCTGATCGCCGCCCTGCTGCACCAGCCCAAGGTGCTTTTTCTGGACGAACCGACGATCGGGCTGGATGTGGTTTCGCAAAAAATCACGCGCGAATTTCTGCGCCACTACAACGCGACGCGCAAGACGACCATCCTGTTGACCAGCCATTACATGACCGACATCCAGGAGCTTTGCCGGCGCGTCATCATCATTGATCACGGGCGGATATTCTTCGACGGCCGGCTGGCCGAAGTGCTCGACCGCTTCGCGGATTTCAAGATAGTGACGCTTTCGTGGCTGACGGGGGCGAATTTTCCGCGGGTGGATCTGATGCGTTTCGGCGAGGTGTTGCAGCAAACCTCCAACCGCATCCAGCTCAAAGTCAAACGCGACCAGGTGATCGCCGTCTGCAAGCAGCTTCTGGACGAACTGCCTGTCAACGACATTGACATCCAGGAGGTCCCCATCGAGGAAGTCATCCGGCAGATCTTCGCGCGGTAACGGCCATTGCGGTGTTATCCTTTTCCTGGCCAGGCGCAAGAGAGGGCGGCCCGCGTCCAGTGGCCGTGGGCGCTGAACTCCTGTGAACCCGGATTAGCTCAAAGCGCGCCGCCAGGTTTTTAATCTTGAATGAGGCGGTTGATCAGTGGGCGTTCCGGCATGGAAAGGGAAGGTCCTAGATGGGTCAAAAAAATCGGAGGAATCGGAGGAATCGGAGGTTTTAGAGGGGGGAGATTTTTCGGGGAAGGGGCAAAGACCGGCAAGCGGCTTAAATTGCAACTATTTGCATACTAGCATTTTAGGACATAA
>JBEKOF010000302.1:0-5952 GCA_049522055.1 Verrucomicrobiota bacterium | reverse complement strand
GGGGTTCACCAACTACCTGGTGGACGCGCAGGTGCCGACCCGCGCGGTGGAATGGGTCACGGGCGTTGTCAAATCGAAATATGCGTTCCTGCTGGCCCTCAACTTCTGCCTGCTGGCGGTGGGCTGCGTGATGGACATATATTCGGCGATCATCGTGGTGGCGCCGCTGATCGTGCCCCTGGCGATGGCGTACGGCGTCAATCCCGTTCACCTAGGCATCATCTTTCTGGCGAACATGGAACTGGGCCTGCTGACCCCGACGGTGGGGCTGAACATCTTTCTCTCTTCCTACCGATTCGGCAAACCGGTGCTGCAGGTTTCGCGGGCCGTGATTCCCATGCAATGCGTGCTGCTGATCGGCGTGCTGCTGATCACCTATTTGCCCCCGCTGACCACCTTCCTGCCGCAATGGCTGGGGCGGTGATTTCGCGCGGCGCAACAGCATTCAGCAGATCAAAAGCAACTCTTACCCGTCTGGGTGATAACGCGCTCCAAACTCGTCGTATGATCAGGATGCGGCAAACTGTTTGACCGCGCCGGTTTTTCTGGCAAACTTTGTTTCATGCCACCCTGTGCGCGCCGCGAATTTGTGGGATGTCTGGACCTGAACCGGCTGGCAAGACTTTCGCCCGCTCGGAGCGCGACCCGCCCTCTGCGCACGAAGGCCCTCCTGCCGATGTTCCTGCTGTTGGCGGTCTTGGGCGCGATCAACCTCCCGGCTCAGCCGACGACCAACCAGCCGCCGTCCCGATCGCGCCTTCCCGCAGGCGTCACCGCGGCGCGGGATCTGGAGTATGGCCGGGCGGGCGGCAAAATACTTCATCTTGACCTTTATTACCCGGAAAAATCCCAAAACCTGCTCCCGCTGATCATCTGGATTCACGGCGGCGCCTGGAGAACCGGGACGAAAAACGACGCGGTTCCTCCGCTTCCCTTGACCGCCGAGGGTTACGCGGTCGCCAGCGTCGAATACCGGCTCAGTCAGGAGGCGGTTTTCCCGGCCCAGATTTACGACTGCAAAGCCGCCGTGCGCTGGCTCCGCGCCAACGCCCCGCGCTACCATCTTGATCCCGCCAAATTTGCCGCCTGGGGCGCTTCCGCAGGCGGTCATCTGGCCGCGCTCCTGGGAACCAGCGGGGGGGTGGCCGCGCTGGAGGGCGACGTGAACGATCTGAAGGAATCCAGCCGCGTCCAGGCGGTGGTGGATTGGTACGGCCCGTCGGCTTTGCTTCAAATCGGCATTCCCGACAGCGACATCAAACATAACGACCCCGGCTCGCCCGAATCACAACTCATTGGCGGCGCGATCCTGGAGCACGAGGACAAAGCCGCCCAAGCCAGCCCTGTCACCTACATTTTGGGCGTAACCGCGGGCCTGCACGGCGCGAGCGACAATCACACGGAAACGCCGCCCTTCCTGATCATGCACGGTGACCGGGACCGCTCCGTGCCCTTCAACCAGAGCGAGCTGCTCGATGCCGCCCTGAAGAAAGCCGGCGCGGACTCGACCTTCATCCCGGTCAAAGGGGTGGGCCACGGTTTCAGCGGCCCGGAGTACCTTCCCCCCGCCCGCGAATTTCTCAAGCGCTGCCTGAAATAGCTCGCGAGCTGGTTGCGAGTCAACAAAACTGTCCAGTCCTTTGGCGCGAAGGGTTTCCTTCAACTTCAAGTCTTCCGTCCACATCAGGATGCGGCCAACCTTGCCGCTTGACGCCTTCCTGACCGTCTGGCAGCTTTGAGCCACCATGAGTGCGAGCGAGAATCAATCCTCCCTCGCCCGCGCGCAGCCAGCTCAGGCGCGGCGCGGCGCAAGCCGGTTTCCTGTCAGCAGACGCCGCCTCGTTCTGTGTCTCGGCTTCATCGCCGCCGCCGTCCTGGCGGGCGCGCCTGTCGGATTGAGCGTTGGGATGTCCGCGCCGGAGGCCCCGCCGCGACTCTCCAATCAGGAGTTCTGGAAGCTGGTCACCGACTTTTCCGAACCCGATGGCACGTTCCGTTCCGATAATTTGCTCTCCAACGAAGAGCAGTTCCCCTCCGTGATGCCCCGCCTGGTTCAGGTCGCCAAACCGGGACGCGCCTACCTGGGGGTCGGGCCTGAACAGAACTTCACCTACATCGCCGCGATCAAGCCGGACTTGGCGTTCATCGTGGACATCCGGCGTGGGAACCTCGATTTGCATCTGATGTACAAGGCCCTCTTCGAGTTGTCGTCGGATCGGGCGGACTTCGTGTCGCGGCTGTTTTCCAGGCCGCGGCCCGCTGGCCTCACGACCACATCCACCGTGTCGCAGATCTTCGCCGCCTACGGGCAGGCGCCGTCGAGTCAGGCGCTCTACACGCGGAATCTCACGGCCATCGAGGACCAGGTCGCCAAGGTCCACGGGTTCGCCCTCGCGTCCAACGATTTCAAGGGCATCGAGTTTGTGTACCAGGCGATGTTCGCCAACGGCCCCGACCTCCGCTATCAGATGACCGGCCGATCCGGCGGCCGCACCAACTTTCCCACATACGCGAATCTAATGGTGGCCGCCGACGCAACGGGGCGCCAGTGGAGCTATCTGGCGGACGAAGACACGTTCGCCTTTCTCAAGGATTTCGAATCGCGAAACCGCATCGTGCCCGTCGTCGGAGACTTCGGCGGGCCGAAGGCCCTTCGCGCCGTCGCGTCGTACCTCAAGCAGAAGCAGGAAATCGTCTCGGCCTTCTACGTGTCCAACGTCGAGCAGTACCTGCGCCAGGACAACATCTGGACCAACTTCAGCGCCAGCGCGGCGATGCTGCCCGTGGATCAGTCAAGCCTGTTCATTCGCGCCATACACGTTGGCCCCCGGGGACGATCGCGCGGCCCCGGCTCAGGACTCACCTTGCAACTGGATCCGATGGCCGCCGACGCCGCCGGCCAAAGCCCCCCGCGCTAAGTCGCGGCAAACAGGCCGAAGATATATGAATCTCAAGACCACTGTTTCGCGCCGCAAATTCATGGGCGGCCTGGCTTTTGCCGCCGGTTGCCTGAGCCTCCCGCCGGCATCCCAACTCCTGGCCCAACTGCCCCCGCCGCAATCCGGTCCCGGCGGACGCGCCCTGTCCGGGGAGGATTACGACAAACTGGCCAAATTGAGCCTCAATGAAAACCCGTACGGACCGCCGGAATCCGTCCTCAACGCCATGAAGAGCGCGTTGAAATACGCCAACCGCTACAGCTATCCCGACGGCGGCCTCGTCGAGGCCATCGCCTCCCACCACGGCGTGACGGCCGGGAACGTGCTCCTGGGCGCGGGGTCCACGGAAATCCTGGACGTGGCGGATGAGACGTTTCTGGAAGGGGGCAGGAAGGTGCTCGGCGTCCGACCCACCTACGGCCAGGTTTATGAATTTGCCCGCGGCGCCACCTCCCCGTCCATTCAACTCGATCTTCTGCCCGACCACCGCCAGGACATTCCGGCCCTCATTCAGGCCGCGCGGGTCCATCGCCAGGAAATTGGTTTTGTCTATTTGTGCAACCCGAACAATCCCACCGGCGCCATCGTCACCAAAACCGAGATGCAACAGTTGCTCGACGGCATGCCCGACAACATCCCGGTTTTGATTGACGAGGCCTATTATCACTTTGTGGAAAGCCCCGATTACGCCACTTCCGTTCCCCATGTCATCCAGGGGCGTCCTGTCATCGTGGCGCGGACCTTTTCAAAAATCGCCGGGCTGGCGGGAATGCGCCTCGGTTACGCCATCGCTCCGCAACCCTTGATCGCCCGGATGCGCTCCCATTCCATCGCCAGCATCAACGCCCTGGTCAAGTGGGGCGGCGTGGCGGCGCTCCAGGACACCGAGGCCCAGGCCAAAGTCAAAGCCATGACGCTGGATCTGCGCAAAAACACCGTCGCCCAACTCGCCCGCCTGGGCTACGAGGTCATCCCTTCCGAGGCCAATTTCTTCATGGTCCATATTCGCCGTCCCGTCAGCTCCGTCACCGGGGAATTCCGCCGCCGCGGCGTCCTGGTGGGCCGCCCTTTCCCGCCGATGAACGACTACCTCAGAGTCTCGGTGGGCAACGCGGATGAAATGGGGCGTTTTCTGGCGGCCTTCCAGGAAATTCTTCCGGCAGGCCCCGGCGCGGCCGCGGCCAAACCGGGTTGAGCAGCCCACGAAGCGGATTTAAGCAAATGACCCCGAACCCCGGCCATCGTTTCCCTTGGAAGACGATCATTTTTTCAATCACAGTGGTTTGTATCGCCCTCATTGGAGCGGTGGTTATATTAAGGCCCATTAATCTTGTCGGCAATTTCTTCTCAAAGATACCAGAGGCATTTCGTACCCGGCACATTACCACTACCTTTCTTGAAGACATCCCAACCTTCACATCCACACACGGCAACGTGCTGGAACTGGCAACCGCTCAAGCCAACGAGACATTTACATCCGAGGACACTCAAACATTGCTTCATATTCCCATGGGAACAACCACGGCCGAAATCCGCGCCCCGGTGACATTTCGCTACCATATCCTGCTTTCTGATCCGTGGAAACTCGCCGCAAAAGGAAATATCTGCTATGTTTGCGCCCCGCAATTTCGCCCCACTCAGCCGCCCGCCATAGAAACCGGCAAAATGGAGAAACACGCCGAGAGCGGGTGGGCCAGGTTTGACAAAAACCAAAAGCTCGATGAACTGGAAAGGCAGATGACGGGAATGCTCGTTCACCGCGCGGAAGACAAAAATCATTTGGATCTGGTGCGCGAGAGTTGCCGCATGTCCGTCGCGGAATTTGTCAAGGCCTGGCTTATCCAAAGGGCCCAATGGACAAATACTTTTAGCGCCATTGTTGTTTCTTTCCCCGATGAGCAAACATTTCAGCCGGGCCAGCCCCCTGCGACGCATCATGAAAGGCCAACCATTCAAATTATGACCAAGCCGGATTAAGTTCCAACTGCCGGAGGCGCGAAATGGAGCCTGATGCACGGGGAGCGCGGGCGTCTCGCCCGCTTCCGTCGGCGTCCCGCCGACGGCTTTATGAACGATAGTTCCGTGACACCACACTCGCCAAACTTCCGGTCTCTTCACCACATGCCCAAACCCAAATTAACCAGAAACCGGATCCTGCTTGCCTATGCCATCGCCGTGATCGCCGACCTGCTTGAATTTCCAATCGCCGCTGCTGAAGCCACCGTTCTTGGCGCGCCAGTAGGCGGGTTCGCGGCTTTTGTGTTGGATTGCGCCGTCATGGGGGCCATGACCATGCTGCTCGGATTTCATTGGATGTTTTTGCCAACTTTTGGTCTGGAAGCCATACCCGGACTTGACCTCCTCCCCACATGGGTCGGTTGCGTTGCCTTCGTCGTATGGCAAAGGAAAAAAGTTGATATATGACAATACGATTGACAGGCCCCGTTCCGAATCACAGAGAATTCACCGTGCTCTCCATCCTGAAAGAATCCGCCCTCAGCGCCGCGTTGTTTGCGGCTGCTTTTGGAATCCCTGCCGCGCCGTCCGCGCCCATTCTGCCCGGCGGAGCTTCGACCCCCTCCGGCGCGGGGAATGCCACACCCGCCCATCCGCCTGCCATCCAGGTTCTGCGGCAGATCAAGACCGTCTTTGTGATTGCGCTGGAAAACCACAACTTCACGCAGCCCTGCCCGGATTGCGCCCCCCAGCAACTCCGGGGCAATCCCGCCGCCCCTTACCTCAACAGCCTCATCACGCCCGGCAACCCCAACGCCGCGCAGGTTTCCTACGCCGCGGCTTATTTCAGCGCCGCACCAGGCGAGCATCCTTCCGAACCGAATTACGTCTGGTCGGAGGCGGGATGGGATTTCGGCGTCCACACCGACAATGATCCGGGCGCCAATTGGGGCAACCTCTTTGCCACCTCCGATCATCTTTGCAGCCAGTTGCGCCAGGCGGGCATTTCCTGGAAAGATTATCAGGAAGACCTGGAATTCACCGCGGCCGCCAGCGT
>JBEKOF010000301.1:0-5996 GCA_049522055.1 Verrucomicrobiota bacterium | reverse complement strand
GAATTCGGCGGCACAAACGGTGTCGGCACAGTTTTTAAATTCGCTCTCCCGGGAACCGTGACCACCCTTTGTAGTTTCAGCACCACCAATGGCGGCTATCCTCTCGCCAGTTTGTTGCAGGGGAGTGACGGCAGTTTCTATGGGACAGCACCCAATTTAGGCAACGGGTACGGCACCGTTTTTAAAGTTACGCCCGCAGGCAGCTTGACCAGACTTTACGCATTCACCGGGCAAAGCGACGGGGCTTATCCGGCTGGCGCGCTGGTCCAGGGCCAGGATGGCGATTTCTATGGCGTGACGCCCAACGGCGGGGCGAATAACCAGGGCACGGTGTTTCAAATCACGCCTAGCGGGAGCTTGACGACGCTCCATTCGTTCGGCGGCTTCACGGATGGCGCTGACCCGGTCGGCAGGCTGGTGTTGGGCAGCGATGGCAATTTCTATGGTATCACATCCGGCGGCGGGTCGAATTTCCAGGGCACGGTGTTTCAAATCACGCCTGCCGGGAGCTTGACGACGTTCTATCAGTTCCAGTATCAGTTTCAGACTTCGGCCAATGGCGTAGAACCTGTCGCCGGCCTGGCGCTGGGAAGCGACGGGGATTTCTACGGCATAACGGCGAGCGCGGGACTCGCCGGCGATGGGACTGTTTTCCAAGTGACGCCATCGGGAGTTCTCACCAACCTGGCTTCGTTCTATGGGTTGTGGACATCTGAATGCCACAGCGCCTTCGCGGGGCCGACGGCTTATGATGCCTGCGACGGATTCGTCACGCCGATCCTGCTCAGCGGCAACGTGGACACCAACACTCCCGGCGAATACACGGTGACGTATATGGCAAGCGACTCCAGCGGGAATTCTGCCACCAACACCTTTACGGTGACGGTGGTGGACACAACCCCGCCGGTGATCACGCCTCTGGGGGGCAATGGGTTTAATCCCAACAGCGGATTAATCCCGGGCGCAGGGGGCAATTTCTATGGCACCACCTCGAGCGGCGGGACATCCAATCAAGGCACGGTTTTTTCAATATCCGTGACAGGATTGGTGACCAACTTGTATTCCTTTACCAACGGCGCGGATGGGGGCTCTCCGGATGGCTGTCTGGTGGCCGGGGCGGATGGCAATTTCTACGGCGGCACCAGCACCGGCGGTGGCCCTGCGGGCGGGGTTGGCGGCTTCGGGACGATTTTCCAGGTCACACCGGGGGGAACATTGACCACCATCTACTATTTTACGAACGGGGTGGACGGCTGCGGAATCAGCAGCCTGGTGCAGGGAAGTGACGGGAATCTCTATGGAACGACTTACAGCGGAGGCACCAACGGAGTCGGTTCGGTTTTCAGCTTGACGCTCGGCGGCTCCTTCACTTTCACAACCATTTACTCCTTTGGCGGCGCCAATGATGGCGGCGACCCTGTCGGTGTGATCCAGGCCGGCGACCTGAATTTGTACGGCGCCACCCAGGACGATGGCGCAGGCGGCTACGGCACAGTTTTTAAACTGACCAGGTCCGGCGGCTTGACCACGCTTTATTCCTTCAGCGGAGGCGCCGATGGGGGCAGTCCATACGCCGGCCTGACGCAGGGAACCAACGGCAACTTCTATGGCTCCACCCAGTATGGCGGCGTCCACAGCAATGGCACGATTTTTGAAGTTACTCCGTCAGGCGCATTGACGACTCTGGTTTCATTATCCTCCAGCAGATACTCGTCGTGGGGGCAATTATCGGCGTTCACGCTGGGCAAGGACGGCAATTTCTACGGCGTCGCCGAAAACGGCGGAACGAATGGGAACGGCGCTCTGGTTGAGCTGACAGAAGGAGGCGTATTTACGACGCTTCACTCCTTCGATTATGGCGACGGTTCGTCTCCCACGGGCGTTTTATCACAAGGCGCCGACGGCTATTTTTATGGCGCGGCCCTCTATGGCGGCCCCACAGGCAACGGGGTGGCATTCAAGGTGGCATCCTCCGGGGCGCTCTTCACCATGGCCGGCTTTGGGGGTGGCATCGAAGTGCCCTGCGGCGGAGCTTTCCAAGATCCGGGAGTCACGGCCATTGATGCTTGTGCCGGCAATCTTACCTCCAGTGTCATGAGCAATGGGGTGGTAAACACAGAAATGCCGGGCGTTTATTTACTCAATTATTCGGCGACCGATCCCTCCACCAACACGGCAAATTTCTCGCGGCCGGTGACAGTCGTTGACACATCGCCGCCCACGGTGTTCCTGAACGGCAGCCCGACAGTCTTCGTGGTGCCGGGCACGTCGTTTGCCGACCAGGGCGCCACCGCCGTCGGCGGCTGCGGAGAAGCCGTGCCTGTCACCAGGTACGGCTACGTCAACGTGAATGTCGCGGGCGTTTACACCGTTTACTATGTTGGCGCGAGCCTCAATGGCTTGTCCGCCACCAATACGCGGACGGTTCTGGTGGGGGAATCGCTCTTCGATCCAGCGGCGCAATTCTCCGTTGCGTCCGATCCCAATGGCGTTTGGACCTACGGTTATTCGCTCATCTTGGGCAGCCCGCTCATTTTGTACGACACCCCGTTCAACTTGGGAGACGGCTTTGTGGGATGGGAGGCAGCAATCTTTATGGGTCCTCCAACCATGGCCATGAGTCCTCCAACCATCGGCTACAATACGACGTCCAACACCCTTCCCATCGTTGACGACACCCCAGTGATATTCCTGGGCACGCTGGTGCTGCACCCGGGGCCGGACGGTCAGTACTCCGTCCTTCGTTTTACCGCGCCATTGGCCGGTCAATACGATCTTACCGGTTCATTTTTCGGACAGGACATTGTTGGGACTACGACCGACGTGCATATTCTCACCAATGGCGTCGCCGTCTTGAACGGGGAGGTGACCGGCTACGGGACGGGCACGGGACCGTCTTTCAACTTCACCGCGGCTCTGAACGCTGGCGATTTTCTCGACTTTGCCGTCGGTTACGGGGTCAACAACAATTACTTCGATGACTCGACGGGGCTATCACTTCAGATCGCGTTTCTGGGCGCAAGCGCCGCCGAGAGCTTCCTGGCGACTCCGGCGGGGTCGTCGGGGTTGGTTGCCGAGTACACCTTTGAGGGCAATTGCGATGACGTGAGCGGCAACAACAACAACGCGGTCGTGACGAACAACATCCTTTTCGAGCCGGGCATCAGCGGCCTGGCCGCGACGTTCGACGGCAGCAGCAGTTACATTGAGGTCAATGAATCCCCGAGCCTGATGCTCACCGGCCCTCTGACCATCTCGGCTTGGGTCAATCCGTCCAGTGAGAGCGATTTCAACTGCATCGTGGACAAGGATTATGGACTGATCGGGTACAACCTCTACCTGGAGAACGGAGGGGTTCAGATGCGCATCAGTTCCACGGCGGGGACAGCCGCAGTGACGGCGGGAAATGTCCCGTTGAACGTTTGGAGCCATGTCGCCGGGGTCTATACAGGCTCCCAAATCCTGGTTTACGTCAACGGAACGCAGGTTGGACAAACCTCCGACCTCACCGGTCTTTCGAATTGTTCCAAGAACCTCTACATCGGCATGTGGGGTCCCCCGGGCAACGGGCGCTTTTTTCAGGGGCAAATGGATGACATCCTTATCTACAACCGCGCCCTGAGCGCGTCGGAAATCGTTGCGCTTGCCTCCACCAACCTTCCAGATACCTCCTGTCTTCCGCCGCCATCCGGCTTGGTGGCGTGGTGGCCGGGCCAGACCAACGCGCTGGATGTGGTCGGCGGCGACTCCGGCATCCTCAACAATGGCGTTTCTTTCGGGCTTGGCATCGTGGGCAGCGCCTTCAGCTTCACTGGGACCAATCAAGCCGTCCTGATCCCATATTCCACCAACACGGACTTGAGCGCTGTGTCGGGCTGGACGATTGAGGCCTGGGTCAATCCATCCAGTTACGCCAACGCGCTCTATCCCACCATTTATTCTTTTGGATATTGGGGCGCGAGCCTGGGACTGAACAGCCAAACCGGCGTGCCGGAGAGTTTTGTCAACAATACCTCTCCGTTGGAGGGCAGCATCCCGGCGCCCTTGGGCGAGTGGAGCCATCTGGCCTTGACTTATGATGGCACCAACCGCGTGCTTTATATCAACGGCATCATGGCCGGTTCGGCCGCCACGAAGGCCGCCGCCTCGTCCGCGACAGGCTCCGCCATCGGCAGCACTGTGCCGATTGATCCCGACAGCAGCTTCAACGGGCTGATTGATGAAGTTTCCATTTACAACCGCGCCCTGTTGCCGGCGGAAATCGCGGAAATTTACAGCGCGGCTTCTTTTGGAAAATGTTCGTCCAATTTGCCGCCGGTTGTTTCGGCCTTCGCCCCGGCCGGCGGCAGCGCGGGCAATGTTGTGGCCATCACCGGCTCCGGTTTTATTCCGACGACAAGCGTCACCTTCAACGGGCAGCCGGCGCAGTTTGTCGTTCAGTCCGACTCCCAACTGCTGGCTTATGTGCCGGCGGTCGGCTCCTCCGGGCCAATCAAAGTCTCGGGCTACGCCGGCGCATTCACGACATCCGGCGATTTCGCATTCGAGAGCGCGCCGGCCTGCGACCCGGCGCCCTCCGGCTTGCTGGGTTGGTGGCCGGCCGACGGCAATGCCAATGATGTTCTGAACCTGGATAATGGGACCCTGGAGAACGGCGCGACCTTCGCCCCCGGACTCAAGGGTGAGGCGTTCAGTTTTGACGGCGTCAGCAGTTTTGTCGAGTTGGGCGGGATCAGTCCCGGCAGCGCGTGGACCATCGAGGCCTGGGTCAATCCTTCCGCCCTGCCGGCGGGCATTCATGTCATCGCCGGGGGCAAAAACGGATGCGCGGACTGGTGCATTGATATGGTTGACGGCCAGTTTGCGGTTCAGAGCGCGCCGCCTTCTGGACTTTTTGGAGGCTGCACCCAATCCACGGCGGACTCCGTGCCGGTCACGCCTGGCACATGGTATCACGTGGCGGGCACTTGCGACGGAACAACCGCGGCGATCTATGTGAACGGCATTTTGCAGAATTTCGCCCCGGTCAGCTCCTTTTACACCCCCGTCAGTGGCTCCACGGAAATTGGCGGCGCGGCCTGCTGTCCCGACGAGTATTTTCCGGGTTTGGTTGACGAACTGGCGTTTTACGACCGGGCGCTGGCCCCGGCGGAAATCGCGGCGCTTTACAACGCGGGCGCCGTCGGCAAATGCGCCACTGCCGCGCAGGCCACGATCACGCTCCAAAGCAGTCCGGCGGCGGGCGGCACAGTTTCGGGCGCCGGTTCCTTCCCGGACGGCAGCGTTGTGACCGTCACCGCCACCAGCGCGGCTGACTGGATTTTTCTTGGCTGGACGGAAAATGGTTACACCCTGAGCACCAATCCTGTTTACCAGTTTTCCATCTTCAGCGACCAGCAGTTGGTCGCAAATTTCATCGGCGCCACCAATCTTATCCTGCAACAGCCCGCCAGTCAAACGGTCGAGGCGGGATCGCAGGCCGCCTTCACCGCGTCGGCCTTGAGCGCCTATCCATTGCAATACCAGTGGTATTTCGCGAACACAGTCATCCCCGGCGCGACGAACATGACGTTGGTATTGACAAAAGTGTCGCCGTCGCAGGCCGGCAACTACTCCTTTACGGCCGGCAATTCGCTCGGCAGCGTTGCCAGCCAGGTCACGGTCTTGACGGTTGTGGTGACCCCGGTCTCCATCACCTTCCCGGCCAACGGCGCGTCGTTCCAGGCGCCCGCAAACTTTAACATCAACGCCACGGCCAACCCCACAGGCTCGGATCCCAACGGTATTGCCAATGTGATTTTCTATACCAATGGGGTTGTTTGTGGTTCCGCCTCGGCGGCTCCGTTTAATGTGGCGCTGGCCTCGCTGCCTGCGGGAAGTTATGCGTTGCAGGCTGTGGCAACGGACGGAATTGGTCTCAGCGGCACGTCGGCGGTGGTGCATGTGACGGTGGATGCGCCGGGGACGACGCTGATAGATTTTGAGGCGTTGGATGC
>JBEKOF010000300.1:0-6003 GCA_049522055.1 Verrucomicrobiota bacterium | reverse complement strand
TTCAAAAAAGCGGACAGGTTTGAGTCCGCACCCTGCCGAGCCTCAAAACCCAGAAAATACCCAGAACTATCGAGGTAAAATTAGACCGTTCTTGTTGACTCTATGTCAGGAGTTCTGGATTCTGCGCCAGCGTCTTTTCGGCTGACGCGATTTGCTCGGCCAGCGTCCGTTCATAATGCGTTTTGGTTTTGAAATACGCTGCGCCGGTCCCGACAATCGCCACGGCCAGCCCCAAAACCAGTCCGCATGTCAGCGCCATTTTCCAGATGCGCCCCGGCCAAACGCGCGCGGCTTCCTCGCTCGCGTTCCTGATTTTTTCCAACGTCGGCAGCACGTCTGCGCTTAATTCCTCCGTCCGTTGCATGAGCGGTTGTATCACTTCGGCCCGCACGCCGGCGTCAACCGATTGGCGAATGCCTTCGACTATGGCCTTGGTGTCCACCTGCTGCCCGATTTCCTTGGTCAATTTGGCCAGCCGTTCTGCCGCCGCTTCGCATTTCTCCTGGGTGGCCAGACAAAGCGTTGTCGTTTCCTCGCAAAGATTATCCAGATTCACGCTGCGGGTTTCCACGGTTTGCGCCAGCAAGCCGATTTCTTCCCGCACTTTTTTCAAAGACGCCAGCGTGCTCTGGTTCGTTTCACTCACTGCCTGCGGGATGCGCTTGGCGTAATTGGCGTACACGTCGAGCAGCAAAAAGAGTTGGGCGAAAAACTCGGTTGCATCTCCGTTGGCGAAACGGTCATAAACGCGGCGGGCCATTTCTCGCTTGTCCGCCGGATACGCGGCCAGCATTTCCTCAAAAAGCGGCGGGCTGTCGGTCATGGGTCGCCTCTTACTGCGCGAAATTGACTTTGGCCCCGCGCCGCGCTCGCGGCGCTTCGCCCAAGGCGGGCGCGGCTTTCGGCTTGATCTTCTCGGCTTCCGCCGTGGGAAGAAGCCGCCCAGCGATGCGGTCGTACTGATTGAACATTTGGCCGGTCCAATCCTGCAACATGCCCCGCGCCATAATGTCCAACCCCAATTCGTCGCTGCCGATGGCTTCGTTGAACGGAATGCCGCGCTCGTGCTTGGTTTCGAGAAAGGCCAGATTCATTTTTACGATTTCCGACAAGAGCGGCAACGTGATGATGGTCGCCCCCAATGCCTTCAGTTCGTCATCCAGTGGGCTGCCGTCAAACATTTTTGTTCGCGCGGCTCGCGCCGGGTTTTTGACAACGAGGTATTCGACCTGGCTGCCGCAGAACTGACAAAGCTCATCCAGATTGGTCATCACGTCCACGTCATCCAACGGGAACATTGTCACGGTGATGCCGATGTTTAGCTGTTTGGCCAGATTGAAAAACCGTGTGGTTTGCAGGGCGGTCCGCAATACGCCATCCAGATGGGCGCGGGCGTCCACGATGGTGACAGGCTTGGCTGTCACTTTTTTCAAAACGGAAACCAGTTCGTCCTGGTCGTCGGCCCGGCCCGCCATCGGCACAAGTTGCACTTCGCCGGGAAAGAGCCGCGAAAGCGTTCGATTGTCGGCGTCCAGATCGAAGCCCTGCCATTCGATGCCGCGCTCGCTTAACCAGCAAGCCCGCGTGGCGATTTCAAGGCTCTTGCCGACGTTTCCTTTTGCCTGCATCGGAAAGAGCAGGCGATGTTTTACGTTTTTCATAATGGAATGTTGAAGCGGATTTTGCGCTTCGGTTTCTCCGCATCAACAGGAGCGGGCGGCGGCGCTGATTGCGCCCGCACCGGCTCAATGGATGGCGGCGTGGGTTTACTCTGTCGGATAAACCGATGCACGTTGCTGGTCGTGGCGCTCACGCCCCGCTCTCTGAGCCATTCCGCGATTTCGGCGAATGTCCAGCGTTTGCGGCGCAGTTCGCTAATGGCGGCGCCCCGGCAGATTTATAGGAAGGCATCCGTCGAATCGTTGTAGGGACGAAACGCCGGGCATTGTTCGCGCCAGCTTTTGCGAACGAGCGCCTCGGTTACGATGGCGTCTGGCGCGTATCGCACCGCATAGGCATATCCGTAGGAATAGACGATGCCGGTCAATCCAAAATGGCTGCGTCGGATATTTATGGAGTCAATTTTTGCTGCTCTTTTCATAAACGCTTCCTTTTTGTTTTGCGTCATCCGAGAAGCGCAGCCGTCAACGGTGGAGATGCCGCTGGCTTTGGGGCGCAAGGGGCCAGCGGCATACAACCTTGACGGCGAGCATCGCAGGATATAATTGACGCAAACAGGAAGCGGTGGAACGCTGGCAAGATAATGGCGGCTTGGATTGCGGATTTTGGCTGGAAAAACGCTGGATAAGCGTTGGAAAATCTGGAGATTTCCACGCGATTTCGCTGTGACAGCCCGGCCCGATTTTCCCGCCTCAAGCTCCGCTTAGGAGAGATGTCTGTAAGTTCTAAAGGCTTATTCATGTAAGCCTGAACTGCGCTTTTTGCGCCGTTACATGGCTAACGGTTGCCATGCTCTTGCTGTATGGTCGTGTCTTGGGTTGGGTTGCTGCGTTGGTTATGGTCAAGCCAAACGGTATACTTCGCCCAGGAAGATTTGAAGAACAGACTTTTGTGCTGGGCCACTCGCGCCAGCAAGTCCAGTTTGATGGTTGCTGTTTTTGACACGCCTTTATCTATCAACTCGTAGAAGTCGCCGTAGTGCCGCGAGAAACGGTCCGGGATCGCCTTGTCTGCCGGGCGATGATATTCTGCGTGCAGAATGGTCGCCTTCTCCCAAAAGGTTCGCTCCACCGACAAAACTTTCAGCGCGCAATTCGGTTCGCGAAATCCGTTTGGAAACTGTTCCGCAACATAGGGCGTGATCGTCTTCGTTTCGTTCGGCCAGTGGTCAGCCCGTGCCCCCATTTCGATTTTCACTGCGCGTCGGATGTAGCTGGCCGTGTCCGGCGCAAAACTCGTTGGATAGTCGAACTGCAGTGTCTGCATGTCCGGGTCGTCATCGTCGGAATGCAACGACCATGTCTCGTCTTGGCGAACCTTTGATTTGATGGCGGCGTGCAACGCAGGCAGCAGTTCGCTCCCGATCTTGCGCTGGCACGCGACTTTGAGCGCCTCAATGCGGCGTTGCTTCTCCTTGTTGCTCGCGCCCGCTTCCGGTTCGTTCGCGCCGCCGAAGCCGAGATAGCCTCGGTCAATGGAAACGTCAATGTCCTCAGAAAATCGCTCGATGACCTTGAACACTTTTGAAAGCGAAGTGCCGCCTTTGAAAATAAGGTGCTCTCCAATCGCAGGCAGTCGGAACAACTCTTTCAACGTCCAACAGACCCAAAAGTCTTTCTCGACAATTTGCGCCGCCATATTTCTTGGTCCAGATGTTCCCTCGAAAACAATCCTCCGGTCCTCGGCGCTCAGTTTTGCGAAGTCGTCCATAGTTCACAACTCGGCCGCCAGGCGTCGCATGATATTGCCAATCCACGTCGGCGCGTAAGCCAGATCAGCCAGCAATTGCTTCCGGTCATCTGCGGACAATTTGCGCTCCAGACGTTTTACCGTGTTGTCATTTACATGCGTCTTGCCGAGATACCGCAATGCCTGAATCACCAAGCCGCTGATTTTTCCAGCGGTCGCCATCGTTCGCGGCGAAGTTTGTTTTAGTACGATGTCTAATTTCCCAAGCTTGATTCGTTTGCTCCTTCCGTCTGTCAAAAAGACGACTTTTGCCGGCACCTGGTCCGACAGTCCCAGCAGGTTTGCGGCATACGCTCCGGTTGGTTGCAACCGAGCGCCTGCTTTGCCCGCCAGCGCGCGGGCGGTCTTGTCCACACTCGGCGCTGTCGTTCCCGGTCGGTGCGGCCCGCCAATGACGCCGCGCCGTCCGTCCCCGGCGAACATCACCGCCACTGCACGGCAGGCGAGATCGCCACTGAGCTTGGCTATTCGGTCAGCTACATTCTGGCGGTCAAAAAGGCCATGTACCCGAATCCGACTACGCGGCCCCGCCGTCTGGACCCGGTAGAGGTTTCCGAGTGGATTTACGCTCACCCTTCCTTTCGGATGCGGGAAGTGTATGAGCATCATACGAAGGAAGACCCCCGGCAGGAGCACCTGGCGTTTTGAGGCGTGAAATTCCGGGCGTGTCCGGGCTTGCACAATTCCTCAAACAAATTGAGGATGTGTGTATGAAGAAAAGCAATCCTTTCGCCGCTTTGATGAGGGTGGCGCAAGACCAGCAAGGTTACTTTACCACCAAGCAGGCTATTGAGGCCGGTTACGCGGACAACACGCACCCGTATCACGTCCGGGCGAAGAATTGGGAGCGGGTGCTTCGTGGGATTTACCGAATAACGCATTTCCCGCCTCCAGAGGATGGAGAAATGATGGCCTGGCTGCTCTGGTCGCGGGGGCGTGACGAAAAGCCGGTGGCCGCGATGTCGCACCAGACCGCCCTCAGCCTTTTCGAGTTGGGCGATTTCAACCCGGCCAAAGTCCACATGAGCGTGCCAAAAACATTCCGGCGAAACAGCCCGACTCCAAAGGCGGTCGTGCTGCACCATGCGACCCTGGCCCCCGCTGAGGTCACGCAACTGCGCGGCCTGACGGTATGCCGCCCGCTGCGGGCGCTGTGTGACCTGGCCAGCGCCTACCCGGATGGCGTCGCCGATCTCCGCCCCGTTGCGGTCGAGGCGCGGCGGCGCGGGCTTATCACCGAGCGCGAACTTTCAGCCATGAAAGCACTACGCGGCCTTCGTGCCGTCCTCTGAGTTATGTGTTTGACTGGCTTTGCGCTCGCCCCTCCTTGGGGCGGCGGGTTGGGCCGGAGTGTCGCTCGATGGCTGCGGCGCGGGAATGGCTGCGGTCGGGAATTTGATGGCGTTCAATTCGTCGCGCACGTCGGCCACGACCAGCCGTTGATAGACCCGGTGGATTTCCTCGCTGGCGTGGTTGACCAGCTTCATCATCTTGGATTGCGGCACGCCCTGCTTGGCCCCGCGTGTGATGAACGTGACGCGGGTGCAATGGAACGTCAGGTGCGGCAGGTTCAATTCGTCGTTCTGCTTGAAAAACCGCCACCACATTTTTGAGGGCTTCTCCCATTTGCTGCCCGTGGCAACAAAGTCGTAAGCCGTCTGGTTGTCGCCCCGCTCCGCTTTGAGCCGGGTAAAGAGCGGCAACAGTTCCTCCCGCAACGGCGCGGTAAAGGCCCGTTCTGTGCCGCCCTTGGTCTTTTCCAGCGTGATCGTCTTGGCTTCCAGGTCAACGTCCTTCAAGGGAATGTTGGTGTCGCTCAAGCGGCAGCCGGTGTAAATGGCAATCTCAAAACAAGTCGTCATCCACTCCGGCCAGCGGGCAAGTTCGGCCCGGATTTTGGTGATTTCCTCGTCCGTCATGGCAGGCTTCTCGGCGGGCTTGTGCTTCTGGATGCCGGGATGCAAAAGAGGGTTGCCCTCGGCAAAGCCGCGCCGCACGGCCTGGGTCATCAACATGCTCAGGAATTTGACTTCATGCAGGGCGGTGTTGTGGCTGGCCGCTTTGACCCCCTCCGCGCCCGATTTGCGCCATTCCAGATACTTCCAAGCGTGGGCGTAGCTGATCTGCCGGGGATACTTGATCTGCTGGGCGGTCAGAAACTTCTGCACCGTATGCCAGCGCCAGCCGTAGGCTTCAAAGGTCTTGGCTGTCTCCGGTCGGTTGTAATTGGTTTCGAGGAAAGCGGGCACCCACTCGGCGAAGGCGGAACCCTGCCGGTCGCCGTTGCCGTTGGATTTCTTCTCCTCGCGCTCGTAGCGTTCCACCAGCCGGTCGGCGCTGTGGGTTTCCTTCACGTTGTCGCGGCGCAAGCCGGATGAGACGCAACGGTAGTCGCCTTCGGGTGTTTTGTACTTGATCCACCAGTAGGGCGAATTCGCCCTGGGATATTTCGACCCGTTGACTCACGGGAAAAAGACACCGGCGGGGTCTGAGTAAGCCGGTCGTTTGGGACTCATGTTTGGGTCTCCGGGTCTTGATACTATTTTAGGTCTTCGACAGCAAGGTAAAACGAGC
>JBEKOF010000299.1:0-6003 GCA_049522055.1 Verrucomicrobiota bacterium | reverse complement strand
TCCCGGTGCAGAGGAAGGCCATGGGGGCTTGGGTCGCCGGCAGGGATTTGGCGAATGAGGCCACCCCGCCCGTGGCGCCCAGCACCACTTTGCCGGGCTGATAGACGGAATGAACGGCCCGGAGCAGGGCGGTGGTTTGGGGGTGTTCCGCGCCGCCGGTCAGGACCACGCGATGCGGCTCGTGCAAATAAAAATCCAGCGCCAGCAGGAGATGCGGGACAGCCTGGGGGAACTGCTCCAGGCGCTGGGAGAACAGTTGGAACGTTTTTTCCGCGACGTCCCGGAATTCGGCGCGGCCCGTGATCGCCCCCAGCCGGAGCAATCCCTGCGCGGCCACCGAATTGCCGGACGGCTCGGCGCCGTCGTAATCCTCCTTCACCCGCAAAATCAGGTCCGTGGCGTCCGCCGGACTTTCGAAAAACCCGCCTCCGTAGGGGTCGTAAAACCTGGCCATCATCGCTTCGGCCAGGGCCAGGGCAAAATCCAGGTGCTTGGGCTCCAAGGTGGCCTCGTAGAGATCCAGCGCGCCGGAGAGCAGTTGGGCGTAAGCGCGCAGCAACTGAACCGAATCCCGCTCCCCATCGCGCCAGCGATGATAAAGCGTTTTGCCGTCCCACAATTTGGCCTGGAGGAAATTGAGGTTCTTTTCCGCGGCGGCCCGGAAACGCGGCTCCCCAAGCGCCGCCCCCGCCCGCGCCAGCGCCCCGAGCATCATCCCGTTCCAGGAGGCCAGGATTTTGTCGTCCAGATGCGGACGAACGCGGCGGCAGCGCGCGTCGAACATTTTTTCCCGGGCCGAAGCCAGGCATTTCGCCGCGGCGGGGGATGCCGCCGGCTCGGCCACGCGCAAAACGTTCTGGTGGCGGAGGGGGGCTGGATCGCTGTGATCGAGAAAATTGCCCTTCTCCGTCAGGCCGAAATGGCGCACGGTGGCCTGGAACTCGTCGGCTGTCAATAGTGTTGACAGTTCCGCCGTCGTCCAGCAGTAGAATTTCCCCTCCTTGCCTTCGCTGTCGGCGTCCTCCGCGGAGTAGAAGCCGCCTTGCGGATGGGTCATGTCCCGCAGCACGTAGTCCAGGATGCCGCGGGCCACGGCGGCATGGCGCGCCTGGCCGCTGACCAGCCAGGCGTCGAGATAAAGGTCCGCCAACTGCGCGTTGTCGCTGAGCATTTTTTCGAAGTGCGGGACGAGCCATTGGGCGTCCACGGAGTAGCGGGCAAAGCCGCCGCCGAGCTGGTCGTGGATGCCGCCTGCCGCCATGCAATCGCAGGTGTGGAGGGCCATCTTCACCGCCTCCGCGTCGCCGGCGCGCGCGCCCTGCCGCAGGAGAAACGCCGGGACGCTGGGGCGCGGGAATTTGGGCGCGCCGCCAAAGCCGCCGTGCTGGGGGTCATACTCCAGCTTGAATCGCTGGGCGGCATTGGCCAGAAGGCTGGAGGTGAGCAGGCCCTCGCCCGGCTGCGGCAGAACAAACCCGGAAAGCCGCGCGTGAAAATCCCTGGCCGAATCGAGCACCTGGGCGCGGCGCGACTCCCAGAGTTTGGAGATTTGGCGCAAGACCTGCAAAAAGCCCGGCTTGCCGAATTTGCCCTCGGGTGGAAAATAGGTGCCCGCGTAAAAGGGTTTCAGATCGGTGGTCAGGAAACAATTCAGCGGCCAGCCGCCCTGGCCGGTCATGGCCTGCACGGTGGTGATGTAGATTTTATCCACGTCCGGGCGCTCCTCGCGGTCCACTTTGATGCTGATGAAATGGTCGTTGAGAAAGGCGGCCACCTCGTTGTTCTCGAAGGATTCGCGTTCCATGACGTGGCACCAGTGGCAGGTGGAATAACCGATGCTCAGGAAAATGGGCTTGTCCTCCTGGCGGGCGCGGGCGAAGGCCTCCTCGCCCCAAGGGTGCCAATCCACCGGATTGTGCTGGTGCTGGAGCAGATAGGGCGATTTCTCGCGGGCCAGCCGGTTGGTGTGTTTTGCGGACACGGGCATACTCTATACAATGGGCGCCCAGCCGCCAATTGAAATCAGCGCGCCGTCCGGCAAGCCCCGGCAACGAGGGAGGATGAGGCCGGAAGGATGGTGGGGAGCGCGGAACTCGTCTCAACTCAAAATACGAAACAACCGTGCCATCAGGTTCGTGTCTAATTGGTTTGTGCTTCTCAAGGTTTTGGCTCCCTTTGCTCGCGGCGGCGATTGCCCTTTGATTCGGCGTCATGGCTCTTTCGAGCAACGGCCTTGAAAAAAGTATAACAGAAGACTCCATCCGCGCCGGTGGTCCGGTACAGATCCCTGATTCCCTTTCCAAACACCTCGGGTTCGACGATCCCCGCCTTGATGGCCGATTGACGGACACCCTCAATCATGGCCGTAAATGTCTTCTTCGTGAACCCCTCCACCAATTCAGGTCTGCTGGAATCCACGTAAATCATCCGGGGGGATACATGGATTGAGGCAAAGCCCACCCTGCGCAACAAGGGATAAAGCTCCCGGCCCAGCATGGCGTTGCCGCCGGCGCGCCGTTGCAGTTCAACCTGGCACTGGATCGCCTGGCGCGCCGCCTGGCTGTCAGGATGAAAATAGGCGGAGCCATGGTCCCCTTCGATGACCGTGATCGTGCCGCCCCGCCGCAAATGGCTTTTCAATTGACGTAACGCTGCCACCGGCCGGGAGAGATGCTCCAGAACGAAACACACAAAGATATGGTCGAAGGAGTCCGGCCCGTACGGCAAATTGAAAATGTCCGCCTGTTCAAATTGGACATTAGTCAGACGGGCCGCTGTTGCTTTTTTCCTGGCTTGAGCGACGGAAGTTGCGGATAGATCAATTGAAGTGATCAACGCTTCCGGGCTGTTTTTGGCGAGGGTGATGGTTTGCGCGCCGACGCCGCAACCGGCTTCCAAAACGCGGCTTCCGGCCGGATAGGAGGTGTCGGAGTGCAGCAACTCCAGCAGGGTGGTGGCCTGGTCCTGCAAACGCTTATTTTCCGGATGATCGTAGCCGTGAACGTATCTCTTTTTCATGTTCGCCGTTTTGTGCCGCGCACTGTGGACGGGGATCCGATCAGGGAGTCTTCACGTTTTCAGAGCATTTCTTGAGGGCGCGCGGGCTTTTGGCGATTAGTTCGTTGAGCTTCTTTTCCCAGGCCTGGGCGTCCAGCGGCAGCTCGATGGTCGCGCCTTGCAGGGAGGAATAGACAATCGCGTTGGCCAGTTCCAGCGCGTGCATTCCCTCCGCCCCGGGGGCGATCAGCGGCGCGCCGTCGAGGATGGCGTCCACAAAATTGCGCGTCAGGTCCGCGTGAGGGGTGGCGGCGTTCTCGTACGGGATTTGCTCAGGGCGCGAGGCGGGTTTGAGAAAGCCCTGCGGGGCGGTCCGGCTGAACTCGATCATGTCGGCGTCGTTTTGGACGAGGGTGAGTTTTTCGTTTTCCAGCAGGAGGCGTCCGAGCGTGCCGGCGATTTCCAGGCGGTTGGCGCCGGGGGCTTCGCCCGTGGAGCTGACAAACGCGCCGGTCGCGCCATTGGGCCATTCGAGGTAGGCGGTCACGTTGTCCTCGACTTCGATTTGGTGAAAGCGGCCCAATTGGCAAAAGCCGCGCACGCGGGAGGGCATCCCGCAAAGCCATTGCAAGGTGTCCAGATTGTGCAGGCATTGGTTGAGCAGCACGCCGCCGCCTTCGCCCTGCCAGGTGGCGCGCCAGCCGCCGCTGGCGTAGTAGGCTTCCGTGCGATACCAATCGGTGTTGATCCAATTGACGCGCACGATCTGTCCCAGGCGGCCCTCCCGGAGGATGCGGCGGATATTGAGGAAACGCGGCTCGGCGCGGAATTGATACATGCAGGCGAAAACCAGCCCGGCATTTTGGCGGTGCGCCGCGATCAGCCGTCCGGCATCCGCCTTATGGGCGGCGATGGGTTTCTCGCTCAGCAAATGCAAGCCGCGGTCCAAGGCGGCGATGCCCAGCGGGACATGCTGGAAATGCGGCGTGGCGAGCAGAACGGCGTCGGCCAGGCCGGAGTGGATGAGTTCCAGGGCATCGCCAAAAACCGGCACCCCGCCTGCCTTCCAATCGCCCAGCTTGGCCGGGGAAGTGCTGCAGACGGCCGCCAGTTGGCAACGATCCACTTTTCCCGCGCGCAAATACTCCGCGTGGAACCTGCCAATGTTGCCCATGCCGACGACGCCGATTCGAACGTGGTCCATGGCCGCAGAGTGTATCGCGGGAAAACGGTTTGGACAGAGGAAAACTCTTTTGGGGATTTTTGGCTCGCTTTCCTGGCGGGGCGCGGGCAAACATGGGCGTTCTATTTGCCGCGATGGAACAAATTGTCATTCTGGATTTTGGTTCGCAGTTCACGCAGGTCATTGCCCGGCGGATTCGCGAGAGCAACGTCTATTCCACCATCCTGCGCTACGACACCCCAGCCTGCGCGCTCGCCGCCCTCAAGCCCAAGGGACTGATTCTTTCCGGCGGCCCCTCCAGCGTCTATGCCGGCCAGGCGCCGCTGCCGGACCCGAACATCTTTAAATTGGGCGTCCCCATCCTGGGGATTTGCTACGGCGCGCAACTGCTGACGTATTTTCTGGGCGGAAAGGTGGAGCCGGGCCAGAAGCGCGAATACGGCAAAGGCTCCTTATCGGTGCGGGATCGCTCCGGCGCGCTGTTCGCCAAGCTGCCGGCCACGCTCCAGGTCTGGAATTCGCACGGCGACAAACTCGCCAAAATGCCCCGCGGCTTCAGGGCGATCGCCACCTCGGACAACTCGGAGTTCGCGGCCATCGAGGACCGGGCGCGGCGTTTTTACGGGCTGCAATTCCACCCGGAAGTGGCCCACACGCCGCGCGGGCGGGAGATCCTTGGCAATTTCGTGCATGGCGTCTGCGGGTGCGGGCGGGAATGGAGCATGCGCAATTACATTGACCAGGCGGTGGAGGAAATCCGGGGGCGAGTCGGCGGGGAGCGGGTGTTGCTGGGCCTGAGCGGCGGGGTGGATTCGAGCGTGGCGGCGGCGTTGCTGCACAAGGCCATCGGCCCGCGCCTGACCTGCATTTTTGTCAACAATGGGTTGTTGCGCGGCGGCGAGGCGGAGGTGGTGCGGGAGGTCTTTGTCCGCCATTTCAAAATCAAACTGCATTACGAAAACGCCGCCAAACTCTTTCTTGGCGGCCTCAAAGGCGTCACCTCCCCCGAGCGCAAACGGAAAATCATCGGCGCCAATTTCATCAAGGTGTTTCAAGCCGCGGCCCGACGCGCGGGGGCGGCAAAATTTTTGGCGCAGGGGACGCTCTACCCCGACGTCATCGAATCGGTTCCCATCGCGGGCAACCCGGCGGCGCTGATCAAGAGCCACCACAACGTGGGCGGGCTGCCCCGCGGCATGAAATTCAAATTGATCGAGCCGCTCAAGTGCCTTTTCAAGGATGAGGTGCGTCAACTGGGGCTGGAACTGGGCTTGCCCAAGGAGATTCTTTTCCGCCAGCCCTTCCCCGGACCGGGACTGGCCGTGCGCATCCTGGGCGAAGTGACTCCCAAACGCTGCCGGATTCTGCGGGCCGCCGACAGCATCGTGGTGGAGGAAATGAAGGCCAGCGGGTGGTACTACAAAATCTGGCAGAGCTTCGCCGTCCTGCTGCCGGTGCGCAGCGTGGGAGTCATGGGCGATAAGCGGACCTACGATTACACCATTGTCATCCGGGCGGTCGAATCGCAGGACGGCATGACCGCCGACTGGGCCAAGCTGCCGAACGCCCTGCTGGAAACCATTTCCACGCGCATCACCAACGAAGTCAAGGGCGTCAACCGCGTCTGCCTGGACATCTCCAGCAAGCCGCCGGCCACCATTGAGTGGGAGTAAGGGGGATGCGCGGCGGAAAAGTCCTGAAGGGGGTGCAGGACAAAATTCTTCGTTAAGCAGACAGGCTGAGGGTGTCATTGCGTTTGGCGTGTTGATTGAGCCGGTGTTTCCAGAACTCGTCCAAGCGTCGGCTGCTGTGGATGCAGCGCA
>JBEKOF010000298.1:0-6013 GCA_049522055.1 Verrucomicrobiota bacterium | reverse complement strand
CTTCATAATTAACGATTTTGTTTTCCTGGGGTGTTCGCTCTGGACGAATTTTCACCTATGGCCGGACGCCCGCGAGGCAATGTCTGTGGCTGACCGGGAAATGTCTGATTTTTGGTTGATTCAAAAGAAGGAAGGCAACGGGTTGTTTTGCGCCAGGGACTCGGCGCAAATACACGCGGCTTCAGTCAGGTGGTTGGCGCGGCAGATGTCCCGCCACGCTCCATCGCGGACAATTGTGGTGACCCATCATGCGCCGAGTTCCCGATCAATCCCACCGCACAACGTCGGCGACGTGTTGAGCGCCGCGTTTGCTTCGGATTTGGATTCGATGATCCAAGCCAGCCATATTCCACTGTGGATTCACGGCCACACGCATCACAACGTGGACTACAAAATTGGGGCGACGCGAATTTACAGCAATCAGCGAGGCTATCCCAACGAGACGGCGCTGTCCTTTGAACCCGAAAAAGTAATCAAAATCTAGCCAGGGTTCGACGGGGTCTCATCCGACCGTGAATGAGGCTAGGGACAGCGATTGGGGACATTCAGTTCCTTTGATTTGCGATTACGACAGGCGCATACTCTGATCCATGAATATGACCAGCATAGACTTTGAAACGGCCAATCCGTCCCGCGTGAGCATCTGCGCCGCCGGGCTGGCGGTCTTTGAGGATGGCCAACTGACCGAGGCCCCCTACTGGCTGGTGCGACCACCCAAAGGCCGCGGCTGGTTTCACGAAATCTTCATTGAATGCCACGGCCTGACACATCTTGATGTTTTGGATGCCCCGGAATTTCCCGCCATTTCGCCGGAAATTTTGACCCGGCTGATCCGCGCCGATCTGGTGATTGCCCATAATGCCGCCTTCGACATCGAACATCTGCGCGCAACCCTGGATCATTTCGGTCTACCCCGACCGAAGTTTGATTATATTTGCACCTGTCAACTCGCCCGACGTGTCTGGCCAGAACTGGAAAACCATCGACTTTCCACATTGACGGCGCACATCGGCCACGACTTCAACCACCACCACGCCCAAGCCGACGCCGAAGCCGCCGGACGCGTGCTGCTGGCAATGATGCAACACGCGAAGGCAACCACCCCGCGCGAACTGTTGCAGAAGACAGGCCAGGAACTGAGACGGTTTTGTGAGTAAACCTAAACAGCAACGTCCGCCCCGCCGCATCGCCCAAGAATTCGACCGGGCCGAAACCCGATTCTCCGCGACGATTATTGCCGGGAGGCAGCCCGTCTGGTAAAAGAATGACACTATATATGCGATCGCAACCCAAAAATAATAAGAGTCAGCCAACCGTGCCGGACTGCACCGATTTGGTGAAGTTGGAGCAGCGGCGGGAGGAGACCCGCGCCCTCAAGCAGGCCATGATGCAGGAACTCCTCACCGGAATGATCAAATTGGTATGACAACAACCATGCAAGCACCCAAGCAAGACCTTGCCTTAGAGTCGAAGCTATCGCCGAGAATCCTCACGGTTGCTACCCTTTTGGCAGATCGCACCTTGGCGATCCCGCTTTATCAGCGTCCCTACAAATGGACGACGAACAATATTGGTCAGCTGTTTGATGACATCGCAACTTTCAAAGACAAGAAGTCGTATCGCCTCGGAACCATTGTGTTCCACGAGGACGCCGGGGTGCGCAACATCGTCGATGGGCAGCAACGAACGATTACCTTGCTGCTTACCGTTCGGGCCCTGATCCAGAAAAGGCTCGAGAAGCTGGTTCGAAAGGACCTGCGGGATCAGCTAGGTGCGCTGGCAGTGGGTGGGATGATCAATCCGAAGTTCAAGAGCAAGGTTTCGAAGTTCAACATCCACACGAACTACCGCGAGATCGATCGGATCATCTCCCGAGCCGACTTCACCGAGGACATAGTGGATTTCCTCCTGAACAAGTGCGAAGTGGTCACGTTCTCGCTGAGCGATATTTCAGAAGCGTTTCAATTCTTCGATTCGCAGAATGCACGCGGCCGGGATCTCGAACCCCATGACCTGCTCAAAGCCTACCACCTCCGCGAGTTCGACACTGGCGACGAGCAGAGGAAGGCGACCGTCGCGGATTGGGAAAGTTGTGAGACCAAGGAATTGGCTGGGCTGTTCGCAGAGTATCTCTACCGGATCCGGAACTGGTCGCGAGGGGCATCCGCCCGGCACTTCGGGAAGGGGGACACGCTCCTGTTCAAGGGCATCAATTTGGGTCGAGTGTCGCGTTATCCCTACGTCGAGCCACTTCGGATCGCCCACCATTTCGTCGATCACTACAACGACCAATACGAGCGCAAGATCATCGGCGGAATCCTGCCTTTCCCGTTCCAGCTCGACCAGACTATCATCAATGGCAGACGTTTCTTCGAAATGATCGCGCACTACCACATGAAGGTTTCACAGATCGCGAAAGCGTCCGATCCTCTCGGAAATCGCTCGCCGGGCACCGGTCTGGAGCCGTTCGCGGCGAAAATCATGAATGCGATCAACCGATATCCTGGCATGTATCGGGATGGTGACCGTTACGTGCGTGGAATCTTCGACTGTCTGCTCATCTACTACCTCGATAAGTTCGGCGGTGCGGAGGTTTCGCGGGCGATTGAGAAGATTTTCATCTGGGCTTACACCATCCGGATGCGGATGCAAACGGTCCAACTTGCGACCGTGGACAATTACGTGCTCGACACCAAGATGTTCCCGAAGGTCAAGGAGGCGACGAATCCTCGTGAGTTTCTGCAGGTGCCACTGCCGATGATCGGAGAAAACAAGTCGAGGAAGACCGAGACGATTTATGAACTTTTCAAAGAAATGGGCTACCATGAATGAACCGCCGATACAGCTTTCAGTAAAGCAATTGCTGGAACGAGACGATTACCTGATCCCGATGTATCAGAGGAATTACGCCTGGGGAGAAGGTGAGATCCGCCAGCTCATCCGCGACGTTATCGACTACCTGCCGAACGGCCGGAACTATTACGTGGGATCGCTGGTGGTTTCCGAAAGAAGTCCACCGGGATCGAGGGTTTATGAGACCATCGACGGACAGCAACGACTGACGACGCTGACGTTGCTCGCCTGCTTTCTGAAAAACGAGACTTGCGAAGACATGGACTGGTATGATCGGTTGGGAATACGCTTCGAATCTCGTGATCATTCAACCAAGACTCTGTGGGCGATTTTCAAAGGAACCTTGGTGAACGGTGAACCGGAATCGCTTCAAGGCATGACGATCAATGGCGCGATCCTCACTGGCTACCGCCTCATCCAGCAGTGTCTGAATGCAGAATTGAAAGAAAACGGGGTGACCCTTGCCCGGTTTGTGGAGTTCCTTTTGAACCGAGTGTGCATCATGCGGGTGAAGGTGTCCGATGACATGGATCTCAACCATTACTTCGAAATCATGAATAACCGCGGCGAGCAACTCGAAAAGCACGAGGTGCTCAAGTCGCGGTTGATGGAATCACTCGATAAACATTGCCCCGAGGAGGAACGTGAAAAGAACCGGCGATGCATCTATGCCGTCTGGGAAGCTTGCGCGGACATGGAACGCTATGTGCAGATGGGCTTCCTGCTGTCTAAGCGGGATGCAGTCTTTGGAAGCAGGGATTGGGGGCGGTTCGTTCCAACGGACTTCGACTCACTGCGGGATATCCTTGAGTCAGCGGCGGTCAATATCCCCGGTGGCGAAGAGGAACTCAACCTAGATGAGATTATCAAGCAGGAGGCAACGGATCCACTGGAGGGTAAAGGCGATGAGCCAACGCCCGAGAGGTTCAATGCGGTGGTCAATTTCCCGAACTTCCTGCTTCACGTCCTGCGTGTGGCGACTGGAAAAAATATTGCGCTCGATGACAAGAGGTTGATTCTCGAGTTCGAGAATTACGTGTTCAATGCTGAGGATCCGGGGAAAGAAGTGAAGCGGTTCGTTTTCAGCCTTCTGCGCTGCAAGTATCTTCTCGACCATTATGTGCTGAAACGGGAGTTCCTCGGCGGCAAGGACCACTGGAGTCTCAAACGGTGCAAATGGAACGCCGGAAGCGCCAGCTACGTGAATACTTTCGGCAACGCTGGCGAAGAGGAGGCGGATGACGGAACCAACCGGCGAATCCTCATGCTGCTTTCCGCCTTTCACGTTTCAACGCCGACGATGGACTACAAGTATTGGCTCAATGCGGCGCTGAACCATTTATTTAGCAAGACAGAAATCGAGATGAACGAGTATCTGGAATATCTAGAATCGGTGGCCAGGGCATTTGTGTTCGATAGATTCCTCTCTGAGGGAGCGGGCGCGGATTATTACCAGATGATCCATGTTCGCGAGGGCCGTTGCCAAACCGAGGCGGGCTCGCTGTCGGCGGAGAATATAGCCCCCCGACTGTCTTTCCACGAGATCGGAAATAATCTGGTATTCAACTACCTCGACTACCTTCTGTGGCTGAGACATAGTGGGCAGTTCGCTGCCATCAGAAACTGGGAGTTCACCTTCCGCAGCTCGAGGGAGCACTTTTACCCACAGACCCCAATGGAAGGATTGCCGGCACTCCCAACAGAGATTCTTGACTCTTTCGGTAACCTGTGTCTGATCAGCCACAGCAAGAACTCCCGCCTGAGCAACTTCACGCCGAGAGCGAAACGCGAACTTTATCCAAACGGTTCGTTCGATAGCATCAAACAGCGCCTGATGCTCGACGAGCCGGAATGGAACTCGGAGACGATCCAGCGACATCAGAAAATGATGATTGAATGCCTGCTCGGACTGCAACAACCATCGAACGCATAAATCCTATGCCAGAAACCCCCGTTTGGAACGTAAGACCGAAAAGCGCGTCATCGCCCCGTTCCTCAGCGAACTGGCCTGCCGACCAATGAAAACTCAACCATGAACTACTACTTTAAATATTGCGGGACCTCGAATTCGAGTCTTTCGTCCCTGACGGCAAATCCCTGCATGAGGCACCCACTCGGGCCGGCCAAAGGCAAACACGCGCTTTACGAGGGGAGCGAAAAGCCAAAATATCAATGCAAGTTCTGCGGCACCTCAAATTCGAGCCTGGTTTCCCTGACATCAAATCCCTGCATGAGACACCCGTCCGGCCCCAACAAAGGCAAGCACGAGCCAGCTCTGTAAATCCAATCGTCCGAGTGATTGGAATTGACAGCGCTCTGAAAAGCTTATGCCATCGTTTACAGAACATTGCGCGGAAACGACGTTGGCGTTGGGTCATCCGTTTGAAGAGGTGCATCGCTGGTTGGATGAGTTTGCGGGCAAGCCTCCCTACGGGATGCGCCACCGCAAGCTGCGGCATCACCTTGCCGGCATTGAGCAGGTGCGCAAACTTTGGGGCGACCAAGCGGCCACGGCGGCGCGGTTGCACATCATTGCTGATTTGAAACAGGAAGGGTGGACCGAAGATCAGCCGTTTCCACGGGACGAGCAGCATTACCAGCGAATGGGGTTGTTTTAGGCTGACTTGTGACCGTTTACTCGACTGGGGCGTTTTGGATGTCTTGGTGGTTCAGCCATGACGGCGGCTCAATCCTCGCCAGTTGGTAATCTTCCGCCATCTGGAACCTGGCCCCGGACTGAACCAGGAACGGGTGCATCGGGGTGGTCTCCAGATTGAATGCCTTCATCTCCGTCCGCGTGAACTTCAGGTCCAGGATGTAGCTGTCGATGGGGTCGGTTTCCTTCGCCTTGGGGCGCTGTGTGTAGGCCGCCAGCCGGATGGTCTGGCACAGCGGCAGGTAGGAAAAAACCTCCGCAGCGATGAAGGCGCATTCCCCGGTCACCAGGTCAAAGTAATCGCGGTTGCGTTCCACCTTGTCGCGCGCCGCCTCCCGGGCCTCACCGTTCTTGAGCAGCCTTTTCCGGGTGAACAGAATGACCTGTTCCATCTCGGGCAAGTCCAGATTCACCGAAATCAAATCCGCCGTGTCGAAGAACCATCCGCACTGGGTTGCGTCCTGGAATGGCAGGTGCAGGCCTGTGAAGATTTCCGTGAGCGTG
>JBEKOF010000297.1:0-6016 GCA_049522055.1 Verrucomicrobiota bacterium | reverse complement strand
ATCGCCCAGCGCCTGACATAATTGCTCGGTGCGCTGGATCATCGTCCCGGCCTTTTTGGAGCAGAGGCGTTCAATTAAATCCAAGCCGTGCCCCAAAGTCTTGGCCTGCTTGCGCCATTCGTGCAGGTTTTCCGGGGTCCGATTGCGGCGGGCGGCCTTGAGGGCGGCCCGGCCGCGCTTGTAAACTCGTTGCAAGCCTCTTGTCAGATCCTCCGGCGTGGCCCGGCCCGGCGCCAGCGCGGCGAATGTCTCGCGCGATGCCGAAAGCATCTGGCGCACCGCGCGGCGCAAGGCGGGGATTTTCCGGGTGCAGGCCTCCTGCCGGCGGAGGAGGTTTTGTTGGATTCTCTTGGCGGCGGCGTTGCTGGCGGGCAGTTTTCCCAACGCGCGCAACTGGACGTGGACATCGCGCAAGGGAGCGATCTTGCGCCCCGCCGCCGCCAGCCGGCGGTTTTCGCGCCAGAAAACCTCCCTGGGAAAGGCCACCCGTAGCGAACGCAGCAGCGAGCGGAGCCGTTTGAGCGATTTGCGCGTGTTGTGCATCGCCTGGGCGCGATTGCGCCGCCGCAGCTCGCTCATCGCCAGCGCGATCTCCTCCGCGGCGATCCGCCCCAGCGCGGCGGAAAGCGCCTCATTTTTTTCAATGCGGTAGCTCATAGGGACGGGTCAGGGGTATCACATCCGGCGCCTGTACCAAAGGCATCAATATGTTACATTCAAGTTACAATGGCAATCTAATCCTCCTCTTTGAAAAACACGCCCGCCTTCAAACTCCCTATTCCCCAGTCCTCCACGATCTTCACTCCCGCCCGCCCTTCCCTGCCGGGTCCCAATGCCGGCGGCTGCCTGCCGCCTCCGGGCGGCCCTTTTCCCCCTTTGCCATCCCCTCAACGCGGGCGTTTGGATAGGCGGCCGAGCTGGCGCGGGGTCAGCAGCCAGCACAGGCTGGCGCATTTCCCGAAACGCAGGTTCTCCACGGCCAGCTTGCAGAGGGCGCCCTTCTTCAAATCTATGGCCAGCCCGGCATGGCCCGTGAGCAGATGGGAGATCAATCCGCTCAGAAACGGTTCGTGGCCGACCAGCACGATGTTTTCCAGACGCGCGAAGTTCTCCGTGATTTCGGCGATCAAAGCCTCAGGTTGCGCGTCGGCGGCCAGATGGTTGGTCTCAAATAGTTTCTTGGAATCGAACGATTCGGCCAGGATCTCGGCCGTGCGCAAGGCGCGCAGATACGGGCTGGTCAGAATGAGGTCAAAGGACAAATCCAGTTTCCGGATGCCGGCGGCGGCCTGCTCCATGGTTTTTTCACCCTCGCTGGAAAGCGGACGCTTGCTGTCCGGCCGGTATTTCGGGCTGCGGGGACAGGCCTTGGCGTGGCGGAGAATGAAGAGGTTCACGGTTTGTTGGCTTCATGCCGGATGTCCCGCGCTTCGCACAGATAGACCACCTCCTGCGCGATGTTGGTCGCGTGGTCGGCCACCCGCTCCAGGCATTTGGAGACCGTCATCAGGTGAAGACAGCGGGTGATCGTGGAGGGGTCTTCGACCATGAAGCTGGATAGTTCCCGGTACACTTGGCGGTTCAGGGCATCCACTTCCTTGTCGCGGGGGATCACGGTGCGGGCCAGTTCGGCCTTCCGGTTCACGAACGCGTCCAGCGATTCCTTGAGCATGGTCAGCGCAATGGCCGCCATGCGCGGGATGTCAATGTAGTTCTTGAGTTGAGGCTCCGCGTTCAATTCCATCGCCCGCCGCGCGATCGTCGTGGCTTCATCGCCGATCCGCTCGAGGTTCTGCGAGATTTTCATCGCCACAGTGATCAGCCGCAGGTCCGTCGCCAGCGGCGCCTTGGAAAGCAGGTTGATCGCCATGTCGTCAATGTCAATTTCATACTGGTCCATGATGTCGTCGTTGTCCTGCACCTGCTCGGCCAGTTTGTCATTGCGGTCCACGATGGCCTGCAGCGCCTGGTTCAGCGCGCTCTCCGCGTAGCTGCCCATCATCAGAAGCGTTTCCTTGAAGTGGGCCAGATCTTCGTCAAAATATCTCTGCATACTCGCTCCTTATTGCCTCCTCAACCAAAACGCCCCGTCACGTAATCCTCCGTCTGCTTCTTTGAAGGATTTGTGAACAACCGGCCCGTCGCGTCGAATTCTATCAGTTCCCCGATGTAAAAAAAGGCCGTCTGATCGGATATTCGCGCCGCCTGCTGCATGTTATGTGTCACTATAACAATGGTAAACTGCTCTTTCAACTGGAGAATCAATTCCTCGATCTTGGCCGTCGCCAGCGGGTCCAGCGCCGAGGCCGGCTCGTCCATCAGCAGCACTTCCGGCTCTATGGCCAGCGCCCGGGCTATGCACAGCCGCTGCTGCTGGCCTCCCGATAGGCTCATCGCGTTGGCGTGCAGCCGGTCCTTCACTTCGTCCCACAGCGCCGCCATGCGTAGCGAGCGTTCCATCCGTTCCTGCAGCAGGCTCCTCTGCCTCACCCCGTTGAGCCGCAGCCCCACGGTGGCGTTCTCCTCGATCGTCATCGTCGGAAAGGGGTTCGATTTCTGGAACACCATCCCCACCCGCCGCCGCACCAGCGTCGCGTCCACCTCCTTGCCGTAAAGGTCCTGCCCGAATAGCGTGATGCGCCCTTCCACCCGCGAGCCGGCCACCAGATCGTGCATCCGATTTAAGCTCCGCAGGAAGGTGGACTTCCCGCACCCGCTCGGCCCGATGATCGCCGTCACCGCTTTGGACGGGATTTGCAGCGAGATGTCCCGCAGCACATGGTGCGCCCCAAACCACACGTTCAGATGCCGCACCTCGAAGGTCGCCGGCTTCCCCGCCGCCTGCGCCGGCGCCGGAGGCGGTGGCTCAGACTGCGCGGAGGGTGTGATTTTCAAGGCGGGCAACTGGGGTTGTGGAGTCATGCAATCACTATTTCACCAGGTGTGGCGCTGAGCCGCGGGTCATGATTCTGACCCCGACGTTCAGAGCCAGGGCAAAGAGGATCAACACCAAGGCTCCCGCCCAAGCCTGGCGGTTCTGGTCGGGAAAGGGCGAATTGGCATAGTTGAATATCTGCAAGGTCATCGCGTTGATCGGTTCGGATAGATTGCGGCTCCAGAAATTATTCCCAAGCGCCGTGAAGAGCAGCGGCGCCGTCTCCCCGATCACCCGGGCTCCCGCCAGCAGGATGCCGGTTATCACCCCTCGGCTCGCCGTTTTCAGCACCACGTGCAGCACGATCCTCCAACGCGGGATGCCCAGCGCATAGGCCGCTTCACGATACCCGTTGGGCACCATCGCCAGCATTTCCTCCGTCGTCCGGATCACTATCGGGATCATCATGAATCCCAGCGCCAATCCCCCCGCGTATGCCGAGAAGCCCGTGATCGGCACCACCACCAGCGCCCAGATCACGATGCCCCACACGATGGACGGCGTCCCATTGAGTATATCCGCCGCAAACCGCACCGCCCAACTCAGCCGCCGCCCTCCAAACTCCGAAAGGTAAATCCCTCCCAACACCCCGATCGGCACTCCCACCGCCGCCGCAAGGCCCAGCAATACCAGACTCCCCACCATCGCATTGGCCATCCCCCCGCCGATCTCCCCGGCCGCTTTGGGCAACTGCGTGAAAAAGTTCAGGTCCAGCGAACTGGCCCCCTTCTTGACCAAACTAAACAGTAACAATGCGAGGGGCGCGATGACCACCGCCGCGCACGTCAGACACAGGCCCGATACCATCGAGCTTTTCACTTTGCGCCAACGATGCTGCCAGTTGTTCTTCATGCTCATGCTCCAGAAGATCTCTGCCCGCCTATCGCGCCGATCAACAGATGTGCCACCACATTGGTCGCCACCGTCACCAGCACCAGCATCAAGCCCAACTCAAATAGCGCGCTCAGATACAGTCCCTGCGTCGCTTCGGCGAATTCGTTGGCGATCCCGCTCGCCAGCGTGGCGGCGGGGGCAAAGAGCGACTTCGGTATCTCCTCCCGGTTCCCGATGACCATCATCACCGCCATCGTTTCTCCCAGCGCGCGGCCCAGCCCCAGCATCGCCGCCCCAAATATCCCGCGCGTCGAATATCGCAACACCGCCAGCCTCGTCACTTCCCAGCGCGTGGCCCCCAGCGCGAAGGCCGCTTCCCGCTGCGTATCCGGCACCGCCCGGAACACCTCGCGCGAAATGGAGGTGATGATCGGCACGATCATTATCGCCAGGATCACTCCCGCCGAAAGGATGCACTGCCCGTATATCCGCCCCTGGAACCAAGGCACAATGCCTAACAGCTTTTGCAACGCCGGATAAAAACCGCTTTGCATCCACGGCACCAGCACCAGGATCGCCCATAGCCCAAAGACCACGCTCGGAATCGCCGCCAGCATCTCTATCATGGAAATGGACGGTTGCCGCAGCCAGCCCGGCGCCAGTTCCGTCAAATATACCGCCGTCGCCAGGCTCAACGGCAGCGCGATCAGCAAGGCAATCAGCGACGAAACAAACGTGCCGAATATAAACGGCAGCGCCCCATAGTCCCCGTGCCCAGGGTCCCAATTGGAATGGACAAAAAAATGCCAGCCGAATTTGGCCAGCGATAGCTGCGCCCCGTGCCAGAGCACCCATCCCACCAGCAACAAGAGCACCATCACGAACATCGCCATCACCCACGTCAGCCCCCGAAACACATTATCCGCGACCCTCCCCGGAGGCGCCAGCACAATCCCCACCGGCGGTCCACTCTTTACTAACTCTGCGGCTGCGTTCATAAAGCTCGTTTCTATTGGCAAGCGGGCTTGGCCGCGCCCCCAAAAGTTTGCGCTCCAATTGATTTTAGGCAAAAACTAATAGCTGATCGTCTCGATTTCCTTGAGCACCCGCGTCTTCAATGCCTGCGGCAACGGCGCATAACTCAGCGGCTCAGCCATGCTCTGCCCCGTGGTCTCCGCCCACTTCAGGAATTC
Organism: Verrucomicrobiota bacterium; assembly: GCA_049522055.1. GTDB lineage: Bacteria > Verrucomicrobiota > Verrucomicrobiia > Limisphaerales > Palsa-1400 > JBEKOF01. The sequence continues at coordinate 1,054 of JBEKOF010000297.1, read as the reverse complement.
CACCAGCTTCTTCCCTTTTTCGGCGTTGCCTTGCTTCTGGTAAACCAGCAGCCAGGTCGCCCCCGCGATGGGATACGCCTGCTCTCCCGGCGGGTTGACCATCGAAAAACGAAAATCCTCCGGAATGCTGGCCGTGGCCAGCGCCGCCGTCACCGATTGAATGGATGGAACAATATATTTCCCCGCCGCGTTCTTGATGCTCGCGTAAGGCAGTTTCTGTTCGATCGCATAGACCAGTTCCACGTACCCGATCGAGCCGGGGATTTGTTTGATCTGCTCCGTCACCCCTTCGCTCCCCTTGGCCCCAAGCCCCACGGGCCATTTTACCGCCGTCCCCCGCCCCACGCTCGTTTCCCATTCCTTGCTCACGCTGCTCAGATAATCCACAAAGATGAACGTCGTCCCGCTCCCGTCGGAACGATGCGCCACGGTGATCCCCGTCGCCGGCAATTGCGCGCTCGGATTTTGCCCCGCTATCGCCGGATCATTCCATTTGGTGATTCTCCCCAGGAATATCCCCGCCAGCGCCGGCCCGTCCAGTTGCAGCCCCGGGTTTCCCGGAAGGTTATATGTGATCACATCCGCTCCCGCCACCGTCGGAACGTGCAGGATTTTCCCGGGCGCCGACGCCAGACTTTCATCGCTCATCGGGCCGTCGGAGGCGCCGAAATCCACCGTCCGGGCCAGAATCTGCCTTTGGCCCCCGCCGGAACCGATCGGTTGGTAATTGAATTGCACGTTCGGATCCACCTTGCTGTACTCCTCAAACCATTTCGCGTAAATCGGGTTCGGGAACGTGGCCCCGGCCCCGAGCAGATGGAGCGGCGCTTTTTGCCCGCAGCCGGTCACCAGGGCGGCGCCCAGAACAATGGCTGGAAAGGTTCTCTTGCTCATACGGCTATTTTAACAGGCTCAATTTTCCGGCTTCAACCTTTTTAGCTCGGCTCCCCATGTCTGGGGTCGCTCTTTGATACAGGTTGGATATGACGCGCAAAAGGCATTCCTGTGACAATGTTGTGACAATCTCCTGCCGCCCCGCCTGAATAATCCGCTT
>JBEKOF010000296.1:0-6089 GCA_049522055.1 Verrucomicrobiota bacterium | reverse complement strand
ACGTGGTAGATGGCTCCGGGATATTCGATGCGCATCAGGCGCGGCATGGGCGCAGCCTGACCCACCCCACTCCGAAGCGCCAGCGCAAAAATGGACAAAGCTATGGTCTGACCCCTGTGAGGTGATGCCCCGCTTTGGCCGGAATTTGACCTTGGGAAACTGTTTCCTCTTCAGGATGGGCCACGGCAGCCATCCCATGTCCAAGGCAAAGTTCTGGATGCGCCGCAGGAAGACGTTGGTACTGACCGTTATTTTCAGGTTTCCCGAGGGAATCCAAAAATGGGGTTTCCGGGCCATAGTATAGTCGCATTTAAAATGGCCTCGGTTCCACCTCACGGTAATCAGCCTTTGGCTCAAAGAGTGTTGCGTCCGGTTCTGCCACAGTCTCCTTGTGGATGGATGTAACTTCAAATCTGAGACGTTCAACTCCCGAATCGTAGCTTAGGATGGCCAGCAGGGGGAATAGCTTCCGGTCAGCCAGCAGTCCCGGCCATTGTTGCTCCAGCATTCTGGGTCCAAAATGGCCTGCTTGGCTTGTTATGTACTGTAGATATGGGGGCAATTGGTCTGTCGCCCAGACCTCCATGGTTTCCCCGCTCTGCTTTATTACGTATTGCTGGCAGGCAAACCCGCTGATGTTAGTGGTCTTTCCTGTGGCCATGAATTCGAGTCCCTGGCTCATGGGCGGCATCTGCGTGAACATGGCCCATCGCGCGGGGTTGCCCGATTGAGGACCAAGACCCGGCGGCAGTTTGTCGGATTTGAGTTGAATGGAGGGAGGGTTCGAAGCCGCTCGCCCCGATGGGCCAGCGAGTGTATCGGGTCCAGGGGATTGTTCCATTTGCATTGTCGGAATGGATGTAAATGCCGACATTTCGCCTTGCGGGCCGACCCCTGGGGGAAGTCCTCCCGGGGGCATGGGCATCATGGCCATGCCCGGTCTCATGGCGGGGGCGGCTGGGGTCGTGGTTTTCAGCCGCATGAAACTTTGATTGTTGGGGAATACCAGGGTCAGTGTGCCGGTTTTGCCCTCCAGGATGTTAATGGGGTTTAGTCCGTTTCCCCCGGTTGCTTCAATGCGCAGATGTTCGGGCCCGATCGTGTAAAGCAGGGTGTTTGTCTGTGACCCCTGGGCTATTGAAACATGTATCCGTCCCTCAAACCCGGCCGCGTGCAGGGCAAGGGTGTGGAACGACAGCCAGAGCATGGCGGCTGGGAGGGAATGCCTCATGGGTTTAGGGCATGTTGTATTTGTGGGCGATGTTCTGTGCCGTCCCGCTCACGGTGGTTCCCGCGCAGGCGCTGGCTATGTTGGCGGTCAGCCCGGTGCCTCCGTAACTATAGCCGTTGCAGTTTTGGGCAGTAACCGCGTTGAGGCCTGTGCCGTTGCCGGTTCCTCCGCCGGTGTTCGTGTTTTCGCCATAGCAACTTTCAGCAGTACGGCAGTCCAACCCGTCGCCGTCCAGGCTGGAGCCAAAACAGTTGAGGGCGCAGGTGGAGTAAATGCCTCCGGCAAAACTGCCGCTCAAACCGGTGCAATTTTCGGCGGTGTTCACCACGTAGAGGGCGTAGCAGGAGGAGGCGCCATAGATGCCGGTACTGCCGTAGCAGTTTTGGGCGTTTCTGGCATATAACCCGTAGATGGTGCCGCCAGTGAACCCGGTGAAGGAACCGCTGCAATTAAAGGCGTTATTAAGCGCGTAGAGGCCGGTGCCATTGGTGCTGTAGCCTTGGCAATTCTCGGCGTTGTTGGCATACAGACCGTAGCCGCTGGCGTTGTTGGTGCCGGTGCATCCGGTGGCGGTTTGGGCAAACAATCCGTAGGGTCCGTTGCTGCTGGCACCGTACGAGTTATGGGCGGCGACGCTGGCGCAGAGGCCGATATTGCCGATGCTGATGCCATAACAATTGGCGGCCGTTTGCGCGCTCAGACCGCAGCCGCTGCTGCTCCAACCGTAACAGTTCTGGGCCACGCCCGCATCCAATCCATCGCCGCCGGTGCTGTAGCCGTAGCAGTTGTTGGCCGTTTGCAGAACATCCAGCGCTGCGCCGCCGAGGCATGAACCGTAGCAATCCGAAGCCACGACCGCGATAATGGCGGCTTGCCCGCATTGCACTGCGGAGGAGTGCAAAACGCTGGCGGCTCCAATGCCAACGCCTCCAACCGTTTGCACACTGCATGATTCCACAATGCTTGAACTGCTTGTTCCAAGATAAATGCCATCAAGCCGGAACCCTGACAATGAGACATTGGCCACGCGTACATTAGAGGGAGGCGTCATGAAGTAACCAATGCCGGCGGCAAAGCCGTTGGCGCTATAAACCCCGTTGTTGTTCGTTGAGCCGCTCTGGATATGACCGTTGCAAATGGTGATGTCGTTCTGGCCGACTCCAATGTGGATTCCCGTTCCGGAGCCTCCGTTGAAGGTGGAAAAGATTGTAAAACCTCTGAGGTCGAGTGTGACTTGATTGGCGGAAATGGTGATGCCATCGCCATTGGCAGTCATGTTGAGATTGGTTGTCACATAGTAAGACCCGCTGTTGGTGATTCCGTAAGGCAGGGATGAAATGGGCGTTCGGGGCTCGATTTGATCGAGCGATTTCATGGTGGGTGCCGGCGGCCCCGGTGGGGTGAGGTTTCCCTGGCCTTGGCTGGATGGAGCAGCCAGGGTCATACCGACGACTAGGGATGCGATGCCTTTGAGGATGGTGTTGGTTTTCATGTTCATTGGTTCAATTACCAGTTAAGTGGGGAGCTGAAATAGATTTATGGGGTCAGCGGGCGAACTGCCTGGATTCGATAAAAGCGGAGTGCCGTGTCGGGGTCGGCGAGGCTGCTGGTTGTGTTGGTTCCTTGGGTTGCAATTAATCCCAGACTGCTGTCGGTCCAGTTTGCAGGGCTGAGGCTCAAACTCTCTTGGATATCGTAGTACCGTGTGGCCACGCTGGTCCAGGTCAAAGTAGCGCTTCTGCCGTTGGCTGGAAAGTTAGCGCCGGTGATTTGCAAGACACTGGTGACGCTGTTCGGGTCAGTGCCCGCCAGGTAGTCTTGGGCGAGGGTCATGCCTTTTCCCGTTGGATCGGCATTGGGATTGAGGTTTGTCGCCCCAAAATAGGCAAGCTCCCACGCGATGGGCAATCCATTGGTGTCCAGGGAACCGGGCGAGATGGTGTCGGTTTGCACATAAGCGACTGCATTGCTCATGCTGATCCATCCGCAATTGGCGCTCCAGACGTTGCCGCTGATCTGACCCGTGGCCATGTTGATGGCGGGGGCTCCGTTGCTCTCGAAATTGACCCAGCCGATGTTCGCACCGTATGCATAACCACGCAGGTTGCCCAGGCCGTCCTGATTCACGCCAAAGTCGTTGGTTCCGTTGTTTTGATACCGGATGCGATTGGCCGGCAAGCCGCTGCCGAGATTGATCCAGCCAACATTGGCTGAGTAGATATAGCCGTAGCAGACGTAGGCGCCAATGACTGCTCCGCTGGCGGTCTCGCCCAGTCCGCCAGACCAATCTGTCCACCCGATGTTTGCGCCATAGGCGCTTTTGTTCGCGGAATCAATGGTGGTGCCACCGTAGAGAGAGTCGGGGCCAAGCAGAATGGAAGCCAAAGCCAGGGCCGCCCGGTAAGAAAGTGGGGGTTTCATGTTTTGTTAATTAGGCGAAGTTGGTGTTGGCGTCCGTCGAGCCGAGGCCGCCTCCCCACTCCCGGAAATGGTTCCGCTCGCGGAGGGTACGACAATCAAGCCCACACTGTTGCCCGCCTGAATGCTGTGGGCCACCCCCGTGCTCCCACTAATCCCGTTTTCACCCTGGGCGCCCGCGATGTTCGTTACCAGATAATATGAGCCAGGCTGGCTGATGACGAAAAGATCATTCCCATCGCTTGGCGTGTCGGCGGCGTTGACGACGGTTCTCAGCTCTATCTGGTCCAGGGATTTCATGGTTGGAGCAGGTGCCCCGGCGGGGTCAGACTTATTTGTTTGCCTGGTTGGCGGAATGATTATGGCAGCCCAATCCAGCCGAGGCCAGGCGGACTCGCGGAAGTGCATTCATACCATTGAATAATGAGGTTTTCATGAACTCACTTTGTTTAGCCCATTTTTCTGCCGTGAGGGCATTATCTGCTGTTTTGACGTACTTCTATTAGCTAGTGTGGACCTCTTTGTGCCTGCGACCCCATGGTTGCGGTGCTAATTGTTTAGGCTTCAAATGAAGCCACAATGCACAGTCCTGCTGAACCACGGATAATGACATTATGGCGACGCTAATTACATCCCAGCTTTGAGCTGATCGATCCCTCGGCACATGGTCGACAGTGGCAACCTACGCTCCGATCCGTGATGCGCAAGAAATATTTAGATAAATTAAGGTGACATTTCGGGCCTGCTTAGGCATGAAATGAGAGAGGAGTCTGATCCGAGTCTGACCCAAAAAACGACACCAGAACTTGCTTTTGATTTTATATTTATTCAATGGCCGCTGGGTGGTCAGGAGCCGGGGTGGTCAGGAGCCGGGGTGGTCAGGAGCCGGGGTGGTCCGTAGCTGGGGTGGTCAGGAGCCGAGGTGGTTAGGAGCCGAGGTGGTCTGCCGATGTCGGAGCCACGTTACAAAGGGGACCGCAAGGGGGTCGGTCGGATGAAAGGGATGATTTTACTTCTATTGACGGGGATGGCCTCGTGCCAAGGGGAGTTCGGGAAACGTGATGAGGCAGATTAGAAAATGAATGCCATTGCCCAGTCCTTTGGGGGCAGCAACGTTGCTGCCTCTACGCCACCTTCGGTATCTTGTCGATGTCCACTATCTTGTTGGCCACCAATTCCTCCCACTCGTCGAGCGACGGGTTGACCACGGCGGCATTTTTGGCGTAGGCGCGGTGGACGGCGGCGGAATTCTGGCCGAGGTTCTCCTGGGCGCACCGCAGGGGGTAGTGGGCCTTGCGCGCCCGTTCTGCCCAACCGTAACGGTGGCTGTGCAGGGACACCCCTTTGATGCCCAGCCCGTCGCAGCGCTGCTTGAATTCTGTGGCCCGGTCGCCTGACCGCACCGTGCAGAGGTAGGGAAACAGCGGTCCCTTTTTTGGGCGCCGCTTGAGAACCTTCCCGATTTTCTTGCCGAACTTGATCATCGGGGGCTTGAGGTTGGGGTTTGCCTGCATCCGCTGGAGCATTTTCTTGCGGTTGTAGCAGATGAGGTGGTCATCCCAGTCGATATCTTCGTCGGTCAAATTGGCGATATCGCCCTGGGAGCCCCCCAGGAGCCAGCACAGTTCGTAAAAGTCCCTGCGCTCCAGGTTCTTTTCCGCCTGGATGATCTTCTGGTGCTCCTTCTCGGTGATGCCCCGCTTTGGCCGGAATCTGACCTTGGGGAACTGTTTCTTCTTCAGGATGGGCCACGGCAGCCATCCCATGTCCAAGGCAAAGTTCTGGATGCGCCGCAGGAAGACGTTGGTGCTGACCGTCCCCATTTTCAGCACCGCCAACAGCGTATCCGGCGTGGTGGAAAGCAGGGCCTCGTTCATGATCAGGCCGTAAGCCGGGTCCTTGCTGACGGAGGTCCAGCGGTGCTGGTCGTCGCTGCCGTCCTTCTTGGAATTGACGATCGCGGTGATGACGTCCTTCCAGGTGCGGGTCAGGGCTTCCGGGTCGCTGCCGGCCAAATAGGTCTGGGCCATGCGCCGGTTGAGTTGGGGATTGCGATGGGCCTCGTTCATGGCGTGCAGGAGCTTCTCCGCCGCCTCCAGGTCCTTCGTTTTGAGCGAATGGCGCAGGCCGGTTTCGATCTCCTCCGCGTAATAGCGGCCGCCGCGGCTGTTCATTTTCAACAGGCGATACTTGTTCATGCCGCCCTCCATAGTGTACGACTTTGGGCGGCAGGGGTTAAAGGCTTGTGGGCGGCTTTAGCGGTCTTAAGCAGTCTAGTGAAAAAAACCTCCGGCAGGACGGGGGGCAGCCCCTGGTTGTCCTGCTCCCCCGGCCTTTTAGCCTGGTCGGGGTTCTCCGTGCCACAGGCCTTCATCCAGTCCGCGCTGCGGCTGTGAAAATGGTCGCCATTGCCCAAGTTGAAGTGCCGATTTTCGGGCTT
>JBEKOF010000295.1:0-6114 GCA_049522055.1 Verrucomicrobiota bacterium | reverse complement strand
GCAACAAAAGGAATTTCGTGGCCTTCGAGAGCCCGGGGCAAAGCCCCGCCATCTACACCGAGATGGAGCTGGCCCACCTGAACGCCAGCGACATGGCCCACATCCGGCGGGACGCGTTTAACGGCGAGATTTTTTTCACTTCCTATATTTTTAACGTCATCTATCCCGAAGCCAAAAGGGCCTATTTTCTCACCGGCCACGGGGAGCGCGACCCCGGGGATCCCTCCGGACAGAAACCCAGCCCCGGCAAGGACGGGGTGGCCACGCTGGCGGCCATTCTGAAGGTCGAGGCGGGATGCGACTGGGGCGTGCTTTCCTTGCAAGGAACCAACACGATCCCCGCCGACTGCAAACTCCTGATCATCGCCAGCCCGGAGAAGCTGAGGCAAAACTACTCGTCCAATGAAATCGCGCAAATCCAGGAATATCTGCTCCATAACAACGGGCGTCTTTTGGCGCTGCTCAATGTGGATATGGGGCTGAATCCGCTTCTGAAAAAAAACTGGGGCGTCACTTTGGACACCAACGTGGTGGAGGAGTTGGATCCCAATTATCGCATTGGCCCGGGCGCTTTTGAGGCGCTCTTTCATGACGTGCCCAATCCGATTGTCGCTCCTCTCCTGGCGCAGGGATTGACCTTGCACATGTACTCGCCCCACCCGGTGTTCAACACCAACACCTCCGTCAACGCCCGCCCGGACGCCTCCCAAATTGATTATCTGGCGGGCACCAGCCCCAACGGCACGGATGGGGCCAGGAAAGGGACTTTTCCTCTCATCGCCTCCATCCAGCGCGGCGTGATCAATGACCGCGATGGGACGCGCATCGTGGTGGCCGGGGACGCGGACTTTTTGGATGACCAATTCATTGACCAACCGCCGGGGGCCAATCATTTTTTTGCCGGCCAGGCCTTGAAATGGCTCTTGCAGCGGCCGAACCTGGTGCTCGACGGACTGGGGCCGCGCCCGATCATCGAATACATGGTTTCTGTCACCCGGTCGCAAATGCTCCAGGCGCGCTGGCTGTTTCTGGCGGTCATGCCCGGGGCGGTGCTGTTCCTGGGCGGCCTGGTGTGGCTGCGCCGGCGGAGTTGAGGTGGAGGGTGAGGACAAAATCCACAGCGCTTCTTCTGGCCACCGCCGCGGCGCTGTGGGCGTTTATTTATTTTGTGGAATGGCCGATGCGCCAAGCGGCGCTCATCCCGCCCAGCCGGAAAATCCTCCCGGATTTGGACCCCGCCCAAATCACCGCGGTGGAAATCCAGGCCGGGGGACGAATCCTCCGCGTGGAACAGACCAATCACTCCTGGCAGTTGACCCAGCCGTTGGCGTATCCGGCCAGCGCCGCGGTGGTGGGTCAATTCCTGCAAGGACTGGCCCAATGGGAATGGCAATACTGCCTCGGCCCCGATGAGCTGACCAACCGCCCCAACGCCATGGGGGAATTTGGTTTCGATCCACCGCAGGTGACGCTCCTGCTGCGGGACAAGGAGCGGGAACGGGTGTTGAATGTCGGCCATATTTCCCCGGTCGGCGACCAGGTTTATTTGAATTTCAGCGGCAGCACCTTGATCTACATCGCCAGCGCCGACTTGCTCAATCATACGCCCGCCGCCCCGGACTTGTGGCGCGATTTGACCGTGCTGGATTTGGCCGGCGCCCCGTACCAAAGGGTGGAAGTGACCAATGCCAGTTCTCATTTTGATTTGAAACGGGACCCGGCCAGCCATTTATGGGGGATGACATCGCCGCTCCAGCACCGCGCCGACACGCCAAAGATTGACGCCTTGCTCGCCCGCCTCCAGGAGTTGACGGTGAGCAATTTCGTGCCCGACGGCGCCCCGGAATTGGACGCCTCCCTGCTGCAAGGGCCGACGCCCTCTCCCGTGCTCGAGTTGACCTTTCTGCGCGACGACAGCAAGACCAATATCGCGCTGGATTTGAAGATGGGCGCCAGCCCCACCAACAACCCCAAGCTGGCCTACGCCCGCCGGCTCTCCCCGGCCAACGTCATCGAGATCGCCCGGGACCCTCTTCTGCCCTGGGAAGGCAGCTATACCAATTTTCTGGATTATCATCTGACCAGCCTTTCTCCGGCGCTGATTGATTCCATCCAGGTCGCCGCCGGGGAAAAATTCACCGTCCAAAAAACCGCCAACGGCTCCTGGGTCGTCACGGGCGCGGAAACCTTCCCGGCCGACGCCTTATTGATGCAGGGGTGGCTTTCCGCCCTGACCAACATCGAGGTGGCCATCCCCTACCTGGTGGAAGCGGACCTGGCCAGCCACGGCCTGGACACCCCGATCCTGCAATACAAGCTGACCTACGCCCCCGCCGCCGGCCAGACCAACCCGACGGTCACCCAGCTGCTCTTTGGCGTGGGCACCAATCAACCGGGAATCTTTTTCGAGCGGCGGCCCGATGAGCAATCAGTCAACACTATTTCCAGCGAACAGTTCAGCCGGCTGCCCGGGGCTTGCTGGGAATTGCGCGACCGCTCCATCTGGAATTTTGAGACCAACCAGGTGGAGGGCATTGAGGTTCATCAACGGGGGACGGAACTCAAATTCAGACGGGACGCGCAACAGCAATGGCGCCTGGCGCGCGGACCCGACGGCCTCCTGGTCATCCCGGCGGCGATCGAGGAAACGGTCTATCGCATGGGCCGTTTGCGGGCGATCTATTGGAGCGGGGTCGGCGAGGACCATCTCGAGCGGTTCGGGTTTGACGAAACGGACTGCCGGATTTCCTTCCAGATCAACCGGGGCGGCCAGATGGAAACCAACACCGTCCAATTCGGACGGGCCTCCCCGCACCTCCACCCCTACGCCTCGGTCGAGCGGGACGGGCGGCGCCTGGTCTTCGAGTTCCCCCTGGATTTGTATGATCTGGTGACGACTTACCTGGGCCTGCCGCCGAATTTCCGCCAAACCCCTTGACTCCATGGACGCCCCACCCAAAAGCCGCCTGACCCGCCGCCTGCGCGCGGCGCTTCGATGGGCGCGGATCACGGCTTTGTTCTGCCTGTTTCTGGTGGCGGCGGCCGGGGCTTATCTGCATCTGATCGGCCTGCCCGATTTTCTCAAGCGCCCGCTGCTGGGCCGCCTGCGCGAGCGGGGATTTGAGGCCCAATTCAGCAACGCCCGGCTGGGCTGGGGGCCGGAGGTGGTGATTGACAACGCGGCGTTTGACTGCCCCGGCCAGCCGCTCGTGCCGCGGTTTTCGGGGGAGCGATCACTGGTGCGTTTCGACCTCGTCGGCCTTCTGCATCGCCGGGTGAAACTGGTTCTGCTGCGCATCTCCCAAGGCAGCCTCCAACTGCCCCTGTCCGCGGCCAAAGGCGACTTTCTTTCTGTCAATAATGTTTCCATGGACCTGGCCCTGCTCCCCAACGACGCCATCCGTCTTCAGGTGGCCCACGCCGGCTTCCACGGGATGCTGATTGACATCCAGGGAACGGTCACCAATTTCATGGCCGCGCGCGATTGGAATCCCCGGGCCGCGGCGGCTCCCGCCAACCGCGCTCCGGCCGCCAACCCGCCGCCGGACCCGTATAGCGCCCTGCGGCAGTTCGCGGAGGTCCTGGCCAAAATTCATTTCCTTTCCCCGCCGCATCTGTCGGTCTTCCTGGGGGCCGACGGGCATGATCCCGACTCGCTGTGGACTTCCCTCTCCCTGCGCGCCGGCGGCACGCAAACTCCCTGGGGTGAAGCCACCGGCGTCCGGCTGACTGCTTCCTGCGTCCACCCCATGAACCCCGGCCCCAGCCCATTCCTGAAAGTGCGCCTGACGGCCAGCGATTTGACCGCGCCCCAGGCCAAGGCCCGGAACATGGAATTGACGGCTAATGTTTCGCGCGCCGACGGAACCAATCTCACGGCCGTGGTCAACTGGGCCGCCGACGACTGCCAGGGCCGCTGGCTCGCGGCCGCGCCAACCAATGACTTTGAGGCCGCGCACCTCGATTGGAATGGAAGCGCTACGCTGCGTCCGACTCCGCTCACGTTCGTGGCCGCGACAGGAACGTTGCGGGGCGAACAGGTGGCCACCCGCTGGGGGTCGGCGCAATCCGCCCATGTCACCTGCGCCGCCTCGGCCACCGATGGTTCCTCCGCCGCGGACGCCAGTTGGGGCCTGTGGGCCAACTTTAACCGCTGGGCCTTGGACTGGCAGGCCGACGTGAACCGAGTGACGGGCCCCAAAATCAACTTCGGGCGAATCCAATGCGCCGGCCGCTGGCGCGCCCCGGAACTGGTGTTGACAAATCTGGACGCCGCCCTCTACGGCGGACGGTTCGTCGGCGGCATCCGGCTGGATGTCAGTTCCCGCGAACTGGGCGCGGACGCAAGCCTGGATTTTGACCCGCGCCAGATTTCCCATCTCCTCACTCCCTCCGCCCAACTTTGGATGGCCCAACTCCAATGGGACCAGCCGCCCCGGATCGCCGCCCGGGCCACGCTGATGCTGCCGGATTGGACCAAACCCGCACCGGATTGGTGGGACGAAGTTCTGCCGTCGCTGCAAATTGCGGGCAATTTTTCCGTCGGCCCGGCCTCCTACCGCGCTCTGCAAGTCAGTTCGGTTCAGTCCAGTTTCACCTATTCCAACCAAGCCTGGAGCCTGCCGCGCTTGCGCGCCACGCGGCCCGGAGGGGATCTCCTCCTGGATTACACCGGCAGCGATGAGACCGGCGACTTTCTACTTGTGGCGGACTCAGGCATGGACCCAAAGATCGCCCGCCCGCTGCTGCCGCCGCAGCGGCAGCCGCTGTTGGATGAGGTGAGTTTTTCTGCGCCGCCGCAAATTCACGCGGAAGTCCGCGGCTGCTGGGGGCAGCCCGGCAAAACCGCCTTCACCGCCCGTTTCGCCGCCACCAACTTCACGGTCCGCGGCGAAAAAATAGACTCCCTGGCCGCCGCCGTGGATTTTACCAACTTGCTGGCGCGGTTCACCGACGGCCGGCTTGTGACGGGCGCGGGGCAGTTGGCGGCCGAATGCGTGGCGGCGGATTTTGCCGCCAAAAGAATTTCCCTCAGCAACGTGGTCAGCACGCTGGATCCGGCGACCGTCTTGCGCGCGCTCGGACCGCTGGCTCCCGGCTGGCTGAAAACCCTTGTCTTTGAAACCCCGCCGACCGTCAAAGTACAGGGGTCTTTTGTCCCCGACGATGCGCTGGCGACCGATCTGCGTTTTGCCGTCTCCGGCCGGAATTTTCACCACGACAACCTGGCCGCCGGCCAGATCTCCGGCGAGGTCCATTGGGCCGCCAAATCCATCGCCGTAACCAATCTGTCGGCCCAGTTGTATGAGGGAAGCATGTCGGGCTGGGGCCTGTTCGATTACGCGCCGAAAGTGGGGACCGAGGTTCGCGGAAGAATTTCGCTCTTCAAGATCCAGTTGCCGCTGCTGGCGCGGGCCTTCGGCGCCAAATCCAACCACTTGGAAGGCTCTCTGGACGCCGGGGTCTCGATCCTCGGCGGCAATTCCGAGGACCTGAGAAGCTGGCGCGCCACCGGCCACGTATTTGTCTCCCAAGCCCGGCTGTGGGACATCAAGATTTTCGGCGTGTTCTCGCCGATTCTCAACGCCATCGTGCCCGGTTCCGGCAACACGCGCGCTTACCAGGCCAGCGCGGATTTTGTCGTGACCAACGCCGTGCTGAACACCGACAACCTGGAAATCCGCTCCACGGGCTTCCGCCTGGTTTATCACGGCACCTTGAACACGGACAAGCAGCTCAACGCCCGCGCGGAGGCGCTGCTGCTGCGCAACACGCCCTTCATTGGCGAGTTGTTCCGATGGCCCTTCGCGCTGGTGGGCAAGTTGTTCGAATACAAGATCGGCGGCACCCTCAACGCGCCCACTTACAAGCCTCTGTACATGCCGAAAATCCTCACCGAGATTCTGCATCCCTTCCACACCTTGAAAGGGTTCCTGCCCCCGGAGGAACCCGGCGCCCCGCCGTCCGCTCCAGCCACTGCGCCTAAAAATGCGAAGTAAAAATCCCCGCCCAAAGGGCGGGGCTTTGGACTGTGGCCTCCAGAGGAGGCCAAAGCCCAGCCCCCAAAGGGGGCTGGGCAAGTCGCGTTGTCCCGGTTTGTTCATCATCGGTTGA
>JBEKOF010000294.1:0-6122 GCA_049522055.1 Verrucomicrobiota bacterium | reverse complement strand
AAGGGGAGCGCCCCCGCCTTGAAGCGTTCGTGCTCGGGGTGAATCGTATAGGCGTCGCGGGCGGCGGCGTCGGCGAAGGTCATGATGAAACCGTGCGTGAGGCCCTGGCTTTTGCCGTCGGCGCTGCAATTGGCGCCGGAGACGTAGTCCACGATGCCGGGCACGGTTTCGGAGAGATCCAAAACATCCTCGAGGAACTTGTTGATCTGCTCTTCCGTCGTTCCTTCTTTGAACTTCAACAGGACGATGTGTTTAACCTTAGACATGGGGTAAGATTAGTTTCTTTTGCGCGCCGCTCAAGACTTATTCCTGGCGGGCGTGCATTCTCCGGCTGGGGAGAATCGCGCCGGTGGTTGTGGCACCCTGGTCACTTGGCGGCGAGGGCGGTTTCGACGGTTTGAACCAGCTCCGGCGCCTCCGGTGTGATCTTGGACTCGAATCGCTGGACCACCTTTCCATCGCGACCGATGACGAACTTGGTGAAATTCCATTTGATGGCGCCCGGAAAAGGGGATTCCTTGCCGGTCAGCGCCGCGTAAAGAGGATGCGCCTCAGAGCCTATGACGTGGACCTTGGCCATGAGCGGGAAGGCGACGTTGTATTTCTCCGTGCAGAATTTCTTGATCTCGTCGGCGGATCCGGGTTCCTGGCCGCCAAAATCGTTGCAAGGCACGCCGATGATGACCAAACCCTGGCTCTTGTATTTCTCGTACAGGGCCTCCAAGCCCTTGTATTGGGGGGTAAAGCCGCATTGGGAGGCGACGTTGACCAGGAGAACGACTTTGCCGGCGTAGTCCTTCAGGGAGGTTGGTTTGCCGTTGATGTCGTTGAGGGGGATGTTCTGGATTGAGGGCATATTGTCAGCGGCCGCAATTTGAGCGGCCAGCAGCGTAAACATCAATGACACGATCCATTTCATCGGCTTACATTACGGTTCCTTGGAGAAAAGGCAAGTCCGGCCATCAAATAATTGCGGGGGAGGGTGGGGGATCGCCCCAAGTCAAAACGAGTTAAGCGTTTACCTCCCTTCCACCGGGGAATACAGTGCCGCCGGATAATCCCGAACGGTGACCTTTCTGCCTCTCATCGAGCGTGAGTTGCGCGTGCGCGCGCGCAGCCGGGCGGTGTACTGGACGCGCTTCGCCGTGGCGCTGGCGGGGATTTTGATTTGCCTGCCGGCCCTGACGGCGTCCGCCGGTCCGTGGGGTCTCACGCAGGCGATGATGGGGAAGTCCGCTTTCAATGGACTCGTCGGCACGGCGTTTGTTTTGTGTTGCTGCGCCGGTTTCCTGGCCGTGGAGGGCATCAGCCGCGAGCGGCGCGAGGGGACGCTTGGGCTGCTTTTTCTCACGCGGGTCGGAGCGTTCGATGTGCTGCTGGGGAGTTTTGGGGCGGTGGGAATCACCTGCGTTTGCGCCCTCATCGCGTTTCTGCCGGTGCTGATGCTTCCGGTGCTGATTGGCGGCGTGACCGGCGGCGAGGCGGCGCGAACGGTGCTTGTGTTGTTCGACACGTTGTTTCTGTCCCTGGCGGTCGGGTTGTGGGCGGCGGCGCGGGGGCGCGGCTGGCTGGATTGCGCGCGGTAGGCCCTTTTCCTGCTGGTTCTGCTCATTGTGGCGCCGCTATTGATCGGGGTTTTGCCGGGGTTCACGGTCATGATCAGCCCGTGGTATGCGCTTGGATGTGCGACCGACCCGAGTTATGCGGCTTCTGGCGCGCGCTACTCGTTGTCCCTTGCGGCGGTGCATGGAATGTCCTGGCTGCTCCTCATCGCCGCTGGAATTCGATTGCGCCGCACGATGCGCGGGGACGATAGGACGCTGGAAAGTTGTGCTGTGGAAAGCCAGGAGGCCCGCGAGAAAGGCTGGATGCCCAAAAGCTTCGTCTTGTGCCGTTGGGAGATTTGGCGCGCCTGGTCGCGCCGGAGCGTACCCATTGAGGAAGGGACTGATCCGATCGCGTGGCTCCTGAGCCGGAGGCGCGGCATCAAGGCGGCTATCTGGGCGGCGGTGGTTGTGGAAATGGTTTATTATGCCGAATTGTATTTGGGCAGAAGGGTTACAATGAGGGTGCCTTATGGTTCTTTTGGCTTGGGAGTGGCCGTATCGCTTGTGCAGGGCTGTTTGTTCGCATGGGCGGCCAGCCGGTTCTTTGTGGAGGCGCGGAGCACCGGAGAACTGGAGCTGCTGCGGACCACGCCGCTGGGAGCCGAGAAGATTGTGGCCAGCCAATGGATTTGGCTCAAGCGGGCGATCTTCTGGCCCGTGGTTCTTCTCGTGGCGCCGAATGTTGTTGCGAGCGTAGTTGCTTTCGCGCAAAGCGGGCCGGTCCCTTCCACGGGATACTGGCGCGTCATTCTGTTTAATCACGTCCTGTCCATAGTCAGGGCCATCCTCGGCATCCTGGCGTTGTTTTGGGTGGGACTTTGGTATGGCCTGAATGCGCGCTCGCAAGCGGGCGCCATCGTGCGAACCATTCTTCTGGCCAAGGGCGTCCCATATTTGGTGAGTAATCTGAGCAGCGTTCTGTTTGCGCTCTTTTCCTTCAACTTCATTGGAAGCGGCCCAGCCCCCTTCCCGGTTTGGCTAAGTCTTGCGCCTTCCATGGCAATTTCCATGGCCATTCTCTTCTATTTCCTTTGGCTGATGGGATGGGCCAAACGCCGCCTGCGGGCGGAACTGGGCCATGAGGGAACCGCCCGGTTCCACTTGGCGGAACACATTGCGCGCGTTTTCTCCTCCAAGGCGATTTACAAGTGAGCGGGCGCGAATTGAGGGTTGAAAAGGGCGGGGCGATTCTTTAGCGTGCGGCTGCCCTGGCGCGGGCCGGGGCAAAACGAACGCCAATCAACGCAATATGAGATTACGATTTTCGGGCCTTTCCACCACCGCCAGCCTGGCTTTATCATTAGGATTGACAGTATTCGCCCCGTCGCTCTTCGCGCAGGAAAAGGGCGTGATCAAGGTGGGGGAATTCGCCTCCTTGACCGGCAGCGAGGCCTCCTTCGGCCAGATGTCCCATCACGGCACGGAACTGGCCATTGCCG
This sequence comes from Verrucomicrobiota bacterium, assembly GCA_049522055.1. Taxonomy (GTDB): domain Bacteria; phylum Verrucomicrobiota; class Verrucomicrobiia; order Limisphaerales; family Palsa-1400; genus JBEKOF01. Next base: position 3,076 of record JBEKOF010000294.1, on the reverse strand, counting down.
GGTTGAACGCGCGGGGCGGGGTGCTGGGGAAAAAGATTCAATTGCTCACCGAGGACGACGGCTCCAAACAGGGCGAAGCCAAGACCTGCGCGCAAAAATTGATCTCGCGCGACGGCGTGGTCGCCCTGCTGGGCGAGGTGGCGTCGGGCCGTTCGCTCGAAGCCGCGCCGATCTGCCAGCGCTTCAAGATTCCCATGATCTCGCCGGCGTCCACCAACCCCAAGGTCACGGAAACGGGCAGTTATATTTTCCGGGTCTGTTTTATTGATTCCTTCCAGGCGTCGGTGATCGCGCGCTTTGCGCGGGATACTTTGCGGGTGAAAAATGTGGCGCTGCTCACCGACGAAGCGTCGGCCTACAGCGTGGGCCTGGCCAACTTTTTCAAACAGTCTTTCACCGGCGGCGGCGGAAATATCGTGATGGAGCAGAAATACACGAGCGGGGACAAGGATTTCAAAGCGCAACTCACGGCGATCAAGGCGTCGGGCGCCGGGGCGATTTTCGTGCCCGGCTATTATGGCGAGGCGGGCTTGATTTGCCGGCAGGCGCGCGAATTGGGCATCGCCGCCCCGCTCTTTGGAGGCGACGGGTGGGAATCCACCAAGCTCCTGGAGATCGGGGGGCAGGCGGTGGAAGGCACTTATTTCTCCACGCACTTTTCGCCCAAGCAAAAGACGGTGGCGGTGCAGGAGTTTGTCAAAGAATTTGAGGCCCGCTATCAAGAGACCCCCGACGCCATGGCGGCGCTGGGATACGATTCGGCGATGATGCTGGCCGACGCCATCCAGCGGGCCGGCGGCACGGACGGCCCGGCGTTGCGCGACGCGCTGGCGGCGACGAGGAGTTTTCCGGGCATCACCGGGAGCATCACGATTGACAAGGACCGCAACGCCAGCAAGCCGGCGGTGTTTTTGAAGGTGGCCGGCGGCAAGTTCGACTTTTTGGAGACGATTAATCCGTAGTTTGATATTTATGTCGCAAGCCGCATTCGATGAATTCTCAGGTGCCCGCAGTGCGCAGCTACAAAAGAATGAAGCTCGGAATCCGTAACGACGCCGCACTTCGATATGGTGTACCCGTTCACATTTGGGAGGCAGGCATCCCTGTGTCTGTTTGGGTCGAGTGCCTCCAGGTGAGTCCGCCGACGGTCCCGGCCAAATGAAAGCCTTGCAAGATTGTTTCGGCCGCCAAGTCCGGCTGACCGATGAATGACTGGCCCACATTCTTGAGCATCCTGAAATGAAGGACATGGGCTCGGAGATCGAGCGGGTGCTGCGCCAACCGCAGTTGGTGCGGCGCTCTCGGTCGGACGCGGCTCTGCGGTTGTTTTATGAGTTCTACGCGAAAACGATTGTGGGTGGCAAATTGCTCTGTGTTGTGGTTAATTATGGGGAGAACGACGCGTTTGTGGTCACGGCTTACCTGACCGACAAACCGAAAGCAGGAGAGGATTTATGGCCGGCAAAGTAAAAGTGTGGTTCGACGCGGAAGCGGATTTTCTGGAAGTCCGGTTTTCCGACGCCGCGGGTTACGAAAAGGCGACCAAGCATGACGCCCTGATGGAGCGCGTAGATGCGGAAGGTCGCCTCATTGGTTTCAGCATCCTGGGCGTGAGCAAGTTCAAGAAGGATACACCCCTGGACGCGGATCTGGCTGCCGCTTGATGCGCTCAATCCATCATAGAGGGCGCATTTTTCCTGTTCAATTCCAACCAGACACAGTTAAATGCGGATTTGACGGAATTCTGCCAACAACTCATTAACGGGCTTTCGCTGGGATCGGTCTATGCCCTGCTGGCGCTGGGGTACACGATGGTCTATGGCATTCTGCGCTTCATTAACTTTGCCCATAGCGATGTGTTCATGGTGGGCGCCTTTGCGGGTTATTACGCGGTGACGCCTTTCACCATCCGCCTGGCCAGAATCGGGTTCGCGCTTCCGGTCAATTTGGGCATCGGGACCCATTCCATCGCTGGCGGCCTGCTCGCGCTGCTGATCGCGATGCTGTTCTGCGCGCTGCTGGGAATCCTCATCGAACGGCTGGCTTACCGGCCGTTGCGTGACCGCTCGAAATTGACGGTGCTCATCACCGCCATCGGGGTTTCGCTGCTTTTTGAGAGCGCGGGGCAATTGATCTTTGGGGCCGACCCGGAGCCTTTCCCGGAGCTTTTTCCCGTGCGGGAATTTTCGGGGGCCGGGCTGGACATCTCCAGCAATCAACTGCTGGTCATCGCCGTGGCGGCGCTGCTGCTGATCGCCTTGCAGTTGATCGTGCTGAAAAGCAAAATCGGGGTGGCGATGCGCGCGGTGTCCTTCAATCCCCAGGCCGCCTCGCTCATGGGCATCAATAATGACCTGGTGATTTCGTTCACTTTCGGCCTCGGCTCGGCGCTGGCGGCGGCGGGCGGGATTTTTTACGCGATGAACTACCCGTCCATTGACCCTCTGATGGGGGTGCTGCCGGGCTTGAAGGCGTTCGTGGCGGCAGTGCTGGGGGGCATCGGGAACATTCCGGGTGCGGCGCTGGGCGGGGTGCTGCTCGGCTTGATCGAGACTTTCGTGCGCGGCAGCCGCTATTCCACTTTCACCGACGCGATCGCGTTTGCCGCGCTGATTTTGATTCTGCTCTTCAAGCCGGCGGGGCTGTTGGGGAAAGCGCAAGTTGAAAAAGTTTAGGCGCCATGAACGGCTCCGGCGAAATTGCACCTTCCCCGCGCGGGCGGACTTTGCGGCCCAAAACCATGTTGCTGGGCGCGCTGCTGGCGGCGGGAGTGCTCGGCTGGTTTTCGGACAAAATCAATCCCTACTATGCCGATGTGCTGACCAAAGTCGGCATCAACATCATCCTGGCGGTGAGCTTGAATCTGGTCAACGGCTACACCGGGCAATTCTCGCTGGGACATGCGGGTTTCATGGCGGTGGGCGCCTACACCTCGGCGGCGATCACCTTGTTTCTTGGGCCGCGCCTCCTGCCCCATCACCCCATGGGGGATTTGAACTGGGCCACGGCGGCGGTGTTTGGCGGCGCGCTGGCGGCGGGCGGTGTGATGGCGGCGCTGGCGGGCCTGGTGGTGGGA
>JBEKOF010000293.1:0-6353 GCA_049522055.1 Verrucomicrobiota bacterium | reverse complement strand
AGAACCGCTTCGCGTTTAAAGGTTTCGTCGAATTTCCGGCGCTCTTGGACAGATGTTTGTTTCATGGGTCTTTTCTTTCATTATTCACCCGATTCTCTGTCCGTCAATTCGAGGGACCCTCAGGATGCGAGCCAACGAGGAGGGAGGGTTGATGCCGAACAGGGCGGCGAGGAAGGACTGTGAAAAACGAACCAAACTATGGGTTGCCGCCTTTTCCTTTTCGTTTCAATATGCAGACCGGCAGTTGTATAATGAAAGTTAACCAGCACCGTACGATGATTATGCTCCTTCGTCATCTGCTTGCGATCGCTATCCTTCCGTTCACAGTTGCTGTTCTCGTTCCAATTTGGATCGCCCAGCGGAACGGCGTGGCACTAGCCCTTGGTCGCTCGGTCGGTCCCGTCTTCCTGCAAGTTGCCGGCTTCGCCGTGCTCACCTTGGGCCTCGTCCTGTTCGTCGCTTCACTGCGGCGATTTGCAACCGAGGGACGGGGCACCCTGGCTCCGTGGGATCCTCCAAGTGTGTTCGTCGTGCATGGACCGTATCAGTTCGTCCGTAATCCGATGATTTCCGGCGTCATTTTGTTCCTCTTCGGTGAGGCACTCGTGCTGCTGTCGCCGCCCCATGTCGCCTGGGCAGTCTGCTTTGTGATCCTCAATTTGATCTATATTCCACTAGTTGAGGAACCGCAATTGGAGCGACGATTTGGTGACCCCTATCGGGAGTACCGACGGCATGTTCGAAGATTCATCCCGCGCCTTCGGCCGTGGCGTCCTATGCAGAAGTGAAGAAATTTGAAATGCCCCTTGCTCGGATCAAGAAATCTGATCCCGGATTTCCCAGATGCGCTTGACAAGACAATGGTATTGACATACGATAAAGCCCCGTAAACAAAGGCTTTTTTCTATGTCCAACCTACGAAAAATGGAAAATCTGGCGGGTGCGAGCAGAAAAGAAGGTCTGCGGGTAGCTTTTGACCGGCGCGTAAAGCTGGAGTTTCACGGCTCGCAAGTCACCTCCGACGCCGGATTGCTGGCCTACCGGGAACTGGATGAGGCGCTCGACCTGACGGCTCCGGCGGCAGAATTGCTCCACGATTGGCGGACGGGCGAAAACACCCAACATTCGATGGTAGCGCTGTTGCGGCAGTCCCTCTACAGCCGGTTGGTCGGCTATGAAGACACCAACGACGCCGAACGGCTGGCAGTTGATCCGGCGATGCGGCAGGTGGTGGGTGGACGCGCCACCGAACACACGGCGGCCTCGACCAGCCAGAGGGGACGGTTCGAGACTGAAGTGTTGACACAACCGAAGAACTTGAAGGCGTTGACGAAGCTGTCGGGGCGGTGGATTGACCGGCTGCGGGAACACCGAGCCATGCGGGAACTGATTCTGGACATGGACAGTTCGGTGAGCGAGACCTATGGCGAACAGGAAGGCACAGCCTACAACGGACATTTTGGCTGCACCTGCTATCATCCGTTGTTTTGCTTCAACCAGTTTGGCGAGGTGGAAGGGACGCTGCTCCGCGAAGGCAACGTGCATAGCGCGGAGGATTGGCAAGCAGTGCTTGAACCCATCGTAGCTCGTTACCACGGCAAGAACCTGCGGCGCTATTTTCGGGCGGATGCGGCCTTTGCCCAACCGGAACTCTACGAGTATCTGGAAGCCGAAGGGTTTGAGTATGCCATTCGTCTGCCCGCCAACGATGCGTTATTGCGGGACATCCAGTGGGTGCTGACCCGTCCAGTGGGGCGTTCCTCGCAGACACCGGTGATTTGGTATGCGGGATTTTTGTATTAAGCCAAGAGTTGGAGCAAAGCCCGCCGGGTGGTGGCCAAGGTGGAATGGCACAGCGGGGAACTGTTTCCCCGCATCGGCTTCATCGTGACCAATCTGAAGCGGCCAGCCAAAGCGGTGGTACGGTTCTACAATCAACGCGGCACGGCGGAACAGTGGATCAAGGAAGGCAAGAATGCGGTCAAATGGACGCGGCTGTCCTGCCACGATTTTGTGGACAACCAGGTGCGGCTGCAACTGTTCGTGCTGGCCTATAACTTGGGCAACTTTCTGCGGCAGTCGGTGCTGCCCCGTTCCGTGCGTCACTGGACGTTGACAACATTGCGGGAGAAACTAATCAAGATCGGGGCGAAGGTGGTGCGGCATTCCCGACAGGTGGTCTTCCAGATGGCGGAAGTATCGGTGCCGAAAGAGCTGTTCCGGGCCATTCTGGAAGGGATTGGGCGGCTGCGATTGGCAGTCGCGTCGTCAGGATGAAGGCCGACCATGGCAAAAACACATCACAACCACGGAGGAGGTGTCTTCACCTCCGGGAGAAAAAGGGCATCGGAGCCAAAAATGGCAAGGAATCACCCCCACCGCCACAGAAAAACCGATGTGAACCGTTCAAAAAGGCTTGCAATTTCGGGCAGTTGAATAATAATCACGAAAACGGCAGAAAACAGTTCATTGACACCATGAACATTAAATCAAATGGGAAATCCCGGCTTAAACGCGAACTGGAAAAGTCCATTTCACGCTGAAATAAGACACAAGCACGCCTATCCATGACGGATAACTACTTCAGGACTCGGCCACCGGATCTCAGGTTTCAGTGGTCGAAGGGGACTCATCTGGTCTCGAATCGCTTTTAGGATTGCCTTCGTATCGTCCCGACTTCCTAGGCGCGCACGCGATGCTGCTTCAAAACGGCTGTTTAGCAGCGTATCGTTCTCCCGCATTTTCGCGCGGTCCGGTCGCCCTTCCGTGGTTACACGGCCAGTCCTTAGGCGATCGATTATCAGGCGGCCAAGTCCAAGACTGCACATTTGGGTCTTGTCGGAAAGAGTGAGTAGGCTCAGGAGAGGTGTCGCAACCGGCACCTATTGCGAACATCAACAAAACCAAGAAGCAGCGAATGCGCCGAGCCCGGCGAACAACACTGAACACGAGCCAAGCAAGCACTGCTGTGGCCACGATCGTCATAATGATGTGCTTCATGGTGCTGCACACGCTACTTCTGAAAAACAACCATGCGCAAGTCGGAATCCAATTACGCAAAGTCCAGCGCGGGGCCACGATGCCCCTGCGGATTGGCGCAGCGGCGTGCGAAAGCGCACCGGGGCGGCCGCCGTCCGGGCCACCCCCAAATGGGGCCCCGTGGGCTACGCTGTAGGCCGCCAACCGTAGCCTCGCTGCGCTTTCAAAACTGGTTTGCGGCGGTCATAGACAGTTGGAACAACAGGGGGATGGCCAGATGGAACAACAGAGGGCTGGCCCGCAGCGATGCGGGCTGCACCTATGCGGGTTGCACCGACGCGGGCTGCACCGATGCGGGTTGCACCGACGCGGGTTGCACCGACGCGGGCTGCCGCTACAGTGCAAAAGCAAACTGGAAATGGTATGACCTATTATCCCGGACGCCCAGAATGGGAATTTTGAACAGAAGCCCGCTGAGGAGGCGGAGCAGTGGAAAAGACCCGGCGGCGCGATGCGGGAAAAGGGCGATTATGCGCGGCCCGACGGGACCCTTTTCCGGGACGTTGGGGGAGGGGGCTACTTCATGAGCAACATCTGGCGGGCGCGTTTGATGGAGCGGTTGAGCTGGCGCTGATAATGGGCGGGCAGGCCGGTGTACTTGCGCGGCAGGATGCGGCCCTGGTCGGTGACAAATTGCTTGAGCAGGGTGACGTTCTTGAAATCCAAGGCGTCGAAGGTGAAATCAATTTTTGGCTTGGGCCGGGGTGTGCGGACTTCCAGGGAGGAGCCTTTGCCGCGGGTGGCGCGGCTGCCGGGTTTTTCAGGATGAGTCTTGCGTGGCATAGGTTATTTGACTTCGCGATGGAGGGTGTGGCGGCGGAGGGCGGGGTTGTATTTTTTGATTTCCAGTTTTTCGGTTTTGAGTTTTTTATTGCGGGTGGTGGTGTAGCGGGAGGGGGATTGGCCCGCCTTGCGGGCCTCGGTGCATTCGATGGTGATGATTTCGCGGGGCATGTTATTCCTTGTCTTTGACCGGTTTTTCTTCGACTTCTTCCTCCTCGTCCAGCTCTCCGCCGCCGGTATTGTCCACGGAGCCCAACTGGCCGAGGCGGCGCTGGCGCAGGGCGCCGTCGCGTTCGAGCTGGCTTTGGGCTTCGACGGTGAATCGGGTCCAGGGGATGGCGTCCAGGCGGGTCTTGGGAATCTGTTTGCCGGTCAATTCGCAGATGCCATAGGTGTTTTTCTCGATGCGTTTGAGGGCCTCTTCAATCTCGTAAATGGCGTCCTGGTCGGAGGAGAGGAGGCTGAGGGCAAAATCGCGGTCGAAATTATCCGTGCCGGAATCGGCCATGTGGAGGCTGTAATTGGTCATTTCTTCGGCGGACTCCTTGGCCAGGCCGCTCATCTGGGAGAGCAGACGCTCGCGCAGCTCCAGCAGGTGGAGCTGATACTTGGCCCATTCGGGCTTGACCTTGACCTGGCCGTTGCGTTTGGTTTTCACGGGCCGGGCGCCTAAGATGGAGGCCGACGTGGCCGAGGCAAGGTTCTTCTTTCCCCGCTCGGGTTTCTCAGTTTTCTTCATTTTCTGTTTTTTTCTTATCACTGGGACCAGATCATTTTCAAGCATCCATTTTTTTTAGGAGGGCCGTCAGGCAGCCTCCCCGCTCCGGGCGGGTGGGGATTTATAGCAGAGGGCGCGGGAAATGCCACGAGTATTTAAAGAAATTTTCACGTGGGCCGGCTTCCCCCGAAAGCGGCCGCTTTCCAGTGCCTGGGCCAATGGGGCGCGCGCATGTTTCTAGCCTTTTTCAATGGAAGCGTAGGCATTGTGATTATGGATGCTCTCAAAATTCTCCGCTTCCACTTTGTACCAGGTGACATCCGGGTGCGCGTTGAGTTTGAGGGCGACATTGCGGACCAAATCCTCGACAAACACGGGGTTGTCATAAGCCCGCTCGGTGACGGCCTTTTCGTCCTGGCGTTTGAGCAGGGAATACAACTCGGAGCTGGCGGAAGTTTCCACCAGCGCGATTAGATCCTCGATCCAGATGGCCTTGAGGGAGCGGACCTGGACGGTGACCAGGCCGCGCTGGTTGTGGGCGCCCTGGCGGCTGATGGCCTTGGAGCAGGGGCAAAGGGTTGTGACGCCCACGCGGACGGTGAGGACGAAATCAATCTCCGCGCCATTGGCTGTGGCGTCGAAGCGGGCGGTGTAATCCATCACGCTTTCCATGCCGGAAACCGGGGCCTTTTTGACGAGGAAGAAGGGGAATTCCATCTCCAGATGGGCGGCGGCGGACTTGAGCTTGGCCTGCATGGCGCGGAGGATGCTGGTGATATTCTCGACATGGACGACGCTGCCGTGGGAATTGAGAACCTCAATAAAGCGGCTCATGTGGGTTCCCTTGAATTCGTGGGGCAAATCCACGAACATGCCGATGGTGGCAATGGTGTTTTGCAAGGTGCGCTCCTTGTCGCGAATCTGGATGGGGAAGCGCAGCCCGCGCACGCCGACTTTGTCAATGCGCAGGCGGCGATGATCGCGCTCGCTTTGTTTATCGGTCATTGGCCTGGGCCTGATTGCGGATAAGCTCATGTTTTCCACAGCATTATGGAGGATAAACATAGCAGGCAGGCGCGCCCTTTGCAAAGGCAATGTGGCGGTTGCAAAGGTCAATGTCCGGGATTGCTTTGCAGCCAGGAGCGGATGGCGGGGGCTTGGGGATTGCGCGGGTCAGTTTCCAGGACTTGAGAATAATGTCCGCGGGCCAGATCGGGCTGGCCGAGTTGGCGGGCGTAGAGGTTGCCCAGAAGGAGGTGGGCGCGAATTTCATTGGGGTTTTGGGCGAGCAATTTTTCCAGTTCGTTGGCGGCGTCTTGGAAGTAATTCTTTTTGGCCAGCGCCCACGCATAGGCGTAGCGGGCATCGGCCGAATCGGGATTCAGGGAGACGGCGCGGTGCAAGGGTTCCAAGGCGCCTGTAAAGTCTTCGGCTTTGATGCCGGCCAGGCCCAGGGCCAGGCAGGCCTCATAATAGGTGGGGTCGGCCTTGACGGCATCCTGATAATTGGCCAGGGCATCCTTCAAGCGGGACTCTTTTTCCGCCGCCGCCCCCAAGGCGCGCAGGCGCTCTGCTTCCTCGCGATTTCCTTGATACATCATCACGGTGGGCGGGATATAATGCGCGGCGGAGCGCGGCTCCGGCTCCGGCAGCGGGGTGACAACCGGGACGCCGTTGGCGGGTTGGGCAGAGGCGCCCTCCGGGGCGGGGCTGGTTTTTCCCCCGAACCAATTCATGGGATTGATCTTGGCCAGAATGGTTTTCTTGGCCGGCGGCGCGGAGGCGGGTGGAGTGCGCCCTTGGGCCGCGGGCG
>JBEKOF010000292.1:0-6371 GCA_049522055.1 Verrucomicrobiota bacterium | reverse complement strand
TCACAGTAAGCGGGGTAGGTTTTGGGAGTTTAGAAGGGTTGCCGTTCACGGGCGACACGACAAATCTTAGCCTTGTGGATTTTACCCAGCTTGGACACGCTGAATGGGGCTATTCGGGAGACTATAACATATTGACATATCAATCGTGGTCGGACAACCAGGTTCAAATAAGCGGCTTTGGCGGTCAGCCGGGAGACGCCATCACAATCGCAATTTGGAATCCTGTAACCGGCGCTGCCGCGACTTGGGGCGGCAATGTTCCGGGCGGATCAGGGGCGCCACAGATTTCCTCGGTGACGTTTGCCGGGAGCGGCACGAATCTGCAAATCTACATCAACGGTTCCGGCTTTGGCAGTACGCCGGCTGGCCTGCCATTTACCGGCGATCTGAATCAATTTATCTTTCAGGATCATTTCACTCATAGCGGGGCCGGCGACTTTGAGGCGGGTGGAAACATTTGGGGTATTCGTTCCGATTTCGTGACACTTCAATATCAGTCTTGGTCCGACAATCAAATCGTGATTAGTGGGTTTGGGGGTTCATACGGTCAGGGTAATAATGTTCTACAAAATGGTGATCCATTTACCATCGTGGTATGGAATGCCAGTGCCACCAGTGATGCCGGTCCTCAAACGGCATGGGGTGGGTTTGTGTCCGCAGTGCCGCTTCTTGGCATCGGCTCGCCGCCTCTTGATACAGCAGGTTATCATCTGCCTGTATTTGCACCAGCCGGCTCCAACATTGTGGTCCAAGTCTCGGCGGATTTAGTTAATTGGACAAACATTTACACGAACAGCGGCTCGTTCATTTTCACCGACCCGAGCGCGACGAATTACAACCAGCGATTTTATCGGGTGATGATGCAGTAAGTTTCAAAAGCATCAAACGCGGACCATTTAAAAACAGTTCACTGTGTAAGTCAGCACGAATGTGGCGTTAAAGAATTGGCTTAAGACAGCAAGATCGCTCCGTCGAAACGCGATGAGCCCAGGCAAAATCAAAAATTCCTGGCTAGGAAGCTTGCGTTGAATTGACGCACGCAAGACCGGGTGCTAATGCCGTTACAAACCTTCACGTTCCGTAATGCCGCTTCGGTCTGCGGTCGGCGAGCGGGAAAAGTGGAGCGGAGAGCGGAGAGGAGCGTCTAGCGGAGTGTAGCCGGAGCAAAACGCCGTCGCCGAGCCGCAGATGGAAGCCTGCCGCTCATGCGGCACAGTGCGAATGCCGCTCGTGACGAACGCGCACTTTGCGAAGCGGAACGGGCGTGGTCGAGAGGGGGACAGGGCCGACCGGCAGCCTGGTGAAGCGAAGCACAGTGCGCGTTGGTCACGGCGGACGTAGCGGTCTAAAGCAATCGTCTCCACCGCGAGAACCATTTGGATACTGTGCCGTCAGACTCGAGTGGGCGGAGCGTTACGCGCCGAAATCCCCGTTCGCAATGAACAACAACGCACTCGTGGTCGCGGAGATTGCGAAGTTTATGGGGTTTGATCTTGTGTTCTTCGGTTTCGTTGTAATTCACATTGCGTTTTCCGGCGCTGTAACCCCATGAGCGTTTCACCACACGCTTTTTGCCTATGAAGTCGGCGGCTTGAACGGCATCGGCTTCATCAGCGGAGCGGAAAATCATCCGGTTGCGAAGATTCAAGGTCAGGACTTTTGATTTATCGTTGCCGAGCGGTGGAACAAGCGATGTCGTGCTTTGCGCGGCAGCGACGATGGTTGCGCCAGCTTCGCGGATCACATCCACGCAATTGTAATCGCTCGTTCCGTCCTCGCTGGCCGTCATAAACCGCTGCGCCTCGTCGGCCCAGAGGATGAGCAAGTTGTCTTTCGCGCGATCCAACTTGGTTTTGTCGAAGCGGCGCAAGGCATGATTGTAGTAAAGCAGCTTCAGGAATGTGTTCACATAACGCCGTTCGGTCTGAAATTTCTGCGGCATCGTCGTGAGAACGATTTTGCCCTGGTCAATCGCCGAAAAATCAAAAGTGCTTTCGCCGGTGCAAAACACCTCCGCAACTTCCGGGGTCAGGAAGTATTGCAGGTAGTTGCCAATGGTTTCGCGGACGCCGCCAAATTGTTCGGGGGGTTGGGTGAGAAACCGGTCGAGAAAATGTGCGTAAACGGCTGCCCGACGTGGTGTTTCCAGTAGATTTTCAAGATTTTCCATTTCTTCTTCGAGCAGGTCGCGATTGGACAATAATTCATACGCGTCGAGCAAAGTCACGGGGCGGCTCAATTCAAAGAGCATTTCGAGCGCATGCGCGATGTGGGTCTGTGCCTGGCTTTTGAAAAAACCTTTATCCCCGCCCTGTCCAAGACTCGTGGCGGTGTCCACGATGAATTTGGCGTAGGTGGAAAATGGAATACTGCGGTCGCCGGTCAGGTTGTAGCGATTGGGTGGCATCCACTGCGATTCGGTGACGTTTGAACGGATTTGCAGATGAATCAAATCGTGTTCGCGGCCGTAGTGACGCGCCATAGCCGCGAGCGTTTCCCAATAAATGCCCTTTTCATCAACGCACAACCCGCCCCAGGTCGGTTCATTTTGAAAAACCTGATGCGCCAGTTGGTTGATGCCGGAACTGGTTTTGCCAGAGCCGGTGTCGCCGGTGATGAGCCAGCCGCGACAGAATTGATTACGTTTCCACTTCAAACCGCCGAGTCGCGCGACGCAGCCGTTGGGATTGCGAGGAATGAACAAGAGCCAGACTGCGATTAGGGCCAGAAAAACCCCGCCAGCCGCCAAGAAGTATTGCGGATGCCGCAACGCGAGCATGATGTCTGGCGGCAGAATTATCGGGTCGAACGGAATGAAGTTGAGTTTCATCGCCACGCCCTCCCGATGAGATAGCCGCCCAAAAGACAGGCAAGCGCGGCAAAAATTGCGGCGGTGCGGGTTATCCGAACCGAACGGTTGCCCATCGGCTGACCGCGTATTGCCTCCAACAAGGCGGATGATTGGACCTGAAATGTCCGTGCGGCGTCGGCCAGCTTGCCAATGTCCGCCCGAAATTCGAAAAACGAGGGAATTTCCCGGCGGCGAAGTTCATCCCAATGCTTTTGGTGGATTCGGAACAATTCGATAAGCAATATCACCGCGTCGTCTTCTCGCAGCCGATGCTTATCGCGCCACTCGGCAACGGCCTTGGTGAATTCCTCGTCGAAGTCCGGCGGCTGTGTGGTGGGCTTGGACATCACTTTGAGGGGAGTAGCAGATTGGCGGCTGATTCGATTTCGGCGAAAAGTTTCCGCTGCCAGGTTTGGATTCGTTGCCGGTCCAGCAGGCTGAACGAAGCATGTTTTGTGGCTGCCGCGATGGTCAGATTTTCCGCGTTGAGCGCCTCGACCAGCCAGTCCTGCATCCGGGTCATGGTGATTTCACGTCCGCCGAGTTTGTCAGCGAGAAGCGCCCGGACTTCGCTGGATTCAAAAATGGCGAAGCTGTCGCTGTGCGCGGCGTTGCGAACGACAACGTAATTGCACCGATTTTTGAATTCATCGGTCATTCGTTGAATTTGATCCACGCTGTCCGATTCGTGATTCACCGGCATAACCAGGGTGAGCTTGGCGTCAAACGCTGTCAGCATGGCGGGCAAATCAATTTCGTTGAAAAAATCAATAAACAGGTCGGTGGATGCGGCGCGGCAATCCACGACGACCAGATTTGTCTTTGCCAGCGCGGCAAAAATGGCGTCGAGGTCGCGCCGTTTGCTCAAATCGAGAAACCGCGTGTCGGGGTGAAATCGTTTCAACGTCGAGTTCTCGTTGTCGCTGTCAATCGCGACGTGGGCGATGCCCTTGTCTTTGAGGAATTGGACGAAATTGACGGCGAAGAAACTTTTGCCGACGCCGCCTTTGCCATTAAGGATGAGAATCAGTCTTTTCATTGGATTGTGGATTGAGTTTGCGGACTTGAGCGATGCGCGGGCCGCGCGAACGGGTGAGCGATGTTTCGCCGCCGTCTGAATTTGTAAGTGGTTCTGCCGGTGTGCTGGATTCGGCTGCTCGCACGGAATCCGTGACTGCCGTTCCGCCATTCAATGACACCGGAGTCGGCGGGCGTTTCCGCGCTGGCCGCTTGCGTGGCCGGATGTTTTCGCCGAGAACCTGGTGACAGAACATGGCGATGGCCGTCTTGCTGGTCGGCAAACAGTGTTGCGTCAGCAATTCTGCGATGGCGCGATACGACCCGTTTTTCTGTCGCAACTCGACGATGACCTCTTTCGCCGGGATCAAATCCTGGAACTTCTGTGGCCGGCGCGGGGTGAATTCTGCGACCGCCTGGCGGACTTCGGCTGGATCAAATGTATTCATGGGGCGAAATGATTTGGATGAAAACCGGGAAACTGGCCGACGCCCATGCGGACACGGCAATGCGGCGACGCGGATTCCTCTTTGCCGGTCCACGGTTGCGGACAAATTGCGTCTGTGACCAGTTCGCTGACATGGATTGCTTGAGGCTGCGGATTGTCTGCGGACGATTCACGACCGCTGCCACTGCTTTTTCACGGACGATTGAGGCCGTTGCCTGTGCGCAGACACGGACTGTTCGCGGATGCGATTGGTGACGCGGATTGAACGCGGACACGGACTGTTCGCGGACATGGCCAACACGCGGCTGCGTCCTGTCTTGAACCGGTTCGATTTCGTGGAAATGCCGCGTTTGCGGCCATGAACCTGTGACAGTGCGCGGCTGTTCCGCGCCTGCCTCGCGACCATGTCGCGGACTCCAAGACCTGCCTCCTGGCAGGAGTAAGGCTTGTCCTGTCTTAAATATGATTGGAAACACATTGCCTCCTCTGTTGCAGTAACTGGTCGCGCCAATTTTCCAACTGCGCGGCAACGGACTGAATTCGGGTGGTTTGTTCGATCTTTAGCACTTTGGCCCGCGCTGCCACATGACCTCCCAATCGTGTGTCAGGCAGTTCGATGACCAAATTGTCGGCGTTGTGGTTGATGTGTTCGCCGAATTTCTTGAGCACCTCAATGGCGGTGCGGATTTGAGCTGTGGATGGTGCTTGCATAATCAGACATGGATGCCGCTCGATGTTTTGTGTGTGAGATCCTGCCGGTGTCTTGGCCGACGTTTTTGAAGCCACTGTGCGCGCCTCAATTGCTCGGACGGGACGGGATGCGCCCACGGATCACCAAATCCAAGTCGAGCGGCGGTTTCCTCGGCGATGAGTTTGTTGGGTGCTTCAACGACCGTGCGAAGTGGATCACCCAACTCGCGGGCATACTCCCTGTCGGTGTGGTATATTCCCCAGAGTTGCTTGCCAGACTTCAGAGTCGCGCTCGTTTTCATGGCGACAGTTCACCAGAAATCAAGTGTGAGAAGATGTATCAGCTACACATGATTCGCGGACAGTCCTGATAGTGTCCGTTGCATGGTCACGGCCAAGACCCAATACAATCTGAAGAACGCCCGCGAATACTTCGAGGAACACCTCTGCGTTGGAGATTATTACGATGAAGGTCAGCGCGTGTCTGGCGAGTGGATGGGGTTGGGCGCGGAACGGCTTGGATTGAACGGGAAAGTCCGCGCCGAGGATTTTCTGCGGCTATGTGAAAACCAGCATCCGGCCACAGGTGAAAGATTGACACCGGAATTGAAGACCACGCGGATTAAGGATGGCCGGACTGTGGCCGACCGGCGGATATTTTATGACTTCACATTTTCCCCGCCAAAATCGGTTTCGCTGGCGGGCTTCCTCGGCAATGACGAGCGGATTGTCAAAGCTCACGACCGGGCGGCACGAGTGGCACTAAAAAATTTCGAGGACTTCGCGGCAACCCGTGTTCGCATCGGAGGCGCGCGCAGTGAACGGCTGACGGGAAATTTTGCCGCCGCGTTATTCACCCACGACACCTCCCGCGCGCTCGATCCGCATCTGCACACGCACTGCATTGTCTTCAACGCCACGTTCGACCAGGTTGAAAATCGTTGGAAGGCTTTGGAAAATTACGAACTCCTTCGCGCCAGAAAGTTTGCCGAGAATGTCTATTATCATGAACTGGCTCGCGACCTCCGCTCCTTCGGCTACAAAATCCGCAATCTGCCACGAGGCGATTTTCAAGTGGAGGGGGTTCCCGATGACCTATGCCAGCGTTTTTCCAAACGTGACGCGGAGATTGACAAGGCGCTGGCGAAGCTGCTGGCGGATCACCCGGAACTTGGCGGCGCGAACATCTCGGAACTCCGCGCAAAGCTCGCCACGGAAAAGCGCACCCGGAAACAGAAAGATTTGAGCCGGGATGAATTGCGACAACTGTGGGAAGCGCAATTGAGCAAATCCGAGCGGGCTTCGCTGCGTCAGTTTTCAAAGCAGCCGGAGCATGACGTAAAAGAGGAAAAGCGCGTCAGTGTT
>JBEKOF010000291.1:0-6373 GCA_049522055.1 Verrucomicrobiota bacterium | reverse complement strand
TTCCTCTGCACCGGGACGGCCTGCCAGGCCCCGACCAATGACACCGCCAAATTGCGCGAACTGCTCAAGGCGGGCTGAATTGGCGGTTCCCAATGCTCCTGTGATTTTGCTCTCACGGCTTGGTCTGCGTTTGCAGCCAGCGCGCAAAGGCCGCCGGTCCGAGAAGTTGCTCAATGGCTTTTTGCGCCTCGGCCCGCGTGTTGGCTAGCGCGTCTATTTTGTCGTCGTCCTCCAGCGCCGGGTCGCTGCGGATGCGGTCCAATTCGGTCTGGGTGGCGCGGTTGATTTCGTAAAGCGGCATGATCGCTTGCGCGGGAATTCCCGATTGCTGCGCGGCGTCCATCGCGGAAAGGTAGAGCGGGTCCTGGCTGAGCTGGAGGCTGGCGTAGGTTTGGTCGCCCAGGGCTTGTTTCAGAACCGCCTCGTACTGCCCCTGGAGCGACTGCTGGCGCTGGCGCCATTCCGGATCGTTGCCCTGGTAATAGAAATCCGGCTGGATGAGGATGGGATCCATGGCGGCGAACAGACTCTGAAATTGCTCCGGCGAAAGGCTCAGGCCGCGCGTTTGCTCGCGCAGCCGGTGGGCGGTAGGCGAATAGCGCCACAAGTATTCGCTGAGTTGATCCGGCCCCAGCAATGCCGCCAACTCCATGCGCTCGTCCTGCCAGATGCGCGCCGTGTCCATTGGGTTCTGCCCTTTGAGCTCTTCCTGTGTTCGGGTCGCGATGTCATAGATGGC
Source organism: Verrucomicrobiota bacterium (assembly GCA_049522055.1). GTDB lineage: Bacteria > Verrucomicrobiota > Verrucomicrobiia > Limisphaerales > Palsa-1400 > JBEKOF01. Next base: position 5,634 of record JBEKOF010000291.1, on the reverse strand, counting down.
CCGCTTGGTCTCCGGAGGCAATTCTCCCAGTTGCGGGCCGGTCAACCCGTAGTTGGACGCCAGCCAGGCCAGCAGGTCGGTGTCCGTCTCCCAATTTGTGCTGATCAGGGCGTTGAGGGTCGCGCGGCGTTCATTTTCCAGGTCCCGGAATTGCGCGGCGGCGCCGGCGGCCACGGCCGGATCGGGGTCGGATCTCCACCATTGTTGGTCGGGCGTCAGGATTTCCGTGTTGCGGCGGCGGGCATAGATTTGGTTCACCTCCGCCAGGATGATGTCGCGAATGGTCGGAGCGGGGCAGCCCACGGCTTCCAGGTTCAGGACGTAATTGGACAGGTTGGTCGAGGCGATCTCCCCCCAGGTCAGGTTGACGCGCCGCACCTCCACGTTGGTCCGGGTCCGCCGCAACGCCAAGTCCAGCCGCTCGACGGGAACGCGAATGGGCTGAGTCTCCTGCAAGTCCGCGATGTACCACGCGGCGAGTAGCATTAAATTCAACCCGATCGAAGCGATGAGCCAGGGCCGCAAACGCATGTCAATCATCATTCCTTGAACGCGCGCGCGATGCAACCGTTTTATCGCGCGCGCACGCGGATTTTCCGGCCCGAATTTTCGCGCGTGACCCCGCCGCCGGTTGGTGTATGCTCCTGCCGCGTGAGGACAGCCGAAGCCAGAAAGCTTTTGGAGAATTTTCGCGCCGGCAAAATCGGCGCGGCCGGCGTGCTGCGCGCCTTTCAGGCCGCGCCGCTGGCCGATCTGGGCTTTGCCCAGGTGGACACCCACCGCGCGTTGCGCAAAGGATTCCCCGAGGTCGTTTACGGGGCCGGAAAAACCACCCGGCAGGTGCTGCAAATTACCGCCCACCTGGCGGCCCGCGAACGCCAGATCCTCATTACCCGGCTGACCCCGGATCAGGCGCGCGCCGTCTGCAAGAAGTTCAAGCAGGCCGTGCATCACTCCATGGCGCGCTGTGTCACTCTGGAACGGGGTTCTCCGCCCAAGCGCCCGGGTGTCATCGCCGTGCTGTGCGCCGGCACCAGCGACTTGCCGGTGGCGGAGGAAGCGGCGGTGACGGCCGACATCATGGGCACCCAAGTCGAGCGACTTTATGATGTGGGCGTGGCGGGGTTGCATCGGTTGCTGGGGCGCCTGGAGTCCCTCCAGAGCGCCCGGGTCCTGGTCGTGGTGGCGGGGATGGAGGGGGCGCTGCCCAGCGTCGTGGCGGGGCTGGTCAGCCGCCCGGTCATCGCGGTGCCGACCAGCGTCGGGTATGGCGCAAGCTTTGGCGGCGTGGCGGCGTTGCTGGGCATGCTCAACAGTTGCGGCAGCGGCGTGACGGTCGTTAATATTGACAACGGTTTTGGCGCTGGATATGCCGCCAGCCAGATGAATGAACTGGCTTCACCGGAGGGAAATCCAAACCTTTGAAGCCGCTTGGGCGTATTTCACTTTTTGGTTGGCGGCCCCCGTCTCCTGATCATATTCTTGCTCATAATCTGAACTGCCTTTGAACACACTTTATCTTGATATTTTCAGCGGCCTCAGCGGCGATATGTTCCTGGGGGCCATGATTGACCTGGGTGTGGATCTCCACCGGGTCGAGGAGGAGCTGGGGAAGCTGGCCCTGCACGACTACCATCTCCACGCGCATCGGACCAAACGCTGCCAGATCGAAGGGGTCAAATTCGACGTTCATCTTGGGCCTTCGCATCCCCACGCGCATGAGCACGAGCACCTGTCTGTCAATGCGGAGCTTCTGCAACCCCTCAGCCCCCATCCGCATCCTCATGCGCACGAGCACGAGCACCCCCACGCGCCTGCCCACCCGCACGGGCCAAAATACTCTGTGATCAAGGGGTTGATCGCCCGGAGCAGGCTCTCCGGGTGGGTCAAGGAAAAGGCCCTCGCGGTTTTTGAGCGCGTGGCCGTGGCGGAAGGTAAAATCCACGGCGTGCCCCCGGGCGAAGTTCACTTCCACGAGGTGGGCGCGGTGGATTCCATCGTGGATATCGTGGGAGCCTGCGTGGCGCTCGAAATCCTGGGCAGTCCGCGGGTGCTCGCGGCCGGGGTGGTGGACGGCACCGGCTGGGTGGATTGCGCGCACGGGCGGTTTCCCATCCCGGCGCCGGCCACGCTGGAAATTCTGGCCGCGCGCGGCATCGCCATCACGCAGTGCGACGAACCGCATGAGATGGTCACTCCCACGGGCGCGGCCCTGCTGGCGGAGTTTGTCGAAACCTTCGGCCCAATGCAAGGCCTGGCCGCCAGGCGCATCGGCGTGGGAGTTGGCTCCCGTGAAAACAAGACCCGCCCGAATGTCGTCCGGGCGATTCTGGGAGAAGGCGGCACGGCACCCGTCCATGATTGGGAGAGCGACACCATCGCGGTTCTGGAAACCAATCTGGACGACACCAGCCCGGAGATTCTGGGCCACTTTGTGGAGACGGCGCTGGCGGCCGGCGCCCTGGATGTGTTTTATGCGCCCATCCAAATGAAAAAAAGCCGGCCGGGCGTTTGGTTGAGCGTCCTGTGCGCGGCGGACCAGGCCGCGCGGTTCGGCGAGATGATCCTGCGGCAAACCAGCGCCTTTGGTGTGCGCCGTTCCGTGGTGGAACGCTGGAAGCTGCGCCGGGAGTTTCGATCCGTGCCAACCTCCCTCGGCGAAGTGACCGTCAAGCTCGGATTTCTGGATGGCCGGGTGGCCCAGGTGGCGCCGGAATTCGAGTCCTGCAAGAAGTTGGCGGCAGCAAAGAACCTGCCCCTGGCCGAGGTTTACCGCGCCGCCCTGGCCGCGTGGAAACCCAGCCCGCCCTGACCATGCGCGTCGAAATCAACCCGCCCCAAAGTCCAGCGCCCGCAAGTCCTCTGCCCCCGTGTCTATCGGTGATCATTCCGGCCTACAACGAGGCGGGCACCATTGCCAGGGTCCTCCAGACCGTCCTGGCTCAGCCTCTGGTGCAGGAAGCCATCGTGGTGGATGACGGCTCGCACGATGAAACCTGGGCGGTGCTCCAGCCGCTGGCCGAGATCGAGCCGCGGATCAAGATTTTCCAGCACGCTCTCAACCAGGGCAAAGGGGCGGCCTTGCGCACCGGCTTCGCCAAGGCCACCGCCCCCTACGTCATCGTCCAGGACGCCGATTTGGAGTACGATCCCGGCGATTTCGCAACCATGGCCCGGCCCATTCGGGAGGGCAAAGCCGATGTAGTCTTCGGGTCCCGTTTTGCCGGATTCGGAGCCCACCGGGTGTTGTATTTCTGGCATTATCTGGGCAACAAAACCCTGACTCTGCTTTCCAACATGGCGACCAACTTGAACCTGACCGACATGGAGACGGGTTACAAGATGTTCCGCCGCGAGATCCTCCAGAAAATCCAAATTGAGGAGAACCGGTTTGGGTTTGAGCCGGAGATTGTGGCCAAGGTCAGCCGGATGGACCTGCGCATTTACGAGGTCTCCATTTCCTATTACGGGCGCACTTACGCCGAAGGGAAAAAGATCGGCTGGCGCGACGGCTTCAGCGCCCTGCGCTGCATCTTCGTCTATAATTTTCTCCGGTAACACGGCGCGGCGCCTTTCGCCAACCGCCAATTTCCAGGTTGGGTTTTTCATCATCGCCTCATTTCTTTTGCGCAAGCGCTTGCACCGCCGACGCCAGTTCGCTCAATCGCGCGGCAAGCGAATCATTCTCTTGCCTGAGGTTTTGAATCTCCGCTTCCTTTTCTTTGAGTTTCTCATTCAAGCCCTGGATGGCGGCCAGGGCGACGCCGCCTTCGTCCACGACGCAAATGTGTGTGTCGTCAGCGCCGTTGAGTTGGAACGCGGCTTGAAAATCCTGGGCCATGGGGCCGAGATGGCGGACATCGGCGGCGTCCTTCTTGTAATTCCATTCCGTCAGGGGCAGCGCGGCGACCTTGGCCAGAACGGCTTGGCTGTCCAGCGCGGCAAAATTCTCCTTGGCATTGCGGTCACTGGTCAAAGCGAACCCGTTGGCATAGACGCTGCCGTTGATTTGGGCGTTGCCGTTGATCTGGGCATTGTTGCTGACGACGATGTAACCGGACGAATTGGTGGCTGCGCTTGTCACGTTGTAGTAGCGGTCAATCTTCATCCGCACAACGTGGTTGGATACCACGTCCAAAATGTCGTTGGTGTTTCCGGCAGGAACGTTGACAGTGACGAAGCCGGGGTTCTGGTTATTGGCATTGATTGCCACCGACCCGCCTGCGTTTTGCGAGAGGAAACCTCCCCCGCTCACAGCGGGATTCAGATTGGTGTTCCAAGTGCCGCTGCCTTGGTCAATATTCTCATCTAGCCCTCCATTGGCAACTAAACCTTCAACCGTGATACAGTTTCCAAAGGCGTCGTGCGGCAATATAACTGCCGTGTCATCAGCAACCTGTATGTTCTCAACAATCAGGCCGGCTGGACCGCCGAAGACGCTATTGTCGCCATCAATAATACAGTGTTGGGATGATTCAAGGCTTGTTCCAGAAACTACATCATGCCCATACTCAAGAGGACCGCCATCCCCGCTCAGTTTGACCATGTAGGCGTTGCAAGCCAAAACATGGTCGTCGTTAAAAACTCCTCCCCCATTTCCGCGATTGATGATGGCCGCCCCAATGCTGCGGATGTCGCTGGAAGGAAAATTGGCGCCGTATTGCATGTCATCGTTGTAGGTGCCACAGGAGGCGAAGGTGTTGTGGTCAAGTTTGATGTGATCCCACGCGCCGTCAATGCCGTTGCCGAAGCCGTAGAAAAGGCACTCTCGAATCACGCCAAGATTGTCATAGTAGGATTCGACCGTCAGGCCCGTGATCGCGCTTGCGTCCACATTGGTCGTGTTGTTGGCTTGCAACCCAGCCCCGGCAAACTGTTCGGCGCCATCGGAGGAAAAAGCGCAATCGGCGATTTCAAAGTGGTTGACGGCTCCGAGATGCAAGAGCGCCATCTGGTAACTGGTGCCGAAATTGACCCTGTTCAGCCAGAGATTGTAAATATAAACACTCGTATTTTGAACCGAAGTCACATTGCTGTAGGTGCTTGTAGTGATGAAGTCTGAGTTGCGCGCTCCCTCGTCGTCAAGTTTTGTCGCAATGCGGCCGGAACCGTAAAGAATAAGATTCACGGGAGGGCCTGTGTACGTTCCTTGTGAGGACAGCGTTGGATTGCTGATCACGATTTGGCTTTGGCAATGGAAGACATCCGGGTAAAGCCAGACCACGCCGCCGCAGGCATTGGTGAAAAAGCTGCCGTTGTTCGCGCTTTCATTCACATTCAACACCGTGTTTATGGCAGTCTGTATCCAGACCGAGGCGTCGGTTCCGCCGGGGTAATCGGGACCGAACGTCGCCCCGTTATTGGTCAATTGGCTTGAGCCGTCGGCGATGCCATGCGCTGAAACCGTGACGAAGGGCAGCGACGCCGCCCATTCCGGAATGGTCACCGAAACGATATTCGTTGTCTGCGACGGCGTTTCATTGGTGATTTGCCGGGTGACGGTCGGGAAATTGGACATCCCCGCCGCGCTGCCGTTGAAGCTCGTGGCCGTGACGCTGGCATTGAACGTCACCGGCAGCGTCTCGTTGTTGGTGACGACCATCTTCGGCAATTGCGACAGCGCAACCGCCCCGC
>JBEKOF010000290.1:0-6375 GCA_049522055.1 Verrucomicrobiota bacterium | reverse complement strand
CAACATGCCGGGAGTGATCTTTGGGTCGCCCGTCAAGGGGGCTGCCTCGGCCGCCGCGGGGGATTTTTTCATGAAGAAGATCTGAAGCTCCGGCAGATGGGCGGCTTTTCGCCAGCGGTCATTTTGGCTGTCGAAAACCCAGGTCTCGGCCAGCACCCGCTCGTCCTTGATCCAGCCGACCAAAGTGGGCAATTCCACCGGGCCGTAAACGGCGTTGTCGGCCGCCCAAATGCTGTACTGGACGCTTGGGTTCTCCATCGCTGGTTGTCTTTTAGCTCAAACATGCCAACAAGGGAAGCCAATTCAGCCAAAAATCGGAGGCGGCCCTCAGACCGCGCCGGAAGCCAGCCGCGGTGAGAACCAAAGCCCCTTCCGTTTCCACGGGAGGGGATGGGAGGATTCCAATCCGATCAGAACTTATAGATGACGTTGGCCGCCAGCAGAACCTGGTTTCTCTCGTCCGGCAGAGCGCCGATTTCGCCGCCGAAGATGTCGCCACGTCCGCTATGATCCCAACGCGCTTCCAAACGGCTGATCACATTATTCCACAGTTGATACTGGAAGGTGCCGGTGAAAGCCAGCAACTCCTGGGCGCCCGGCGCCGTGACACCCCCGTGCGCAAACTCGACGCGGGCATTCAGAGAAGCCTTGTCGGTCAGCGCATATGTGCTGTAACCACTCACGGCCGAGGCGTAGCCGCCTTCCACGCCCGCCAGCGCCACGGTGCCAATATCATTGTTCCATACCGAATCATACGCGGCGCCAAAGGTCAGCCCTTTGACCGGGGTGTTGAGAGTCGCGCCCACATAAAGGTGCTGACGATCCGAGGAGATAAGCCCCGGGCCGTCATCGAAGCCAACATAGAAAGACGAACCCTTGAACGATCCCCAACTGTCCGGAGCGGTCAAGCTGAGCAAACTGACAATAGCTTTCTTGCTCTCCGCGCCCCCGACAGAACCGGCGGTAATGTTCCCGCCGCTGGTCAAGGAATCGGCCACGCCGACTTGGGCGCTGAACGCGTCGCTGAACTTGTAGGTGGCCAAAATGCCGGTGTGGGACACCGGTTCCATCGAATAACCATAGGAGCGCGACCAGTTCGGGTTCTTATAGTCATCGTTGGATTCATAACCAATGATGTTGTCCCATTGGCCCATTTCCAAATCCAGGCCGTTGCCGATCGGGACGGTCATCTCCACATACGCTTGCCGGATGGGGGATCCCGCAAATGGATTGATCGCATCCGGTCCGTATTGCGCTTCAAACGTGTAGCCGGCGCCCCATTTGCCTGTGTCGGGTGGCCTGGCGATTTTCACATCGGCGGAGTCCAGGTTAAAACCGTCCTGCTTCGCAGGCGTGTTGAACGCAACCGGGGCCGGGTGTGCGTTGCCTGTTCCAGGAACCCAAACCGCCGACGTATCCACGTACCCGCTCAGGGAGGTGGCCGATAGGGCGGTGTTGATGGGGATCGGAGCGGGAGCGGGGGCGGCGGCAGGAGCGTTTGTGCTCTGTGCCTGCGCTCCAGGGGCAAGGCTGACTAACCCAAGGGCCGCCAAACCTAGTGTCCATTTCTTAAGTTTCATCAATTGATTCCTCTCATTTGTTGTTGATTGTTTTTTAATGTACATGCTTAACGCACAACGCATCTCACCGACACCAAAGCGGTGTTTTGTGAGCAAAAGCATACCTTGTGCCACGCTTGTTACATTTTTATAACATATTACTATACAACTTATTACAGAATAACTGACTTTTTCAATGGTCTGATTGGCTGGCGATTGATGACCAAGATGCGCAAATGTATTAAAATACTCTTTAAATTAAAACAATTTGAAGGCAAAATCAAAAAACAGCAAAAGCACCGAGACTGGGGATGGATTCAGGACATAGCCAACAGAGGATTCCCGAACGCCAGACCCAGGGCCACCGGAGACGACATTATAGCGTGGGCCGGAAGCCGGGCCGTGCCGAAAGAAAAAGCCCCTCCCGCCCTCGCGGGAGGGGCCTGGAATGATTCCAATTCAAATTAGAACTTGTAGATGATGTTGGCCGCCACCATCACTTCGTTCTTCTCGGTTGGAGTTACATACCCATTACTTCCGATATTGCCTGGCGTGCCGCCGAACATGTCGCCACCATGGCCACCGACATCATTGCAGGCATGGTCCCAACGAACTTCCACCCGGCTGGTCACATTGTCCCACAGTTGATACGCCAGTGTGCCGGTTACGCCCAGGATATCCGCGTTGTAAGCTTGTGCGTTGGCAAACGGCACGACGAAAGTAGCATTCCCGTGGAAATACTCGCCTCGGGCACTCACTGTCATTTTGTCGGTCACCGCATAGGAGAGGTAACCAGCATAGCTGGTGTTGTAACCAACGTCCGTGTCAGCAGACGCATATATTGCGGGTGTAGGGGTGGGCGTGGGTGCGGTGTAAGTTGTTACGGTCATGTCGTCACTCCAGACGGCATCCCATGACGCGCCAAAGGTCAGGCCTTTGACCGGGGTGTTGATCGTCGTCCCAACATACAGCTCCTGGCGGTCATTGTTGAGCGCCCCGGGGCCGTCCTCGAAACCACCATAGATCGTCGAGCCTTTCAGCGACCCCCAACTATCCGGTGCCGTTAAGCTGAGCAACCCGATGTAGGCCTTCTTGCTCTCCGGCTGCCCGGTCACAGCAGAGTTGGCGTTTCCGGCGCCGGTCAATGAATCGGCAATGCCGACCTGGGCGCTAAACACGTCACTGAACTTGTAGGTCGCCAAAACACCCGTATGGCTGGTGGGCTCGAGCGACTTGCCATAAGAACGCGTGAAGTTCGGGTTCTTGTAGCTGTCGCTGGATTCATAGCCAAGGACGCCGTCCCACTGGCCGATCTCGAAATCCAAGCCGTTGCCGATGGGAGCCATTAACTCCACATAGGCCTGCCGAATCGGTGTTCCCGCAAACGGATTAATCGCATCCGGGCCGTATTCCAATTCCAACACGTAACCCGCGGCCCATTTGCTCGTATCCGGCGCTCTGGCGATCTTGACATCAGCCGCGTCGAGGTTGAACCCGTCTTGTTTTTGCGGCGTGTTGAACTCAACGGGCGCCGGGTGCGCATCGCCTGTGCCAGGCACCCAAATCGCCGACGTGTCCACGTAACCGCTGATGACGGTTGCCGACAGCGCGGTCGTCAGTGGGATCGCGGCGGGCGCGGGCGCAGTTGTGCTCTGGGCTCGCACTCCAGGGGAAAGGCTGACCAGCCCAAGGGCGGCCAGGCCTATTGTCCATTTATTAAGTTTCATCAATTAGTTCCTCTCATTTGTTGTTCATTCGATTGATGCTTGTTAATAAGGGCAAAAGACAATTTACCCTCCAGCACCAATACTGGCATTGGGGCGGAAGATAGGGAATTTCATCGCTTTTGACAACAAGTTTTTTTGCCATTTTCCCCCATTTTTTGAGTTTTTTACATAAGACGTTGAATACAAGCCTCTTAGTAAATGAAAAAAAATGGCTTCCGACCCATTATTTTCGGCTTTAGGCAATGAAAACTTGCCTTCCGCGCCAAGGCCTGCGCGTTGATTGAACCCAACAGAATGTATAATGCGTTCAGCATTCCCCTGCCCATTGTGGCGCTTTGCCGGGTTAATGGTCAGAAGTCCGAGTGCAGCATTTAGCCCGTCCCCGTCCCATTTGTCGCTACCCGAAACGGCCTGGAGCGGTCCTGGCTTCTATGCCGGCACTCTCGTGAATGATCCAAGGGGGGCGTCCTTTTACTTCGTCATAAATGCGTCCGAGATACTCGCCTACGATCCCCAGGCAGATAAGTTGGACGCCGCCCAGGAACAGAATTGCAATAACGATGGTGGCAAAGCTGGGCTCCGGCCCCAGGCCGATGCGCGTGAAGTAGCCGCGAAAAACATGCTGGAAAACTGTAAACACCACTCCGGCCAGAGCCAGGATCGAAACCGCCAGGCCCAGATGCGAAGCCAGGCGCAGAGGAACCGCGGAAAAGGAAAAGATGCCGTCCAAAGCCAGACGGAACGATTTGCTCAACGTGTATTGCGGCGACCCGGCGGCGCGGGCGTGCCGCTCAATGGGAACGCCGACTTGGGTGAATCCGCACCAGGCGCGCAGGCCCCGCAGATATTTGTGGCGCTCCGGCATGGCGTTGAGCGTGTCCACCACTTGCCGGTCCAGCAAACAAAAATCCCCGCTGTCGGCCGGAATTGTGAACGGCACCGCCCGCGCCATCACTCGATAAAAACTCCAGGCCAGAAAACGCTTCACCCAGCCATCCTTGCGCCCGGTGTGGACCGCATAAACGACCTGGTAGCCTTCACGCCATTTGTCGAGCAACCGGCTCATTTCCTCCGGCGGATCCTGCAGGTCCGCGTCAATAATTAGAACGGCGTCGCCGCTGGTGTGATAGAGTCCGGCGCTGACGGCCACCTGGTGCCCGAAATTGCGCGCAAAGGAAAGGCCGCGCCAGCGGGGATCGCGGGCCTGTTGCTGGCGGAGAAGTTTCCACGTGTTGTCCCGCGAGCCGTCATCCACGCAAATGACCTCGAATGGCATCCCCCACGTTTCCGCCGCGGCCGTGAGGCGGGAAAACAACAGAGGCAGAACCGCTTCCTCATTGAAGCATGGCGCGACAACCGATATCGTTTTCATTCCGATTGCTCCGTCTGAATTTCTGCGTGTTCCAACCCGCCTCCCCCGGCTGAAAGCGGCCTTGCCTGACTTGGATCGGCAGAACCGAAACTTTAAAGCCTCAATTCGTGAAGTCAAGACTGGGCAAATCCCAGGGTCATTTCATCTGGATCGGCCCCCAAACTTTGCTCTTTAAACTTCCCCATCCAAACCTCACACTCCCCCCGGCGCAGATGAGCATTGTCACAAAGCACGGCGACGACGGAACCACCGGTTTGATGTACAACCGCCGGGTTTCCAAGGGCCACCCGCGCGTGGAAGCCTGCGGCGTGGTGGACGAGTTGAACGCCGCCCTCGGCCTGGCCCGCGCCTCCGCCCGCCATCCTTTTGTTCGCGACCATCTCCTGGAAATCCAACCCCTTCTGGTCACCTTGATGGGCGAGCTGGCCACCCGGCCCGAAGATTTGCCCCGCTACGCCAAAGACGGCTATTCCCTGGTTTCCCGGCAAATGACCGCAAAACTGGACCGCCTCATTCAGGAAATCGAGACCCAACAAATCTCCTCCAAAGGCTGGTCCACCCCGGGGGAGAACCCGAGTTCAGCGACCCTCGACCTGGCGCGCACCGTATGCCGCAGGGCCGAGCGCCGCGTCTGCGCCTTGCAGGAGGCCGGCCAACTCCAAAACAGTGAAATCATTGCCTTCCTCAACCGCCTCTCCGACGCCCTATGGCTGCTGGCCCGCTGGGTCGAAAACCAGTGAGTCGAGTTTCCTTTTGCGGTTTGTTGACGTGGAGTGTCCCTCCAGCTTGTCCCGCACTCTCAACGACCTGCTCGGCCTGCTGCGGCAGCACTTATAAGATATAATTGACACGAAATGAGTTTTTCAACACCCTGCTAAACTCTTTTTCTCAAACTTTTTTCTCGACAAATCAAATTGCGTTGTTAAAATGAACATACCCGCATTCCGAAATTTCAATGCGGGTATGTTCCTTCGCAGATCGCTGTAATAAACATATCCTTCCCACAAATCTCCCTCCACCTCTGCGAGTATGTTTTGCCTGCCATCCAGCCGCGCAGATGTTCCAAACTCAATTCGGTGACATGCCACCAGCCGGCCCCCTCCGTCTCGGCACTGTGCGCCGTCGCCACTTCCAGGTTCTGCATCAGCAAGCCATCCCTCAAGCCCGCCAGGTTATCGGCCCACCGCTTCCCGGTGTTTTTGACCGGTTGCATCTGGCGGCGACAGAAGCAATTACGCTTACAACGTTGAGAATAAACCGCATCTTCTTGGAATCGGAGCCATTTTTTAGGCCGTTTGGCAGCTTCTCAACGGTATCCCTAAAACTATTTTTCAAATTGCCAACCTCAAAAACTCCCTTTTCCAGCGTAAAAATCTCCTCCCCAGCCGCTTCCATCAAAAACCTCAAAATGCAAATCGTTACCACCGTGGGAATGACATTTTTTGAAAAGTGTGATTCAATCAATTCGAGGATGAAGAAGGAGAATGGGCAAAGGCAGGGGAGGATCGAATGAGCAACGACAAAATCGCAACAGGGCCATCTCTACCAGCCAAGTCGGGATTCGGCCTGCTGGTCGCCAAGAATGCCGCGGAAAACCCGTGCCGTCAAACCGATACGATCTCCAAAGTTATTCAACCGGTGGCGAGGAGAGCCGGCGCAAGCTCCCCGCAGCCGACGGTGAATAACTTTGGCGCGAAAATGAATTTGCCGCCGGATA
>JBEKOF010000289.1:0-6378 GCA_049522055.1 Verrucomicrobiota bacterium | reverse complement strand
ATCTGGCGCACCACGCTGAAACTGTCGGCGTGGACGTCGATGCCTAATTTTATGATCTTGGCTTTGGCAGCCATTTTGGTGGATGATGATTTTTGGGTATTGGTATTATTGTGTTTCATACAGTCTTGGTGTAACGCTTGGGCGCTCACCTGCCAATACCCATGTCATCTACCTTAATAGTTACGAAAAGGTGATAATTATGAAACATCGAACTTTGTTTTGCGCCACTCTCGTTTGCTCTCTGGCCCTGGTGGCGGGGCGGGCAAGAGGCGGTGGCGGCCCGGACGATTCGGCTTCGGATATCCCCCACTTGCGCAAACAGGGCACGGCCACCCAACTGATCGTGGATGGCAAGCCGTTCCTGGCGCTGGCGGGGGAATTGCTCAACAACAGCGCCACGAGCATCGAACATCTGAATCCGATTTGGCCCAAGCTCGTCGAGGCCAAATTCAACACCGTGCTGGCGGGCGTTTCCTGGGCCCAGATCGAACCCCAGGAGGGCAAGTTCGACTTTCGGGTGCTCGACGGCGTCATCCAGGGAGCACGCAGCCACAACCTGCGCCTGGTGCTTCTTTGGTTCGGAAGCTGGAAGAACGGTCTGTCCAGCTACCCGCCCGACTGGCTCAAGAAGGACTTCGAGCGGTTCCCGCGCGCCCAGGCCACAGCCGGCAGGAGCATCGAACAACTCAGCTCCTTCAGCGATGCCAACCGCGACGCCGATGCGCGCGCCTTTGCCGCCCTGATGCGGCATGTCAAGAGTGTGGATGGCCGGCGGCACACAGTCATCATGATCCAAGTGGAGAACGAAATAAATGGCCTCGACCATTCGCCCCTGGCCACCCAGGCTCAACAGGGCCTGGCGCCGAAGGAATTGATGGACTACCTGCAAAGCCACAAGGACGCGCTCACGCCGGAGCTTCGCCAGGTTTGGGAGGCGGCAGGTTCCAAGACCTCCGGGACTTGGGAAGAAGTCTTCGGCAAGGGCGGCGGAGCGGACGAGATCTTCATCGCCTGGCACTACGCGCGCTACACAGGCCGCGTGGCCGAGGCGGGCAAAGCCGAGTACCCTCTGCCGATGTACGTGAACACATGGGGGGAAGGATTTCCGAAGGAAGGCCAACGCGCAAACGGCGCCCCCAAGCCCGCCGTGATAGACGTCTGGAGAGCCGGGGCGCCGAAAATTGACATGCTCTCACCCGATATTTATGGCGGCGATTACTCGGGGATGTGCGCGGAGTACACCCGTTCCGGGAACCCGCTGTTTATTCCCGAAACGGGCAATGGGCCGATCAACGCCGCCAAAGCGCTCTACGCCTTCGGACGCCACGACGCCATCGGCTTCTCGCCCTTCGGCGTTGACCGGCCGGATCGTCTGGACAAGGCTCCCGACCTGACCGGCATTTATGATCTCCTCTCGCAACTCGCGCCCTTGATTTTGGAACACCAAGGCAACGGCACCATGTCCGCCGTGCTGCTGAAATCGAACGACCCTCCTCAGAAGCTGCAGGTGGGCAATTACACCCTGCAGGTCGCCTTTTGGCCGATATGTTACTCGATGCCGTTGCTGATGGCCGGAGAACCGCCGCCGGGAACCCCACCCCCTGGCGCGGCAGTTTTCATTGCCACGGGGCCTGACGAATACTTCGCCGCTGGCAGCGGCGTAAAGGTCACCTTCTCTCCGAACACACCGGGGCCTCCGCTTGCCGGACTGGCCACCGTGGAAGAAGGCACTTTTGTCAAGGGCCGTTGGGTTCCCGGCATCCGGCTGGCAGGGGATGACACCGGGCAGGGGCAGAATCTGTTCGAACTCCAGCGGCAGATGGGCATTCAGCGCTTCACGCTCTACCGCTACCGCTGAAATCTATAAGTGCTTAATGCACGGCCACTTCGGCAAATAAACCAACCGGAAAACGCAAAACACCCCCTCCGGCATGTCCATTACATGGATAATTCTGGAGGGTGACCACATTATGTGGTGGTTTTTTGCTTTACTTTGTCGTTGGCATGTGGTTTCTTACACCCCAGCCATGTATCTTAAGAATTTGACGGTTTTGGGGTTTAAGTCGTTTGCGGATAAAACTTCGCTAAACTTTCAGCCGGGGGTCACGGCCATCGTCGGCCCCAATGGCTGCGGCAAATCCAATGTCTCCGACGCCATCCGCTGGGTGCTGGGGGAACAATCGGTCAAGGCCCTGCGCGGCGACGCGATGGCGGATGTCATTTTCAACGGCACCGATTCGCGCAAATCCCTGAGCATGGCCGAGGTGTCTCTGACCATCGGCGGCGTGGATGATGACCACCTGACGGCGGCGGGAGTGGAGATCGCTTACAACGAGGTGACGCTGACGCGGCGGGTTTTTCGCGACGGCGCCAGCGAATATTTCCTGAACAAAACGCCTTGCCGGCTCAAGGACATCCAGCAGTTGTTCATGGGCACGGGGGTGGGGCGGTCCAGCTACAGCATCATGGCGCAGGGCAACATTACGCAGATTTTGTCCAGCAAGCCGGAGGACCGGCGGATGATTTTTGAGGAGGCGGCGGGGATCACCAAATTCAAGACGCAAAAAAATGAGTCCCTGCGCAAGCTCGAGGCGACCGAACAGAATTTGTTGCGGGTGTCGGACTTGATTCGCGAGGTCAAAAGACAGATCGGCTCGCTGCAACGGCAGGCGGGCAAGGCGCGGCGTTACAACCAGCTCATGCTGGAGTTGCGGCATTTGGACACTCAACTGGCGCGGCACCAGTTTGATCTCTTGCAGGTGGAAATCCAGATGCGCCAGGGGCAACTGGAAAAATCGCGCGCGGAAGCGGAAATCCTCTCCGAAAAGGTGCTCCGCCAGGAAAATGAAATCGGGCGGCGGCGCGACGACCTTTCCGACCGGGAACAACAAATCAGCCAGGCGCAGCAGCAGGGGCTGGAACTCAAAGCGGACATGGAACGGCACCAGAACCGCATCCAGTTCAACGAGGACCGGATGCGCGACTGGCAGGGGCAAAACGCCCAGGCCGCCGGCGACATCGCGCAGGCCGAGGAACGCCAGCGGGTGGCGGAGCAGGAATTGGCGCTGGTCAGCGGGCGGCAGGCGGCTTCGGCGGCCTCGGTGCAAACGCATCTGCGCGCCTTGCAGTCCAAACGCCAGGCGCTCCAGGCGGTGGAAAACCAGTTGCGCGACGCCCAGGAGGCCTTGCGCGACGCCCAGGGCGAATCCTTCGCCGCCGCCCAGCAATTGAGCCGCGCGCGCAACCAAATCAACTCGCTGGACTTGCAGAAAGAGGGCAACGCCGTCCGGCTGGAAAAACTTTCGGCGGAAAAGGCGCAGTTGGAGGAGGAACGCGGCGGCCTGGCGGCCCGGCTGCGGCAATTCTCCGAGAGCGTGGAGGCGGAAATTTTGCACGCGCAGGCCCATCGCGGCACACTGGAGCAACGCCAGGAGCGGCTCCGCGGGATTGAGGAGGAGTTGAAGCAGGCGACCCGGGATCTGGACGAATTGCTGCGGCATCAGGCGGAAAACCGCTCGCGGCTCCACGTCCTCGAACAATTGGACGCCGAGCGGGAAGGCTTTGGCGCGGGAGCGCTTTCGGCGCTGAAAAACGCGCAGCATGTGCTCGGCCTGCTGGCCGACCGCATCCGCGTTCCGGCCGGGCACGTCGCGGCGGTGGAGGCGGCGCTGGGCCACCATTTGCAATTAGTGTTGACAGAGCGCGAGGACTCGGCCCGCCAAATCCTCGATGGCCTGCGGACCGGCAAGTCCGGCCGGGCCAGCGTGGCGGCGCTGGAACTGCGCGGTGGCGCCGGCTCCGCCCCGGTCGCGGTCCCTGCCGGCATGACTTTGGCTCTGAGCGTGGTGGAAGCCGATGCGTCCATCCAGCCGCTGCTCCAGGATTTGCTGGGGCGCGCCGTCATCGCCCCGGACCTGGCCGCGGCGGCGGCGGCGTGGCGCCAGAGCGCCGGGGCGCTTGACTTCGTGACGCCGGCGGGGGAATTGCTGGACCGGCATGGAGTTTTCACGGGCGGCCAGGCCAACGGCAACGGCGGCGGCAAGGCGGCCTCTTCCATTTTGGGGCGCAAAAATCAAATTGCCGAATTGCAAAATTCGGCGGCGGCGTTGCACGAGCGCGTGCAGCAAGCCGGCCGCGGCAAAGGCGCGCTCCACAGCGAGCAAACCCTCTTGCAGGCGGGCTTGCAGGAGGCGCAGACGCAGTTGCGCACCCAGGAAGTGGCCATCGCCACGCGCAAGGGCGAATTCAACGCCTTGCAAAATTCCTCCCGCGTCCTCGAACAAAAAATTGAGACCGTCGTTTATGAAATCCACAGTCTGGCCGCGCAGGAGGAAGAAGGGCGGCGACTGCGGCAAGACCTGGCCACCCAGGCCGGCGCGCTCGAACAACGGGAACAGGCCGCCCAGGCCCGCCTGACCGAATGGGCGGCCGCATTGGAGAATTTCCGCCAGCAGCGCGAGACCGCCAATGCGGCGTTGACGGAAACAAAAGTGGCGCTGGCCACGGAGGAACAATTGTGCGCTTCGTTCAGCAACCAGAAAAAACCGCTCGAACAACGGATCGCCGAGCTGGGGCATTTGGCCGCGCAACGGCGGCGCGAGATTCAGTCCTTCACCGAGCGCCACGGCCAGGCGGAGGCGGAGATCGCCGAGTCGCGCCAAAAAATGGATTCCTTGCAACATACGCGGGACCAGGTGAATGCCCAGATCGCGGAGCTGATGGCGCAAAAAGCGGGGGAGGAGGAGCAAATCGCCCAGGCGGAGGAGGCCTTGCGCGGGCAGCGGCGCGGCCTGGCCGACTTGCAGCAGCAACGCGGCGCCACCGAAGTGGAATTGGCCCAGAAAAACATGGCCGTCCAGAATCTGCGCGAACGCATCCGCGACAAACACCAGGTCAATCTGGAGGACATCCGCAGCGAATGCATCACCATCACCCTGGCCGAGGAAGGGCCGCCGAAGGTCCACACCCTCACCCCGGAGGAAATGGCCGCCAGCGGCGTGGCGACGGATTGGGCGGCGGTGGCGGAACAGATTTCCGCCCTGCAAAGGCGCATCGAGGAAATCGTGCCGGTGAACCTGGTGGCGATTGAGGAGTACGAGGAAACCGAGCAGCGGCATCAATTCTTGACGAAGCAAAACGACGACTTGACCCAGGCCCGAGTGCAGTTGCTGGAGGTCATCAACCGCATCAACACGCAGACCCGCCAGATGTTCGTGGAGACGTTTGAGAAAATCCGCGCCAATTTCCGCGAGATGTTTGTGGAGGTCTTTGGCGGCGGCAAGGCGGACTTGCTTCTGGTGGACCAGGGCGATGTCCTGGAATGCGGGATTGACATCGTGGTCCGTCCGCCGGGCAAGCAATTGCAAAACATCTCGCTGCTTTCCGGCGGCGAACAGACCATGACGGCGGTGGCGCTGCTGTTTTCCATTTACCAGGTCAAGCCCAGCCCGTTCTGCGTGCTGGACGAATTGGACGCGCCGCTGGACGAATCGAACATCAACCGTTTCATCCTCGTGTTGCAGCGTTTTTTGGTCCACTCCCAGTTCATCATCATCACCCACAGCAAGCGCACCATCGGCATGGCCGACGTGCTCTACGGGGTGACCATGCAGGAACAGGGCGTGAGCAAAATCGTCAGCGTCAAATTCCACAAGTCCGACGAGGCCGCCGCCGACCCACAGCCCCAGCCCATCGAAGCGCCCGCGCCCGCCGACGCTGCGCCGGTGGAGATCGAGGAGGACAAACTGCGTTCGCGCGAAGAAACCAATGATGTGGTGATGGCCAAATAGCCGCGGACCGGCGATCCGCCGGTGTCACGATGGCCGGTTTTATTGGAGGGGAATCCAGGCCTTCGCCGACAATTCCCAACCTGCTGAACATCAATAGAACGAGCAGAACCGGACAGCGAGCACCACTGCTCGCCGGTTCTGCGGCGGAACGTCGAGACAACCCTCTGGGCTTGTCCAAAGCGTATATTCCGGCGCGATCACAAGCCCAGCAGGGAAGCGTTGACGTGCGCGGTGCGGCCCTGTAGATTCATCAAGCGATGAAGACGCGAAAGAAGACTCTGGATATTACGGCCGTGATATATCCCGATGCGGATAGGGAGTGGCTGGTGGCGCATAACCCAGAAACGGGCACGACCACGCAGGGCAAGACGTTTGAAGAGGCCCTGGCCAATTTGAAAGAGGCGACGGAGCTTTATCTTTCCGAGTTTCCGCAAGCGACAAAGGGCAGGCCTATTGTATACTCATTGTCACAGCCATCCCACAATGCTGGAATCGTGATGGTGGCCCGTTGATTTGCAAGGCGTTGGGACGGTTTTGGCCAAAATCGTGTTCGGGTGTTTTCGCCGGTTTTGGCTCCTTCCATTTCGTT
>JBEKOF010000288.1:0-6397 GCA_049522055.1 Verrucomicrobiota bacterium | reverse complement strand
CACCTTGAAGGAAATGCAACGGTTAAGCCGACAAGTGTTGTTTGAAACCATGCCTCATCCGAAGCGACGCAAATGCCTGGGCAAGAAAGTCTCAGGTCTTATCTAAGGGCCATTCGGGTCAGGCCCCAGTTCCGCTTCCAATATCTCAATCATCCCAAACCCTTGAACGTGGTAAAAGGACACATGCCGCCCGCCGAACAGCAATGCCGGTTTGGGCTCGGATATCATGGTCAGGTGAGGATCCTCGCGCTGGATCGCCTCCAAGGTTTGCGCCAGGCATTGCGTCTCAAAACATACATGGTAGATCCTCGTGCTGCTCAAATTCAGGACCGTCGTCAATGGCCCGGGTGTTCCCGTCTCGCTGATGATTTCAATGGAGGGCATGTTCTCGCTGGTGCAAAGGACCAGGTTCACGTTTTGCAGATCGTCCCGGACAGATCGGCCGATGTCGTATCCCAGGCCCAGCAACCACCTGATCGTGTCCTCGGGTTTTCTTACCGCCAGCCCAAGATGATGAAACTTCAAGCCGTATTTGTTCATATTGGCGCCTTTGTTCTAATGCGTATTCTTAGCCCGAACTCCGAAGCAGAGCGATCATTTTTTAGGGGATCCTGCCCACCCCCTCAGATTTTTGTTTGCCTCTTTTGCCCCGAGGCTCCGCTCACGAGTCCTCTGCCCGTTTCCACGGTCAATCCCACCGGAAGCTGCGTCAGCGCTTGGGTCTGGACGGACAACGTCACGACCAATATCGCGGGCAGTTACGGCTTCAATGCCTATCTTTATTCCGATTTCGGCCCCGGATATGGAGTCCAACCCGATCTCAACGGCATCTTCCACACTCAGGCCAACATCCTTTGCCCGGCGGCGACCCCGGTTTTCGTGGACTGTGTCTGGATCAACTTGGCGACCGATCCAACCGACCCTCCCGCGCGCAATCTTCTCAATCCCACCTACAGCGACTATGGAATGGCGCGCTGCACCATTCCGCGTCACGCGTGGAACGCACCCGGCGCGGCGCCGACGGATTTGCCGGTCGGCACCCCTTTGCCCGGCGCGATCAACATGGGATTGGTGGACGGCCACGCCGCTCTGGTCAAACTACAATCGTTGTGGAATTACTCCTGGAGTTACAACTGGACCAACCCCGCCACCCGTCCTCCATGAGACCTCTCTCCCTCAGTAATTCCCTCTTGCAAGATGCTACCCGGCAGGCGGTTGGCATTCTCCTGCCGGCCCGATCTGGATTCAATCAAATATGGCAAAAGAACCTTGCCCTTTTGTCCCCGGAATCTCACATTGGTTAGCGGGGGGCCTAACAGCCCGCGCACTGAAAATGAACCTGAACTCAAAAGACACCATTATCAATGACCTGAACCTTTCCCATAATCTGGCGGCGCGCCCGCGCGCCGGTTGGTTCCTGGGTCTGCTCCTGCTGGCCGGTTTGCTGGCCGCCAACGCCCAGCCCGGCGTGATCGTAACCAACCTTCATTCATTCTCGGCTGCCACCAATGCGGAAAATCCCCAGTCATCGCTGGCGCAGGGCAGCGACGGCAATTTCCATGGCACAACTTACCTGGGCGGCACGCGCCACCACTTTGTTTTTCGCACACCTCAACTCCTGGGCTGCGGCGCGGATGAACCCTCGCCAGATCTTCTGGCCAAAGCGGGAAACCCTCAATGGCTCCGAGCGCGGCCCGACGACGGCGCCACCAATTTCATTCAACTCGGCAGCCGCGTTGTCTTGCGTTTGAAGAATCCCGCCGATCTCCCGGCCTTGATCGCGGGCGCCGATCTGCAACTCTCCCGCACCGTCACCCCGGACACTTTTATCCTTCAGGCCCCCAATGCCTGGTTGGCCGCCCAACAGGCCCACCTTCTGGCGGCCTTGCCTGAGGTCCTCGCCAGCTATCCCGTCATGCGCCGCCATGCGGGTTTGCACGGCGCATATGCGCCGCTGCCCTCCGACACCCTCTTTGACCAGCAATGGTACCTGGAAAACCGCAATCCAGACGGCTCCAGCGTCGGCCCGGACCTCAATGTTCGCGCCGCCTGGCCCTGGACTCTCGGCCAGGGCGTCACCGTTGCCCTGGGGGACACGGGCATTGAGATGGCCCATCAAGAATTGTCGAACAACGTCAACGGACCGAATACCAATTTCTTTTTGCAGAACAGCAATGCCCTTCCCGTCGCGCGCGACGCCACCGCCGCCCACGGCACCGAAGTGGCCGGCTTGGTCGCCGCCGCCATTGACAACTTCCGCATGACCGGCGTGGCCCCCGGCGCCCAACTGGCCAGTTGGGTCATATTTGACGACTCCGGCAACCTGGCGGCCGATGAACAACTCCTGGACATGTACCAATACGAGTCTAACAACGTGGCCGTGCAAAATCATAGTTGGGGGTTGGAAGACACCGCCGTCACCCAAGGCGGGCCTTCCTTGCTGGAACAAATCGGCATTTCCAATGCCCTCACCTTTGGGCGCAACGGCCTGGGCGTCATCATGGTTCGCTCCGCCGCCAATGGCCGCTTGTTGGGAGATAATGCCGACGATTCCGCTTATGCTTCTGATCCGCGCGTCATCGCCGTCGCGGCCATGCGGTTTGATGGCCGGGTCGCCAGTTACAGCGAACCGGGCGCCTGCGTCCTTGTTTCCGCGCCCAGTGGAGACACCGCCAGCGCAAACGCGACCAACAGCTTTTATGGTCTGTTCACCACCGACCTCCTCGGAACCGATGGCGTGGACACTCTCAATTATTTCCCGCCTTACCAGGACCTGAACGATTACGTTTTCGACGCCTTGGGGTTCAGCGGCACCTCCGCCTCCGCTCCTCTCATCAGCGGCGTGGCCGCCCTCCTGCTTTCCGTCAATCCCACTCTGACCTATCGCGATGTGCAGCAAATCCTGGTTTTTTCCGCGCGTCAGTTCGATTTTGCCGATCCCGATCTGGTCACCAACGGCGCCGGGTTCATCGTCAGTCACAATCAGGGTTTTGGCGTGCCCGATGCCGGTGTCGCGGTCACTTTGGCCCGCTCTTGGCCCAACCGTCCGCCCATGACCAACGTCACCCTCCTCGCCACCAATTCCGCGGCCATTCCTCCCGACGGTTTGCGTGTGCTCATCTCCGGTGTGGGCATCCCGGCCAATTTGATGTCCATTCATTGCCTCCCCGACCTCGGCCCCCATGCCGATAACCCGACGCCCACCTTGCCTCTGGTCAATGTCGGAGTGGCGGCGGCGCCGATTTCCCTCAACCTGACCAACCAGGCCGCCCTGATCGAGCGCGGCACAGGCACTTTCGCCCAGCAACTCACTTACGCCGCCCAGGCGGGCGCCGCCTTTGCCGTTGTCTATAATTTCCCCACCAATGCCAGCACCACCACCGCCCCCGGCGGCGACCAACTCCTCATCATGGGAAACACTGGTTTTGTCCCCATCCCCGCCGTCTTTATCGGCAATACAGATGGAACAAATCTGGCAAATCTCATCCAAACCAACGCCTTCGCTCTGGCGCAAATCTTTCTCAATTCCACCAACTACACTTTTACGGTCACCAACACCCTCATCTGCGAACACGTCGGCCTGGAAGTCAAGGCCGACAACCAGAT
Organism: Verrucomicrobiota bacterium; assembly: GCA_049522055.1. Lineage (GTDB taxonomy): Bacteria > Verrucomicrobiota > Verrucomicrobiia > Limisphaerales > Palsa-1400 > JBEKOF01. The sequence goes on along the minus strand of JBEKOF010000288.1, from coordinate 2,791 downwards.
CCGCGGCAACTTGCGCATCACCCTCCTTTCTCCCATGGGCACCCGCAGCGTCCTCCAAGCCTACAACGCCGACACCAATCCCGGTCCCGCCGACTGGACTTACTATTCGACCCACCATTTCTTTGAAAGCAGCGCCGGCGCCTGGACGGCCTGCGTCAGCGATGAGGGGGCCGGCAACATCGGCCTGGTGAAAAGCCTGGCTCTTTCCATTGAAGGCGTTCCAATAGTTGACACCGATGCCGACGGCCTGGACGACAACTGGGAGATGAAATATTTCGGCAGCCTCAAGCAGGGGCCCAAAGACGACCCCGACCACGACGGCTACTCCAACATGCGCGAACAAATCATGGGGACGGACCCGACTGTTAACAACAATATACCTTACTTCGCGGATTTCTCCGTCTGGGATCCCGCCGTCGGCCGGCTCAGTTGGCCTTCCAGTGCCGATTTCACCTACCAGGTCCTCGCCGGTGCCGACCCTGCCTCCCTCTCCGTCGTGGCGACGGTGCCCGGACAGTTCCCCGTATCCGCCTGGTTCACCAATACCACCGGCGCCCCGCGCCAGTTTTTTCAGATCTTCGCGCAGAAAGGAACCTTGGGTGGTCTTATCGCGACCGCTGCCAATCCTGCAATCATAACGACCAACACTGCCGGGGCAGTGGGTCCGCCCAATTTCGGGCCGTAGCCACAAACCCTTTGCGTCCCGATCAGTCAAAGGGCAGGGGCGGGTCAATGCGGATTCTTCGCGGCAGAAATGGCCTGGCATCCGGCTCTTACCCGGAACGAAGCAGGACATGACGGATGCTTCCGCCATTGGGATCGCTCATCCCTCCTCCCTGCCCGCCGGCGGTTGCGGCTTCACCTTCTGTGACGGTCACGCCCTCAGTCAACAATTGCAATAGATATACTTGACACAATGTCAGGGCGGCGGGGCCGTTTGTCCCACAACCTGACAATCCAAGCCCACGTCTCCGAAACCTCCGATTTCTCCGATTTCTCCGATTTTTCGCCAGTCCCTCATTTTGCCCTCCCCGGAAAGCAGAAACCCGCCGGGGCGTCAGGCCTTTCGGCGCAGGATGGTTTTTAGCGCACGGGCGCAGCGGTGGTTCTGGCGGGGGAGGCCGATAGTGATGCGCAGCCACTCGGGCAAACCGTAACCGTCCATGGGACGGACGATGATGCCGCGGGATTGCAAGGCCTGGAAAACGCCCTTGCCGTCGCCGACGCGCGCAAGGATGAAATTGGCGTGGCTGGGAACAAATTCCACGCCCATTTCGCGCAAGGCCTCCTCGAAGAACTTGAGGCCGGCGAAATTGTTCTGGCGGGTTTTTTGGACGTGCCCGCCGTCGTCCAGCGCGGCCAGGCCGGCGGCTTGCGCGAGGGAGTTGACGTTGAAGGGCTGGCGGATTTTTTCCAGCGCGGCGATGAGTTCGGGGTGGCCGATGGCGTAGCCCAAACGCAAGCCGGCCAGGCCGTGAATTTTGGAGAATGTGCGGAGCAGAATCAGATTGGGCTTTTCGCCGCGCAGGACCAGGGGGACCAGGTCCAGCGGCTGCTCGAGGAATTCGAGGTAGGCCTCGTCCATGATGACCACGACGCCGGGCAGCACCTGTTCGAGGAATTCGAGGACTTCACGGGCCGGCGCCAGTGTGCCGGTGGGATTGTTGGGGTTGGCGATGAAGATGGCTTTGGTGGCGGGGGTGATGGCTTTGGCCAGGGCTGCCAGGTCGTGGGCGTAATGGCGGGCGGCAACGGTGATGGGATTGGCGCCCAGAAGCCGGGTGACCAGCGGGTAAACCACAAAGCAATACTCGGACATCACCGCGTCCGCCCCGGGAGCCAACAAGGCGTGGGCGAGAAGTTCGAGAATGTCGTTCGAGCCGTTGCCCAGGACGAGGTTGGCGGGGCTGGCGCCCAGGCGGGCGGCCAGTTTTTGCTTGAGATAGAAGGCGTTGCCGTCGGGATAAAGCCCGACGTTTTTGCCGGCGCTTTTCAGGGCGGCGAGGGCGGACGGGGCAGGGCCAAACGGGTTTTCATTGGAGGCCAGTTTGATGATGCCGCGGGCGGGCAGGCCCAGTTCGCGGGCCACCTCTTCAATCGGACGGCCGGGTTGATAGACCGGGAGGTTTTCCAGCGCCGGGTTTAAGGCAAAGGGCAGGCTCATTTTTTGGAGGAGTTATTTTATAGGGCGCTCAAAATTTTGTCCACAGCGACATGGGTGGCGATGATGTCCCGAATGAGGGAAATCTTTTCGGTGTCCGCCGCGCGGGTTTTGACAATGAGGTTATGCACCGCGGAGGCCACTTCGTATATTTCCTCATCGGCGCGCAGGACGGGGAAGGGGAGTTTTTCAATGATCTTGGTCACGGCGGTCTGGTGCGTGAAGTCGCCGGTGACGATGACGCCGGCCAGTTGCTGGCTGGGGTTGGTGACGGAGGTCGCGGCGGCCATGAGAATATCCACGCGGTCGCCGGGGGTGATGACCAGGACGCCGTGCTTGAAGAGGCGGATGGCATTCTCCACGCTCATCGCGCCCACCACCACGCTGTCCACGAGGTTTTGCGACTGGGTTTCCGGATTCAAGCAATCGGCCTTCAATTCCTCGCGGATGAAATCCATGGTTGGGCGGGTCAAGATGCCGCAGTAGGGAACAACGCCCAGGAGTTCCAGGCCTTTGCGTTTCAGGCCGCGGCGCGCGAACTCCGAGATGAACTCGATTTTTTCGGGGAGGACCTTGTTGAGGATCACGCCGATGATTTCGACCCCTTCGCGATCAAAGACGGCCTGGTTC
>JBEKOF010000287.1:0-6487 GCA_049522055.1 Verrucomicrobiota bacterium | reverse complement strand
CGCGCACGCAACAGCGCGGGGCGCAAACGCTGTATTACTGCGCCCCGGTGGGAACGCATCCGAGCATGACCGAAGTGCTGCTGGCGCGGGCGCGAGAGATCGTGGAGAGGTTTCCCTTTCCGCGCGCGCCGCAACCGGCCCAGACGACGCTGATCATTGCCGGGCACGGCACGGGCAACAACGAGAACTCGCGCAAGGCCATCGAGCAACAGGTGGAACTGATCCGGGCGAAAAACCTTTACGCGCAAGTTTTTGCCGTCTTCATGGAGGAAGAGCCGCGGGTGGGGGACTGCTACCAATTGGCGGAAATGAAAAACCTGGTGATGACGCCATTTTTTATCAGCGACGGCCTGCATTCCTTTGAAGACATTCCCGTGATGCTGGGCGCGCCCAAATCGGTCGTGCGGGAGCGATTAAGACAAGGGCAGGCGACGTGGCGAAATCCGACCGAACACCAAGGCAAACGGCTCTGGTACACGGCAAGCGTGGGGAGCGAGGCGCTGATCGCGGAAGTGATTTTGGAAAGAGTGAGGGAAGCGGCTGCTTCAGGCTGTTAGGCACAAATTACTCAGACCGTGATGGAACCGGGCAAAATATGCCCGGAACTTCCGGGAGAGGCGCGGTCTCAAAAGACTCCGGGCACAATTTTTCCAGCAAGCAGAGGGTTTTTGGGGTTTTCGCAAGCCCGCGGCAAAGGTGGCAACGCTCCTGCTAATGAGGAAATGACTTTGTGTTGCTATGAAATTATTGCTGCTTTTGGGGGGAGCCTTGGGGTTTGGCATCGGGCTGTTTTTCAGTCGGGCGCAGGAGAACTCGTGGACATTTTGCCTGTGGCATGGCTGCCTGGGGGCCTACGCGGGAGGCTGGCTGATGGGCTGGTGGGGACGGGCCTGGCAGAAGAACCTGAAAGACACGGTAGTGGAACGGCAGAACAGCACCCCCCCGGCATTTCCAACTTCGTCCATATCAAAACCCTCTAAAACATGAGTTCCGCTCTTTGCGACCGTGAGACACCCGCGGCCGAAACTGTCCGCGCCAAAAACCGCCGCGCGCAGAAGGACATCTGGCGTCTATATTCCCGATCGGGTCCGGGCAGCGCGCTGGAAAACAGCCTGGTCGAACAGCATCTTCCGCTGGTGCGGACGGTGGTGGGGCGGCTGGCGATGACGCTGCCGGCGCACGTGAATGTGGATGATCTCTACAGCGCGGGGCTGGTGGGATTGCTCAACGCGGTGCGGCGGTTCAACCCCAAGGCGGGCTGTTCGTTCGAGAGCTACGCGCGGGTGCGAATTCGCGGGGCGATTTTCGACGAATTGAGGCGCCTGGACTGGGTGCCGCGCTCGGTGCATGAAAAGGCGCGGAAGCTGGAAAAAGTGATGCAGGAATTGACGCAGCGGCACGGGGAGGCGCCCGACGCGGCGCAGATGGCCAAGGCGCTGAAAATGTCGCTGGCCGATTACGAGGAGCTGCTCCAGGAAGTGCGTCCGGCGACGTATGTGTGCCTGGATTGCGCGCAAAACAGCGAGGGGGACAGTTCGGCCTATGATTTCATCCCGGATAATTCGCAGAGCGACCCGGACCGGCAAACGGCGACGCGGGAAATGGCGGAGTTGATCGAGCGGCGTTTGGAGCAATTGCCGGAGATGCAGCGCAAAGTACTGGCGCTGTATTATTTTGAAGACCTGAGGCTGAGGGAAATCGCCGAGGCGTTCGGGGTGACCGAATCGCGCATTTGCCAGATTCACTCCCAGGCGATATTGGCGATCAAAGCCATGTTGCGAAAGGAAGACCCGGATTTTTTCGAGAATCCGTTGTGAGATGAGCCATGATTATCCTGCTTGGAGCATTCATTGTTTTGGGATCAGTGATCGGGGGCTTCATGATGTCGGGCGGCAACCCGCTGGCGCTGGTGCATCCGGCGGAGTTTGTGATCATCGTCGGGGCGGCCACGGGCGCGATAGTGGTGATGTCGCCGCGGCCTGTGCTGGTGGATCTTTTCAGGAAGCTGGTGTCGGCGATGAAAGGGACGCCGCACAGCAAGGGGGCATACGATGAATTGTTCAAGGCGCTGTATGAATTGTTCATGCTGGGAAGGCGCGGCGGCATGGTGGCGCTGGAAGAGCATGTGATGAATCCGGAGACGAGCAGCATATTTGTAAAGTACCCGTCCTTCCAAAAGAACAAGAATGCGATGGAGTTTCTTTGCAACGGATTGCGCCCGATCATAGACGGGAAAATCAAGCCGGACCATCTGAAGATGCTGCTGGAAATCGAACTGGAGGCGATGGAGGATGAGCATGAACGGCCGGTGAGCGTGCTGACCAAGGCGGCCGACGCGATGCCGGGCTTCGGGATCGTGGCGGCGGTGCTGGGGATAGTGCTCACGATGGCCTCGATCACCGGGCCGATCAACCAGATCGGGGAGAAAGTGGGAGCGGCACTGGTGGGGACATTTCTGGGGATTTTTATTTCCTACGGTTTCATGAATCCGCTGGCGGTGAACATCGAGTTTATGAATCTGGCGAACATGGCTTATATCCGGTGCATAGCCGCGTCGGTGATTGGCTTTGCGGGCGGGATGTCTCCGATCATGGCGGTGGAGGTGGCCCGGCGGGGGCTGCCCGGGGAAGTCAAACCGAGCGCGGACGGTCTGGAGACGATGCTCAAGGCTTTGAACCAGCCGGCCCAGGCAAAATAGAAGGCGGAACAGAGTATGGCAAATAAAGGACATCACGGCGGCGCCTGGAAAGTGGCTTATGCGGATTTCGTGACCGCGATGATGGCGCTATTTATTGTGCTGTGGCTCAGCTCGCAGGATCAGCGGATCAAGGAGGCGGTGGAGCGGGCGTTTCGGAATCCATTTTCGTCCATCACCAAGGACTCGACCGGGCTGATCCCGAGCACCAACACGCTGGCGTTGAAAAGCAGCACTGGGAATTTTGATTCGGCGTCGGTGGTGGAGTTGAATTTTTTGAGGCGGATGAACCAGGATTTCATGAAATCGTTGCAGTCGGATTTCCAGGAGCAGGATGAGGACACGATCAAATTGGACATGACGTCGGACGGCATCCGCATCAATGTGTTTGACCGGGCGGGGAAGCCGATATTTGAGCCGCAATCCACGCGATTCACACCCTACGGGGACTGGGTGTTTTCGACGCTGGCGTGGGAGGTATCGCGCTCGACGAATTTTTTGGTGGAATTGGAAGGGCACACCGAGAGGGGAAATCCGCCGATATCGCAAGATTACGGGGATTGGGAGATTTCGACGGATCGCGCCGGGGCGGTGCGGCGGAAACTGATCGCGAGCGGGGTCGGCAACTGGCAGATCATGAAAGTGGCCGGCTACGGGGACACGGTGCCGATGCCGGACCGGCTGGCGACCGATGGGAGCAACCGGCGCGTGACGGTGTTGCTGAATCTGCGCGGCGCCAACAGCCGACTTTAAAATAAGGGTCCCATGCCCGACACTTTTGTTCCACTGGCGCCGGTTGCGAACCCGGCAGAGGGAAATGGATTCACCGCGCTTGAATTCAAGGCGGGAACCCGGGGAGCGGCGAATACGCCGCCGGCCTGCAATGGTTCCACCTCCACGACGCGGGCATTGCGAGATTGCGCCGATGCCAAAATCACTTTGCAGCGGCAGGGCGAAGTGGTCACCTCGATCCGCATTGAATGCACGTGCGGCCAGGTGATTGAACTGAAGTGTGTCTATTGAAGATGGGCCTGGCGCGGGCCTAGGATTGGGAGGGCGTCAAGAGCACGGCGAGAATGCGGAAGCCGAACCAGACGGCAAAGGTGAGGAAGGCGGCGTTGCGATAGCGAATGGAGGCGACTTTGCTGAGACCGAGGCTCAAAACGGCGAGCCACCAGAAATCCACCACGTCGAGCATGGAGAGAAGGAGATGGGTTTTGTTGGTGGCGCTGGGATTGGCGAGGAAGAGGGCGGGGCTGGCGGTGGCGAGGAGGTTTTCTTTCCAGAGGACGAGCCAACTGCGGAGGAGCTTTTGGGGGACGTCAATCACGAAGGAGAGGCCGCAAATTTCGATGACTTTCATGTAAGAAAGCCTGGCGGCCGGGCAACATTTAAGCACGAGCCAAAGCACCAGACCCATGAGAAAAAGGCCGGCCACGGATGCGAGCATGGCCGAGGCAGCGCCGAAGGTTTTCATGATGGCGGGTGTCATGAATCGCTCGGTCAGGGCGGCGGCCTGGTCTGCCTGCGCCTGGGTGATTTTGCCCGCGGCGACTTGTTTCTGCATGGCCTTGTCGCGCTGCTCCTGGAGGCCGCGCAAAATGGCCGGCTGGGAGAAGGCGACGGCGCAGTAAACCGCCGAGACCAGGCAGGCGAGGATCAATGGCACGAGCCAGTTGGAGGCACGCACGGGGGCGCCTTTGATTTCTTCAAAGACTTTGGCGGGGCCGGTGATGACGCCGGTGAGGCGGTCTGTGAGGGAGGAAGGCTCGGGCGCAGGGGCCTCGGGCGAGGGAGGGGGAATAGGCGCGGCATCCATAGAAAGTTTATGGATGGGATTCTATTTTGCCGGGGCGGAGGCGCAATAACATTTGCACACGATTTGCACACGCGAAGAATGAGGCGGGTGCGTTTGACTTTTTGGTGTGACTCCTTTCGGGAAAGAAGCGCTTTAAGATTTCGGACGTTTCAATTGAGAATTGGTCATTGAGAATTTGTCATCGGTTATCGCAAGAGTCGTCTCCAGACCGTAATTGAACCACGGATGACACGGATGAGGAGGGGGCTTGATCGGGATGAGGATGAGGGCGGGGAAAAAATCGGAGAAATCGGAGAAATCGGAGGTTTGGGAGGGGAGGGAGGGCGAAACGGGCGGTGAAAGGGCAAAAATGAAGGGAGCGGCGGAATGGGGCGGCGGCCCTTTTTTACGGGGGGTTGGCAGGGGTCGGGCGGCGCCATTAAATAGTATTTACAGGAAAAAAGGGGTAAAAAAGGGGGTGTTTGGCAGGCAAAACGGGGTTTTGGGAAAACTATTTTCATTTTTGGATTTTGACCATTTCGGCCCCGACCCGGACGACAGCCCTTTTTTACAGGGTGTTGACGGCGGTTTAGGGGTCTTTTTTTGGATGAAAATCGTTACCACCGTGGGAATGACAAATTTCGAAAAGTGTGATTCACTATAAACGTGAAAGTTAAATTAGTATTGAAGGTAGTGGCGGCGGTGGCGGCGGATGAGATGGGGGCGGGCTGCGTGACTTCGCACAAGAAGGAATGCATCGTCCACGAGCTGTGGACTTACTCGGAGGCGGGGACGATCGCGCAGCACGAGGTGTGGTCGGAGAATCATCACGGCGGCGGGACGGCGCTGCTGGCGGATCCGGTGGCGACGCAGATCGCCAGTTATCATACGAACCAAACGGCACTGGGAGGAGCCTCCACTTTTTCGGTGGGGAATATCCAGGCGACGGTGAATACGAACGCGGCGGCGATCATAGCGTCAGGCGGGACGGCGGTGGGGAATGTGATCGGGGCGGCGGTGAAGTGAGGAGGAGAAGTCAGGCGGACGCCTCGGCAAGCCTGCGGAGGATGGGGAAGGGGCAGCCCGGCTGACGCCGCAAGCAAAGCGGCGGGTCTGAATTGAAAATTTGTCATTGAGCAAGACGATTTCTCGCGGAGAGCAGTGCAAGGATGAAGGAAAAAGGATGAGGGAATTATGAGTCCGGCGATTGAGAAGAGGTATGATCGGGTAAATGCGGGGACGCTGGTGACGGCAGCCCGGGCGGTCTATGGGGACCGGGAGATGATTAACGGCTGGGCGGCAGGACTAGGATGCGAGGATTGCGAGGTGATCGAGGACGCGGGCACGGATACGCGGGTGATGGCGGCGTCGGGCGAGGGGTTTGTAATCGTGTGCTTCCAAGGAACGGCGGATTTGAGGAATTGGTTGACAGACCTGGAGGCGCGGCGGGTTCCGTTCCGGCCGGGGGAGGCGTCGGGGATGGAGGTGCATGAGGGGTTTAAGGCGGCGTATGAGAGCGTGATGAGCGCATTGCGGGAGAGGCTGAAGCGGCTGGGGAAGGGGAACATATTCTTGACAGGGCGTTCGCTGGGCGGGGCGCTGGCGATGCTAGCGGCGGTGTGGTGGGAGGCGCAGGAGGAGATGGGGCCGATCGCGGGGATGTATTCGTTTGGGCAGCCGCGGGTGGGGAACGGGGCGTGGGCCCGATGGTATGACGCGCGACTGGGGGAAGGTCGTTTCGGGTGGTACACGCGGAGGATGTGGTGGCGCGGGTGCCGTGGCTGCTGAAGTTTTACCGGCATTGCGGGACGGAGGTGTTTTATCCGGCGGAGGGGAAGATCGGGCTTTATTTGACACGCTGGACGGTCGAAGCGGACGCCTCGGCGAGGCGTCCCTGCTATGGGAATTGTCAAGCGAGCTTTCGTCTTTATTTCATAGTTCCTTTCGGCTTGAGGGGTCAATGGTTCATTTCGGAGCGTTTCCTCTTCAAGGCT
>JBEKOF010000286.1:0-6508 GCA_049522055.1 Verrucomicrobiota bacterium | reverse complement strand
CTCCCGCCGCTCCACCGTTTCCTCCCGGACCACCGGCGCCGACACCGATCGCCCCGTTCCCGCCCCCACCACCCAGACCACCCAAACCACCGACCCCGGCCGGTCCGCCGCCGAAACCTACGCCTCCGCGAAAACCGGGCCCGCCATTGTTGCCAGCCGCTCCATTGACCCCTGGGCTGCCCTGGAAACCGGCCAAACCGGCGAAACCAACCCCGCCGGCTCCGCCTGGCGTCCCATTCGTGCCGGCCAGGCCTGGCCCGCCATCGCCTCCGTTTTGCCCGTTAGAAGCGTAGAAGACTGTGTCTTGAGCGCCGCTATAACCCGGTCCGCCAGGCGGCCCTCCTTGGCCCCCGCCTAAGCCGGGGGCGCCAATTCCTCCAATGGTTCCACCAACCCCCATAGCGCCGTTTCCTCCGAACGCTCCGGCCGTTCCCGCCACGCCTCCAGGCACCAAATCCGCAAACTGAAGAGGAGGTGGCAAAGGGCCAAACGGAAAAGCCAGACCGCCGGCTCCGCCGTTGGCCACGGACTGGCCTGCCCCGCCCGATCCGGCCAGGCCCCCCTCGCCATTGTTCCCCCCTCCGAGATTACCCGGCAGAACGGCCACTGTTCCAGTAATGCTGATGTTCTGGCACGCCTCAAGAACCATCGGGTGACTCCCTTGTGCCTGAACGGGTCCCGTAATCGAAAGGCTCGAAAAAGAAAAGACCACCACCTCTCCAATCGGTGTGGATTCCATCCGAACATGCGCGATGGCCCCATTTGCAACCGAATTACTGGGGCAGGTCATCTTTGTGGTGTCGAATGTCCCGTTTGTGATGGTGTAGGTCGCCGGCGGGTCACTGCAGGCTGCGGGCGGCCCCTCGACGTTGCAGGGCCAGCTCGTATCCGAAAAGGACGGGCACCACTGCGTTTGTTGTTGGCCATTGGCAACGGCCACCAAAAGTCCCGGCCAAAGCATCAGCCCTGGCAGATGCCGTTTGCATCGGCTCCAGAGCCGGAGGCCCGCCGATGTTGCCGCTCTCAACCAGGATGGCCAGCCAACGAATGGAGCTAATCCGACTTTGGTCTTTGAACTGGCCTGGGGGAAGCGCAGGCCTGTCATTTCGCCGGCGGATTTTGTAAACCCGGCGATCTGAAATGTGTGATTCTTGCTGGCGTATGCACTTGATGCTTTCATATCTCATTTTCTGCCGCGGTTCGCAGAGATTTAACGAACTCTGAACAGAAGCAAACCAAGGCCGCGAAGAAATGCCTTCGTTGCCTTCGTGACCTGTTTAATGTTCTTAACCCAACGCTCCGGTGCTTTCGGCGGCGCCGGAAGCGAACAAGAAATCGTATGAGTATGGGCTGGTGACTGCCGAGGGTGGGCCGACTGTCCAGTCGCTTGCGTTGATATCGTAACCCAATTGGCCGGACCCTCGGCTTGTGTCCGTATTAGGGCTTGTCGTGGTCGTTTCAAAACCACCATTTTGAACCAGTTGGGCATCTGCCATCTGCGCCAAGCCGAGGGATACGACACCGCACAAGACAGTAACAAACAGTCCGTTCTTTAGTCTGTTCATATGGTCTAAACCTCTTATCGCTGTCTGATCGTTTCTTGCTTTTTAGACCGCAATTTATGCAAACATTAAACTAGCATAACAGGTGCCACATTTCAGACAGGGGCGAATTAAGTGATCCGTGCTAATGTCTTAAACAATTCACGTTAAACATAATACATTAACATTATTCAATCTTAAGCAAGATCTATGGCACTCGAAAACACTTCATAAACTGTTAACTCTTACGACATTGTGTCGTCTTTTATTGAAAGTTGTCGGACTGGATTACACAATGACATCGCGCGTCTGGGCAATGCTGGCTATCGGCCAATTGCCCCTCACAACCCTGGCTCAGCCCGTCAACACGCCGTGAACCCCGCCAACCGCGCCTCGCCGCGTTTTTTTTGAACCCCAAAACGCCAGTTGAGCTTTTCAAACCCTAGTAAACAACTCATATTACTCATCTTTAACCCAATCATCGGTTCACATTCCATCTTGTAGATTGCTCTTATGCAAACAGTTGCAAATAAATCAGCTTGTCGCTTTTTGCCCCTTCCCGGACAAAATCTCTCCATTTCAAACCTCCGATTTCTCCGTTTTCTCCGTTTTTTTCATCGAACCGTTCCGGCCTGCGGCAACTTGCTCATCCGCTCCTTGTTTCGTCTTTTATTCTCACCGGTTTGCGTTAGACTCTCTCTGGAAACATGATCCTGGTCATAGACAATTACGATTCGTTCACCTACAATCTCGTCCAATATCTGGGCGAGATGCAAGTAGCCCTGGAAGTCCGCCGCAACGACCAGGTTTCCATTGACCAAATCCGCCAACTCAACCCGGAGCGCATCCTCATTTCTCCCGGGCCGTGTTCGCCGCGCGAATCCGGCTTGTCCAACGACATCATCCGCGCCTTCGGGCCGCGTCTGCCGCTCTTGGGGGTTTGCCTGGGCCATCAGTGCATCGGCCATACCTTCGGCGCCGAAGTGGTGGTCAACTACCGCATGATGCACGGGAAAACCTCCCCCATCAAACACAACGGGCGCGACCTTTTCAAAGGCATGCCTGACCCCTTCGCCGCCACCCGCTACCACTCCCTGGTCATCAAACGCGACACCCTGCCCGAATGCCTGGAAATCACCGCCCAAACCGACGAAGGCGAAATCATGGGCGTGCGGCACAAGTCCTTCCCCATCTGGGGCGTCCAATTCCATCCCGAAAGCATCCTCACGGAAAATGGCCGCCAGATATTGAAAAACTTCCTCGCCCTCTGAGCCTCGGTTGAAAAAGTCGCCGCCGCCGCCTCTTCCGCGCGCGGTCGCCCAAACAATTTTTTGCTTTATCCCTCCTTGCCTCGACCAAATAATCCTCCCGGCGATGCACTCGATCCTCTCTCATCTCCTGGTGGCCGGCCTGGGTTTGCTCATCGCTTATTATCTCACCTGGCCGCCGGAATTGCGTCATCTGCGCCCGTTCCAACTCGTCGCCATTCCGGGCTTGATGATCCTCTTTTTTCATCTTGTGCCGGCAGGCGGTTTGCCGGACGCCGCCAGCGGAACCGCCTGCTTCGTCCTCATCGCGGTGATGGCGTTCATCCTTTCCCCGAATATCGCGTTCCTCTTCAGCGCGCGTCTTTCCAACTTCCTGGATCCCCAGAATTGGACCCCCGCCGAGGAGGCCATCGCCTTGCGCCCCATTCGAGATTTGATTGACGATGACCAGAATCGCGAGGCCCTGGCCGGGTTGGACAAACTCTTCCAGAACCACAAACCCACTTATGAAGCCATTCTCCTCAAGGCCAAACTCCTCTACCACATTGGCGACATTGACGATACTTCCGCGGCGCTTGTCCAATTGATTGGACTGAGCAAGACCACCCAGCAGCAATTGGCCGTCATGGAACTTCTTGCCCTCCTCGAAAAACATCAGCCGCCCGCGTCCCGCCCGCCCGCCCGTGGAATCCGCCGCCTGAGCATCGAGCATGAGTTGATCCTCTTCCCACCCGCGGCCAATGACCGCTCCCTCTATAAAACCATTCCTCCTGGCGCCTACCAAGTTGAGGAAACCCTCCACCACGACCATCTCTGGCTCAAGCTGGCGCAAGAAGATTGGGGCAACGCAGAAATGTGCTGGGAAGCCGCGTGCGAGATCCTCCCGCCCGCACCTGCGCCCCCCAAAAGAGTCCTCTTCCCCCGGTTCGCGCGAATGTCCGCCGCCTTGGCCGCCGCCCTCAAAGGCAAACCGCGCATCTACTCCCAGGCCGAAGCCCAAAAGCTTCTCAAGCAAGCCAATCAATTCATCCGCCAGGATGATTGGCCGCGCGCCCTTCCCCTCCTCCAAAAAGCCTCCGCCTGCGATCCGGATCGTTATGAAATCGCCTATCGCTGGGCGCAAGCCGTGCGCCGCACTGCGGACGACGCCGCCACCGCCAAGGCAGTCGCCAAAGTCCTCGCCCAAAGCCGGTGGACCAGGAGCGAGCAAGAGATGCTCCTCCAACTCAAACGTCCCCTCCCCTCAAGCAAATCATGACCGCACATTCAAGTTGCTTCTTTTGGGACATGATGAGGCAAAAGGCCAAAATCCAGGCAAACCATGCGGGGCGGCGCCCTCTGCTTTCAATTTTCAGCCTTCTGCTCCTGGCGCCGCTGCTGTTGCCGAGCCGGCCCGCCTTCGCCCAGCTTTCCCTGGCGGAATCCCCCGGCGCGGATGTCTTCGTCCTTGGCGATTCACGAAACGCGACCCCCATTTTCATCCAGACCAATAACGACCGCGCCGTCCTCCGCGCGGGGGGGGATTTGGCCGACGACGTGGCCCGCGTCACCGGCATTAAACCTGCGGTCAGGCAAGATCCGGGAGACGAAAAAAATCTCGTTATCGTCGGCGCCCTGGGCCAAAGTCCGGCCATTGACCGTTTGGCGGCGGAGGGCAAGCTGGACCTCGACGGCGTGCGCGGGGCGTGGGAAAGCTTCATTTTGCAAGTGGTGCGCCATCCGCTGCCCGGCGTGGACGCCGCGCTGGTCATTGCCGGCAGCGACCGGCGCGGGACCATTTTCGGCATCTATCAACTCTCCGAATGGATCGGCGTTTCGCCGTGGTATTGGTGGGCCGACGTGCCGCCAAAACGGAAGAGTTTCCTCGCCCTCCGACCGGGGATTTTCAAGCAAGGACCGCCAGCGGTGAAGTATCGCGGAATTTTTCTCAACGACGAGGACTGGGGTCTTCGTCCCTGGGCCTCCAAAACCTTCGATCCGGAGACGGGCAACATCGGCCCGAAAACTTACCGGACGATCTTCGAACTGCTCCTGCGTTTGCGGGCAAATTACATCTGGCCCGCCCAGCATCCGGGCACCCACGCCTTCAACTTCTATCCCGCCAACAAGGAAATCGCCGATCTCTACGCCATTGTCATGGGTTCCTCCCATTGCGAGCAGATGCTCCGCGACAACATAGACGAATGGAAGCTGCCCGAAAGCCAGTACAACTACCTCCTCAACCGCGACGGCGTGCTCCAGTACTGGGAGCAGCGCGTCCGTGAAAACGCAAAGTTCGAGTCCATTTACACCCTGGGCATGAGAGGCATCAGCGACGGCGCCATGCCCGGCGGCGGCGCCCTGCCCGAGAAAGCCGCGCGGCTTCTCCATATTATTCAAGACCAGCGCGCCCTGCTTTCCCATTGGGTCAACACCAATGTTTCCCTCGTCCCTCAAATCTTCTGCCCCTACAAGGAAGTCCTGGAGCTTTACCGCCTGGCCCCGGACCTCCCCTCCGACATCACCCTCGTTTGGCCCGACGACAACTACGGCTACATCCGCCAGTTTTCCGACGCGCGCGAGCGCCGGCACCCCGGCGGCGGCGGCGTCTATTACCATGTTTCCTACTGGGGCCGGCCTCAGGATTACCTCTGGATTTGTTCCACCCCGCCCGCGCTCATCGGTGAGGAAATGTCCAAGGCCTACGACTACGGCGCCAACAAAGTCTGGATCCTCAACGTCGGCGATTTGAAACCCGCCGAATTGGACATCGAGTTCTTCCTTAAACTGGCGTGGAACCCCCATTCCTGGAACGCCAGTAACACCGATCTATTGATGGAGCAACGTTTCGCACGCGATTTCGGCCCCGAACTCGCCCCGGAAATGACCGCCATTTTCTCCGAATACAACCGCCTCAATTTCCAGCGCAAACCCGAACACATGGGCTTTGCGCTCAACGGCGATGGCGTCTTTTCCGTCATGGCCAACGGCGACGAGACCCGTCAGCGCGAGGACGCCTGGAACGCCGTTGTCGCCCGCGCCAATACCGTGTCCGCGTCACTTCCCGCCGAATCCCGCGACGCATTCTTCGAGATGCTCGGCTACTCCATTCACGGCGCCGCGCTGATGAACCAGAAATGGCTCACCATCACCCGCTATGAAGAATACTGCCGTCGAGGCATTGCCAACGCCGAACCCGATCTCGCCTTTGCCTCCGCCGCGCAGAACGCCATTCACGCCGAGACCGACCTCTACAACAACAAAATCGCCGGCGGCAAATGGCGTCTGATGATGTCCGACGATCCCCGCGACCAGGCCGTCTTCAAAATGCCCAAACTTCCTTCGCCACCTGATATAGCCCCGGCTCCGCCAAAACTCGCTCTCGCTGTCGAAGACAACGCGCCCGCCCTGCATTTCAGCAGACTCACCCAACGCACCCATTTTATCGACATCTTCAGCACCGGCACGCCGATCTACTGGAGCGCGAAAGCCGACGCCGCTTGGATTCGCCTCAGCCAAACTTCCTTCCCCATTGACGCGCGCGTCAGTGTGACCATTGATTGGTCACACGCGCCACTGGGCGACGATGTCCAGGGAACAATTCACTCCTGAACAGGGAAGCCCCGTTCTCTGAACGGGGTTAGAGGAAGAGCTATGCTGAAAAAAGATCTGCCCATGAGCATCCTTTCTGAGCGTTGTCCCACAACGAAACAGAAAGGA
>JBEKOF010000285.1:0-6511 GCA_049522055.1 Verrucomicrobiota bacterium | reverse complement strand
CCCCCACAACATTCACGTTCACACCCTCTGCCCCGGCGGCGTCGCCACCGATTTCATCAAAGGAACCCAGCTGGGCCGCCGCCTCCAGGGCCAGCCGATGATTCATCCCCGGGACATCGCCGCCCTGGTGCTTTTCCTCCTGCGCCAGCCGCCGAACATTGACCTGCCCGAAATCGCCGTCCGCCGTTTTGCGCAGACCTGACCCTCCCGCTTCGCGCGGCCAGGGAATTGCCAAATCGCATGGCTGTTGTGTCCAGATGCGCGCCATGGCTTCTCTTTTCTTTTGCTTGCGCCGCTCCGCCCTCCTTCTGTATCGTTCAAGTGTTCCAACACATGAGCACCGTTTTCGGATTCCTAAACCAGATCACAGAAAGGAAATTTATGCCTCTCGAACTCTCAAAGCAGCGTGATGGAAGTCTGCGCAATGTTTGGTTCGGCCCGTTTGCCCTGAGCCGGAACCTTCTCTTGATTCCAGTGATCGCCGCCTTGTCCGTCTCGGCCTCCCTCTTCGCCGCCCCGGTGCCCGTCCCCGGCGATGCGCCCGTTCCCGTCGAGCGCCTCCGCCCCGGCAATCCCGCCGTCTTCCCGATGACCGGCACCTGGCGCTTCAATCTCGATCACGGCACCAACTCCGCCTTCCAGGGCGTGCTCCCCGCCGACACCCCTGTGCCCGACTTCGCCACCACCAATGGCGCCGACTCCGGCTGGACCAACATCCTCGTCCCCGCCAATTGGGAAATCGAAGGCTTCTCCATCCCCACCTACCAGGAACGCCCCGTCACTTCCCATGACATCGGCCTCTACCGCCGCTGGGTGGATATTCCGGCCAACTTCGCCGGCCAGACCGTTCTCTGGCATTTCGACGGCGCTTATGACGGCGCCGAAGTCTTCGTCAACGGCCGGCGCTGCGGCTACCACGAGAGCGGCTTCACCGCCTTTGACATTGATGTCACCACCGCCCTCAAGCCCGGCCAGCGCAATCTCATGGCCGTCCGCCTCTACAAGGACACCTCCTCCGCCAGCCTGGACCACGGCGACTTCTGGTGCCTCGGGGGCATCTATCGCGAGACCTACCTCGTGGCTCTTCCACCGCTGCATGTGGACGATGTGACCGTCGTCACCGACCTCCATGCCAAGTACAAAAACGCCACGCTCAAGTCCGCCGTCCGCGTCGCTGGCCCGGCCGGGGCGCATTTCGTTCTTACCTGCCAACTCTATTCCCTGGACGGCGCCAAAATTGCAGTCCCCGCCATGAGCCAGGCCGGCGACATCGCCGCCGACGGCTCTGCCACCGTCGCCCTCAACGCGCCCGTCACCGCCCCCAAGCTCTGGTCCGCCGAGAAGCCCAACCTCTACTATGTCTTCTACCGCCTCTCGGACGGCAGCCAGACTGTCGAGCGCGTTCAGGACCGCATCGGTTTCCGCAAGGTCGAGCTTAAAAACGGCGTCTTTGAGGTCAACGGCGTGCCCGTCAAATTCACCGGCACCTGCCGCCACGAGGAATACTCCCCCTACGGCCACGCCCTCACCGAGGAATGTTGGAAAACTGACATCGCCCTGATGAAGGCCGACAACATCAACGCCATCCGCACCAGTCATTACAACCACGCCGCCCGGTTCCTGGAGCTCTGCGACGAGGCCGGCTTCTATGTCCTGGACGAGGTGCCCTCCTGCTGGGTCTCCAACGAGATCGGCAACCCTTCCCGCACCTGGGCCTACCTTTTCCGCTCCAAGGAAACCCTCGCCCGCGACAAAAACCGCGCCTGCGTCGTCATCTGGAGCTGCGGCAACGAAAGCGGCTACGGTGTCAACAATCAGGCTGAGTTCGACTACATGAAGGCCCACGACCCCACCCGTCTGGCCTTGATCTCCCAGCAGAACCTGGACAAAAACCCCAGCACCGACTTCGAGGATTACCATCTCTATCCCTACCCCTCCCCGCAGGAACTCAAGACCCACATCGCCAGCACCAACCGCTCCAAAGTTCCCGTTATCCTCACCGAGTATGGATCGGGCGGCGCCGCGGGCATGGCCAGCACTTGGAATATCATCTGGTCCACCGACGCCATTGTTGGCGCGACGATCTGGGAATGGCAGGCCCAGGGCATGTACGACAAGTTCCCCGAACGCTGGTCCGTCAAAAGCCCCGGCGCCCGGAACGACCCCGACACCGGCTACCGCGCTTCAGGAGGCAATGGCCCCGTCACCGCCGATCGCCAGATCACTCCCTTGTACTGGAACATAAAGATGGCCCACAGCCCCGTCAACACCTCCGCCCGCCTGATCGCGCCCAAAGCCAACCACTGCCTCGTCCCTCTTCAGAACCGCTACTCCTTTACCGACCTGGCCGAACTGACCTGCCACTGGCAGAACCTGGCTGGCGAGAAGGTGCTCGCCAGCGGCGAAAGCCACATTGCCGCCAAACCCCGTTCCTCCGTGAACGCCTCGTTCCCCGCCGCGCCCGGCATGGATACCCTCCGTCTGGAATTCTTCCACCCCGATGGCCGCAGCGTTTACGTCACCCGCTTGCACACCAAAGCCTACGAAGGCCCCCCCGCTCCTGCCGCTTTGGCCGCCGCCGGGCCGGTCCGCCTCTCCCAAACCGACCAGAACGTCACCGTCCAAGCCGCCGGAACTGAATTGGTCCTCGACAAACACACCGCCCAGATCGCCTCCTGGCGCGCCGACGGCCGGGACATCCTTCTCGGCGGGCCGATCCTCAACCTCGGCGATGCTGCCGCCGGTGGTCGCCGCGGTGGTGGTGGCGGCGGCAGAGGTCGTGGCCGCGGCCCGACTTTCGCCAGCACCACCCCGGCCCCGCAATACAGCAATACGGTCGTCTCTGCCAAAATGGACGGCCCCATCGCCAAAATTGCGGCCTCCGCTGACGTTTACCTGGCTGGCACCAACGATTTCAAGGCTCAGTTCACCTACACCCTGGACATTAGCCCCGATGCCCAAGCCGATTTTTCCTGGAATCTCGCCTGGAAGTCCGCCGATGCCGCCGCCCGCGAAGCCGGCCTCAAGTTCCTCCTCCCGCCCGCCACCGATCGCATGTCCTGGCTCACCGACTCTGTTTGGACCGAATATCCTCCGGGCCACCCCGATGGCCCTCAAGGCTCCGCTTCCAGCAAGGAACCCGCCTTCAACTCCGTCAGGCGCAATGTTCACTGGTTAAGCCTCTCCGGCGCTAACAACAACAACATCGTCGCCCTCGCCTCCGCCCAACCCCTTCATACCCACGGTCGCGTCGAGGACAACGGCGTCACCCTCTTCCTCAGCAGCGCCGCCGCCTCCAACGGCGACGTTCCCGGCGATGACATCCGCCTGACCCAGGCCACGCCTCTCAACGGCGCCTTCCGCCTGCGAGTGGCGCCGAACGCAAAATAGAAGTTTACTGCCATGGCGAGAAAATCGCCACCATTCCGCCCGACGGCGCCAACTTCAGTTGCAGCGTGTCGGACGGCCGCGCGGTTTTTTCGCTCCTGACCAGGTGTTCGGCGTTCTGGTCGCTGTCCGACGCGTCTTCCCACAAAATGGCCTTCCAGGTGCCCGCGCCCAGGAACTTCAGCTCCACCGGCAATTCGCGGCCATTTCGGTCGCTCACCGCCGCCAGATACCAGTTCTTCCCGTTGCGCCGCGCCTCGACCACATATTTCCCCACCTCCCCGGCCAGGCCGTGCGTCTCGTCCCAGACGGTGGGCAGACCCTTGAGGAAATCCATGCCCAACAGATATTTGCCATCCTCGTCCTTGTAGTGGTTGTACGAATCGCAGGCCACGGCGAACGGGCTTTCAATCAGGATAAACATCGCCAGCTCGCTGGCCCGGGTGCCTTGCACCTGCGTGTTCGTTTTCACATTTTGGAATTGCCACGGCTGCCGGTTGATGAACCCGCCCGGCGTATAGTCGCCCGGCCCGGCCAGCACGCGCGTGAACGGCAGCGTCGCCTTGTGTTCCGGCGATTCCTTGGTGCCCCCGAACTTGTTGTACTCATTGCCCTGGATGCCTTCGCGCGTGATCTGGTTGGGCCACGTGCGGTTGAGGCCCGACGGCTTGAACGCCCCGTGATAATCAATCAGCAGGTGGTTCTCCGCCGCCGTCCTGGCGACATCTTCGTACCAGTTCACCGCCCACTGGTCGTCCCGATCAATGAAGTCTATCTTCAATCCGGCAATGCCCCATTTCTCGAACATGGGGAAGTCTCTTTTATAAACCGCGCTGTCAATAAAATCGTTGAAGTGGTACCACAGCCAGATGCGCACGCCCCGTTCCTTTCCATACGCCACCAAGTCCGGCACGATGGACTTGTCCCCGATCTCCGACAATTGATACGGCCAGCCCATGTCCGCGGCCAACTGTATGTACTGCTTGAGCGTCGGGAGGTCGTTCTTCCCCGTCGCGGACCACCACGTGCCCCAGGACGACATCCCCGGCTTGATCCACGAGGTGTCCGCGATCTGGCTCGGCGTGCTCAGGTTCAACACCAGGTCGCTCCCAATCAGGTCATAAGCCTGCCGTCCAATGATAAACGTCCGCCACGGTGAATTGTGCGGAGTCTGCGCCACAACCAGCCCTTTCCGCGTCGGCACTATCGGCTCCGCTGGCGCCTCCCCCGCCGCCGTGCGCGGCGACCAGGGCCGCACCGGCGCTGCCGGAGCCAGTTGCGTCTCCAACGTGAACCTGGCCCCGGCCTTGGGCGCCAGCCACATGCCCGACCAGTCCAGCAGGTCAGACTCTGTGATGGCGACATACGCCGCCGGTGTCTGGACCAGAAACGGCAACCCATGCTTGAAATTTGGGTTCAGCCCGGAGAGTTTATTGGGCAGGAATCGCCATTCCTGCGAGCCGATGAATCCCCCCTCGGGGCGGTCTGGGCCGTCCCGGTTGTTCCAGCCCGCCCACACCGGTTCGTCCTCCGCGAACGTGAACTCCGTCGCGTCTCGCATCACCGTGAACGAATCCATCCCGGGCTGCTTGGGAAGAACCAGCCGGAACGCCGCGCCGTCGTCATAGGCCCGCGCCACCACGCCAAAAGTCAATTCCCCTTCCTGCAGCGTCAGGTTCAACTCATTGTAGTGATCCCGCACGTCGCGGTTCTTGCCAAACTTGTTCTCCCAATGGTTGTCCGCCGATTTCCGCTCCTCGCTCCGCACCGCCGGTTTCTCACCCAGCTTCACATTGTCCGCCAGTTCCAGCCCAAGGCGCGACCGCAGCAACACCGGCTTGCCGTCCACCGTGATGCTGTAGCCCAGGGGGGCGTCGGTGTGAATGGTGATGGCGATCTTCCCGTCGGGCGAGCGGACCTCGCGCGCCGGCCCGGCCTCGTCCGCCGCGCTCGCGGCGGACGAGCCTGCCAACAAAATGGCCCCAACCAGAACACCCGCATCCCAGCCTATGCAACGGACTTTCATAACTTTCCTCCGGTTAATTGGTTTATGCTTGGTTAGATTGTTGCTGTTACACCAACCACTCCCGACCAATCCATTTTATTGCGGTGGATTCGCCGACCCGTGACACTTTTTATATTTTTTCCCGCTCCCGCAAGGACACGGATCGTTTCTTCCAACTTTGGGAATTGAGCTTGGCCCGCTTGACAACGGGGGTTTGTCAACCAATTGTGACTTGCCTGTAAAATCAATCCTTTCCATGGACGGCCAGCGAAAAGAAAAAGCTGTTTTCCCTTGAAAATTTGTCACAGCAAAATCACCCCTGCTAATAATATCCATTCCAATCAGGACATCAGCGCCCGGGGGAAGTTTCCCTTTTGTCACTTTCATAAAAGGCCATCCGACCCCGTTTGGAACTCTTAATGACATTAAGTAAACCTCTGTCAAATACTTTCCATCAACCCCATGCGCCTCTGCTATGCCAATTTGCTTTAATCCGCACTCTGTGACGACCCTTTCAGTTACTACGGAGGCTGTGGCTCCCGTGTCCCAAATTCCATCATATTCTTTGCCTTCAGGGGAAGGTGATGTGTCAGGATTAAAAGCGATCCCCACCTTAACCAAAGTAACTAAGACTCTTGCGAGTCCATTTGCTATTATAGTGAATGCTCTCCCGCTATTCGTCATGCAAAGCCGACCCTTGAATGGAAGGTCTGCGTGTAATTCTCGCTTCCCGGCTCGCACTCCTGCACTAAGAACGTTCCAAGCTCGTGCTCCTTGGATGTTTCCGTGACGGCTTCCAATTCGTCATTATACGCACCCAGAACTTTCTCGTCTTTAATGACAATGAATTTACCCCTATATTGTTTCACTAAATCATCCTGATTTCTCAGGTAAAATTCAAATTCTTTTTTGAGCGCCATAAAATCATTAATTATTATGGAAAATATACGATCAGCAGGGGTGATGTCAAGTCATAAACACATTCTGATGCGTTGATCGAGTTGACTCAAATTAAAAGACACCGGGGGAGTGAAACTGAGGGGAGGCAAAAAGGGTCGTTGACTCATGGGAAAAAGACACCAGCAAATGGTGTGAATGAACATGAGCAAAGAGTTGAAA
>JBEKOF010000284.1:0-6528 GCA_049522055.1 Verrucomicrobiota bacterium | reverse complement strand
GAGGTGAACTGCCAGCCGGAGAGATTGATGGTGTTGGTTCCCTTGTTGTAGAGTTCGATATATTGATCATCGTCGTCGCCGCTGATCGGGTCATACATCAACTCGTTGATGACAATATCGCCGATCAAGATCGCGCTGTTGTTAGTGCCCGGCGTATTGGTGGTGAAGGCGTAAAAATCGTTCGCGCCATCCGGCCAGCGCCCGTAGGAAACGCCATCGGCCTGCGCTTGGAACTGCACGGCGTCCAGGACGCGGCTGCCGTCCGGCTTGATGAAATAGAGGGTCTCGCCTTCGCCGTTGAGCGTGAAGCCGAATTGGGATTGGGTGAAGGAAATAAAGCCCGCCGGGCCTATCACGGCGCCCGCCGGAATGACAAATTTATTGGTCGCCGGATCATCGGTTAAAATACAACCGGAAATGTTCACGCTGTTGGTGCTGTGGTTGTAAAGTTCGATGAATTGCGGCACGGCAGGATTTTCCGAATGCGGGAGGATTTCGTTGATAAACACGTTGCGCAGCGGGCTGGGAGTGAAGCCGTCCATTTGTCCGGGCGACCCCCCCACCGTGTCGCTGATGTCCCAGGCGCGCGGATCGCCCTCGCCGTAGGTCGGATTGGCCAGGACGATGGAGTGCCCCGTTCCGTCGGCCGCGACCGGCCAGGGGTAAACATCGGTATAGGGCACGGTGAGCAAAATATTGGTTTGTTCATCCAACAATTCGAGGGTCTCGGAATGTTTGAGGCTGCCGTTGTAGGGGCCAAAGACATTGGAGGTGAGGCCATAGACATTGGCGAGGCCTTGCGGCGAGGCGCACAGGACGAAAAAGGCCCCGCCCGGGATGAGGGTGTTGGCGGGGAAGGTGTAATTCATGTCCGCGCACGTGACAGTATAGCCGCTGATGTCATGGAACCACGGAGTGGTGTTGTATAGTTCGAGAAATTCGGTGTTGTTGCCGTCGGTGCGCGGGGCGGGCTTCCACATGATCTCCGAAATCACAATCCCGGTGTTGCGGCTGGAAGGTCCCAGCGGTTCATGCGGATTGACGGTCGTGGCGACCACCGCGGTGGCGGGGGTGTTTTCATAATCCACAAATTGCACCGTGGTCGGTTGGTTGGTGTTATGGCTGGCCACGGCCAGACCGAGGTAAATGGGGTCCGTCATGGCTATGCTTGCCGTGCCCAACAGCGTCCAGTTTGTCCCGTCGTAACTGCCAAAGCCGGTGAAGACGCTGCCCACACGATTGAGGCGCAGCCAGGTGTTGGGATAATTAACTGGGAAATGTCCCGAGGTGGAGGCCAGCCCGTTGATGGCCGTGCGGTTGGCGAAAAAATCACCGTTCATGCCTGGCGTGGCCAGCGCGGCGGCGAACAAGCTGCCCGCATTCAGACTGGCGCGAGCCATCAAGCCGGCCTCGGCCCAAAGGTCGGACAAACCCAGCGCCGCCAGACAAACTGTCACGTCAAAATCTCCGGTCTGGAGTTGATATTGGAAGTTGAATTGATCGTTGGTGCCGCCAATGTAATTGCCGGCGCCGCTGATGGTCACTCCGTTGGTTGTGTAGGTGGCGGCGGTAGCAATGGCCGGACTACCGATGTCTTGCGACGCAAAGGGCTGGGCCGTGAAACTGACCAAGGTGTTGGTGAGAATGGTATTGGGCGGGATGGCCCGGTCGCGCACGCCATTAACGACGAGACTGTAGTTGACCCCATCAGTCATCGGCGCCGTGGTGAGTAGGACTGACGAGTTGTTGGTTTCGAGTGCCGCCGCCGCAAGGGCAAGGCCATTGGTGAAAACATAATTCGCCAGATTCGTGGCGCTGGCGACCTCGACCGTTTTGGAGAAATCCAGTTCGACGTTGGTTGCGCCGATGTTAAAGGCGCCCAACACCATCGGTGGGTTTGTATCGAGCGCCACCGTCAGCGCGACCGGCGCGCTGGTCAGCGCGCTATAATTGTTGGTCACCATAAGTTCATACGAACCGGAATTGGTGAGCATCGCGCTCAGCGTCAGCGTGTTGGTGTAGGCCTCGGGGATATTGACAAATCCGTTGCCGTTGTTGAACTGCCATTGCAATTGAAAGGGCGGCGGGCCCAACACGCTGCTCGTGAAAGTCACCGCCGTCCCGACAAACACATGATTGGTCGGCGACACGGTAATCGGCGCCAGGATGAACGGAGGTCCGAAAGGCTGCACCACCAGCGTGCCGAAGCCGGTGGCAAAGCCGCTGGGCGAAAAATTATTGCTAGGCGCGAGGGCGGCTAGTTGAGCGTAGGTATAGGACCCGTTCGTCAGTGAATGGCCTTCAACATTCACACTGCTGAAAAGGGCGTATCCGTGCAAATACAACTGGCCGCCGTTGGTCAGGATGAGCGCCCCGCCGCAGTTAGCCAGGTTAGTCCCCAGGTCCAGCACAGCCGGCCCGTTGTAGAAATGCGCGTTGTTACTGAAGACATTCGTAGGCGGAGTCCACTTCGGGTCAATATCGTAGATGACCGCGGCGTTGGTGCCCAGCGAGTTGTAGCCATCTTGGGTGCCATCCCCCGCGCCTTGCAGCCACCCGCTCTTGACAATCCATTTGCCGGTAAAATTGTTATTCGTCGCGGTAAAAGGGGTCGGCACTGTGGCGCTGGCGCCGGTGCTGGCCCCGTTGAGCAATGCGATGGCGCCGCTGCCGGTGAGTTGCGACTGGAAGACAAATGCGCGCGACACAGGGTTGTCATTGAACGTGTCGGCGGGATCAAGATAGGATTGGCTGTCGGGAGTGGCGTAAATGGATCCCTGGATGACAAAAGCCGTTCCAGTTGTTCCGTTATTCAGACAGCCGCCGTCGAGCACTAGGCCGGGAGCGCCAAATCTGCCCGGAAACACGTTGGTGGGCGTGGCGTAGGTGGTGGCGCTGGTAAACGCGACGCTGCCACCCAGGTTTTTGAAGCGAATTTGGGTGTTGGTTGGAAGAATCAATGAATCACCAGGAAATGTGACCACATTCGGCGTGCCCTTGGAATACGGATTACGGATCAGCGTCGTCGCCGTGTCGTTGCCCAACTCGATACCGTTGTTGGTTAAAATGTAAAAGTTGTAGTTGGTGGTCGTGGCGGTGACGGTGCCACTGGCGGGAGTTGTTGTCCCTCCTTCCCCATTGAGCTGCCAATAGGCGGCGACACCGGAGCCGCTCCAATTGGTTCCAGGGCTCCCGCTTTGGTTGCCGCGATAAATGTATGAGTTCGTCAGCACCGACGCGCGGGCGGGTGCGGCCAGCAAGAACATGGCAAGGCCGCACACCAGCGGCAAGGTGAGGCGGGAGGCGGAGCGATGGCTATTCACATATCCCGGCTTTTGACTGGGCTTTGCGGGCCGGTCCTGCGCGCCATCATTGAGAAGGCGCCGAAGGGCTGCCCCAAAAAACTTGCTGGAAAAATCCTGATTTGGCAACATCCCTGCGGCTTTTGCAGCATAATGTCGTCGGCCCTTCATACTTAATCACGCTGGATTATCAAATTCATAAGGCCCTAATGGCAAACCTACTAGGGAAGCAGCGAGCGCGCCTGCAACCAAACCGTCAATCCGAAATAAGGGATCTCCTCACGTCCATGTGAGGAAAAACATTACACAGAATGGAAACGATGTCAACCCCCTCATTTGCGATAATCACTAGCCTATCTCGCCCGGGCCGCTGCCAGTTTGGCCCTCACCGCCGGACTGCTCCGCCGATCCTTCTTTTTGGCCGCCTTCACCCTGGCCCACCTGGCTTTCGTGGCAGCAATAATGGCCGCTCTTCCCGCCGCACTCAATCGCCGTTTGCCCTTCCCCTTCCCTTTGATCCTGGCCCAACGTGCCCTGGCCGCAGCGGCAATCGCTGCCCGGCCTGCGCGAGACATGCGCCGTTTCTTCGGGGCTTCCTCGGCGGCCTCGATTGGAATTTCAACACCGCCCACGATTGAATCAATTTGATTTTGCAGCTTTTCGATCTGCTCCTTGATGGCGACGATGCTCCTGAGTTGGCTGGTCGTTAATTGGGTGATGTTCATGGGGGATTTCTAATGCAGTGAGGGGTTTGGAGGCAATCACTGAAATCATCCTGCCGATGGCCGCTGGATCTCGTCCATCGTCAGATTTGGGAGGCGGTCGTGCGCTTCAGAAAGATGCTGCTGATATGGGACACATTGTGGTTATGGGTTACTAGATTGTTGCTGGGAGCGTGTAAGGAAAGCCAACAACTTATTTGACTTGCGATTCTTTTTCCAACCTTGCCTTTTCTTCGGCTTGGATGCGCTTTCGATATGAGGCCCAAGCCTTTGTGCCCTCGCGCTTTATAATGGAAACGGTTTGAGTATTGCGGGATTTTTTGAAGCGGTCATCCATTTGCGCCAGCTTTTGCTCAATCGTGTCCACGAATGGTTGATCTACGTTCCTCACTTTGCCGAATGACCATGTACCCCCGTCAATAAATTGCGGAACCGGGCGTATAAGTTTTACGATGGTACCCCCCCCGCAATAGCCGTTATTCTCTTTTACTTTTTTGACTGCGTATATCAAGGCGGCAGTGGCTTGGCTTATATCGCTTTTCGGCGTCGTCAATTCCTTGAGAAAATAAGTCGCCAATGTCTCACCCGCCCCAGCCACGGCAAAGTGACGCGAATAAGACTTGGCGACTCCAAGACCGCAGATGCCCGCGCTGCTACCGCCAGCCAAAATCATCGGTGGCTCACTGGCGGGCGAAAGTGGTGAGAAACCGCAAGCGCGACATGCAGGTTTCACGGGAACTGCGCAAGCGAGGCTGGCGGGTTGTGCGGGTTCGGGAATGCCAGTTGAAATCGCCGGGGCGGATGGCGCGGGTTTTTGAGCGGCTTGGCTAGTCATCTGGATAAGTCCCCAAAAAAGGGCCTTTGAGTTTTTGCAAACATGAGTAAACCACTCATATTACTTGGCTTTTGACTCCTCCTCGGTTCACATTCTATGTTGTAAATTGCTTGTATTAAAACTGTTGCAATTAAATAGGCTTGCCATTTTTTGCCCCTTCCCGGACAAAACTCCCCCCTCCAAAACCTCCAATTTCTCCGATTTCTCCGATTTTCTCAACGACCCATTCCCGCCTGCAGCGGCCTGCTCTGCCTCTGCTTCCTTTCCACCCCTTCCACCAGGCTCCCCATCCGTTCGGCCATGGGTCAAAAGCGGCAAAATGGCCTGCCATCCACAACTCGCAGAGCGAAGGATGGTCGGAGCGACAGGATTTGAACCTGCGACGTCTTGGTCCCAAACCAAGTGCTCTACCAGGCTGAGCTACGCTCCGTTCCGCCAGGACACCAGCATCGCACAACCCCGGACGCTTGCAAGCACCACTCTTTCCCTTTCCCCGCCCCGGCCGCAAACGGCTAAACGCCCTGGTGCTCGCCGAGTCGATGGAATTGCCCAGGTATTCCACCCATCAATCCAAAAACACAGCAAGCATGCGGATGGGCTGTGGTTGGGGGTGTCTTGGTTTGGGCGTGTGATAACCTTTGGTGGCTTGCTTTGTGACGTGCATTTATCAAGCTTGGAAATTACTAAATACCGTGCTCTCTAAAAAAGTCAGGACTTATGCAATCAGTTGATGAATTCATGCGGACTTTCCTTAACGCGCGAGTTGCAGAAGAGGAGCGAGAGCAGGCGAGCCGCGCTCCCTTTCGGCGATTGTTTTATACCGATGACTGCCACTGGGATAGTCGCTTATACACATTAGACATGCTTAAAGGTGAAAGGATTATAAGCATTCAAAGTTCAGTCGCGGGGGCTTCGGTCGTCACGGAACTTAAGGCTCCTCCTTTACCAACGGTGCAACGATTCCGTTACCATTTGAAAACGTCGGGCAACAATTGGTTGATTGGTGGTGTTGAACGCCAGTGTCCAGTTTGTAATGGAGAAGGTGATGAGGGGTGCGTTGTCTGTAAAGGAAAGCATTGGATGGGTATACTGGAAAAGGGTCGGTCTTGAATGGCGCTTAGATAAGAATCAGGTATTCAGCCACTTCGCAACCAATAGCATGGCGCGTGGCACCTATTTAAACGCTGCCAAATGAGCTTCGCGTTACTCACGTGCCCTGCCACAATGGGGAGGAGTTTTCACTTATCATTCCGAACGTCCAACACAAGGGCCACCCACATCCAGTGCTGTCCAGGTCAACCAGGAGAAATCCGGTGTTGATCACCGCCGGCTCCCCGCCAACCGAGTTAGAGGCGCGACTGCATTTGGCTCTGGGAACATTCGAGTCCAAAACCAGCCCGATGTCAACTTCTGTAAGCCGCCACGAGGTTTGAGGTGAATTGCCAGAGGTTTGCAAAAATGGGTCGTAAAAACGGCGGCGGCCAGGGCGGCGGAATCGGGGTTGCAAGGGCTTTAAAATGGCGTTGCAAGTGGGATAATGGGCCGGATCCTAGAGCGTTTCAACAAAAACTGTAGCTGCATGAGACAAACCAGCCCAAGGCGTCTTGGGGCGTGACGCTGGCCAGAGCCCGGCCGATGGCGGCAATTAAGTCGGCGGGGGTCCGTGCCT
>JBEKOF010000283.1:0-6555 GCA_049522055.1 Verrucomicrobiota bacterium | reverse complement strand
GATCCCGCTGAACAGGAGCACCGTATAGAGCGCCAGGACCACGACGCTTCCGACAAAGCCTTCCTCCTCGGCGACGACCGAGAAGATGAAATCATTGTGTGCTCCGGCCGAGGGCAGAAAACCCAGCTCGTGCCAGGTCCCCTGCCGCCAGCCCTTCCCGAACAAACCTCCCGACCCCACGGAGATCAGCGACTGATTGACGTTGTAATTCGCCGACTCCTTTTCCTTTTTGCCGACCAACCCAAAGTAGGACAGCAACCGGACTTTCTGATACGGTTTGACGATGGTGACCTTGGCCGGCGCATACACAATCATCGCCAGCATCAGCACCACCGCCGGGACCACGCAGGCCGCGAGTCTGCGGAGGAAACGATTGGGCACCCCGGCCACAAACATGATCGCCAGACAGACCGACAGGAACACCAGCGCCGAACCCAGGTCCGGCTCCATCAAGATCAGGAGAAACGGCAGCGCCGTATATCCCAGCGCGGCAAAAAACACCCGAGGACGCCGCAATTCCTCCACCGGCCGGCTCAAGAAATCCGCCAGCACCATAATGAAGGCGATCTTGGCAAATTCCGACGGTTGCAGGTGGAAGAGCCATCTCCGCCCCCCGTTGCGCACCGCACCGAACAAGATCACCGCCACCAGCGACGCGATGGACCCCCAATAGACCACCCGCGACCACCGCGCCAGCTTCCCATAATCCACCAGGCAAACGGCCCCCGCCGCCCCCAACCCGACGGCGCACCAGATGATTTGCTGGAAAAACTTCTGCTGGTACAGGGGTAAATCCTGGGAGGCTTCCTCCGTCGCGCTGAAAACAAACAGCACCCCCACCACCGCCAGCGCCGCCGCCGAGAGCAGCAACGGCCAGTCGAACTCCCGCCTCCGTGGATTTAGATATATGTCGCGCATTTAATTGCCGGCCAGCGCCGGTTTGGGTTGGGTGGTTTGCTCCTCGCGGACAATCGCCTGGTATATCTTGCGCGCCACCGGAGCGCAGTGCGTCGCGCCAAACCCTCCGTCCAATATCATCACCACCACCGCGTAGCGTGGATTCTCGTAGGGGCCGAAGGAATCGAACCAGGTGACGGTTTTATAGTCCAGTTCCTCGGAATCCACTTCGGCGGTGCCCGTCTTGCCGGCGACGTGGAAATTGGGGAGGTAAGGCGCCGAACTTCCCGGATAATGGAATGCGGCATAGGCGTTGGCGCCCTCATGATCCGTGTCCTGGAGCATGGCATGACGAATCATCTCCAAGTGCCGGGGATTGAGTTGCACTTGATCGCGCACACGGTCCTTCGCATAAAGCTCCTCCACCTCCCCGGTTTCGGGGGAAGAGGCGCTGCTGACGATGCGCGGCCAGAAAATGGTCCCCCCGTTGGCGATGGCGGCGACCATCACCGCCATTTGCAGCGGCGTGACGGTGATTTCCTGGCCGATGGCAACATAGGGCGCGCTGTTCAGGGGCATGGATTTGCCGGCTTGTTCCGGACGGGGAACAATCCCCGCCACTTCCTGGCGGGCGGCGAAGCCGGTCTTCTCGCCGAGATGGAAGCGTTTGGCCACTTCCAGCAACTTGCGCAGGCCGGCCTTCATGCCGTAGTG
Source organism: Verrucomicrobiota bacterium (assembly GCA_049522055.1). Lineage (GTDB taxonomy): Bacteria > Verrucomicrobiota > Verrucomicrobiia > Limisphaerales > Palsa-1400 > JBEKOF01. The sequence continues at coordinate 4,944 of JBEKOF010000283.1, read as the reverse complement.
GCAGAAGTAGCTGTTGCTGGAATGATAAAATGCGCGCTCGAAATCATAATCGCCCGGCGGGGCCAGGTCCTTGATATGATAACCCTGTTCATTGAAGATGCCGTGGCTCGGATCCAGCGGGTTGGCCGGGCTGTGGTAGATTTCCTCCGGGTCCATCACCCCGCTTTCCAGGCCGGCGATGGCCGTGATGATTTTAAAAGTGGATCCCGGCGGATAGGCCTCGAAGGTGGCGCGGTTGGCCTGGGGCGTCATCTTGGCATCGTCCAATTGCGCCATGCGGGCAGGAGAAATGACCCTCACAAACTCGTTTGGATCAAACGCCGGGACGGAGACCATCGCCAAGACATCGCCGTTATGCACGTCCATCACGACCGCGGCCCCGCGAATATTGGGCAACTCGGTGGAGAGGGCCTGTTGCGCCGCCCGTTGAATGGGCAGATCGAGGGTCAGGCAAAGATCGCCGCCCAGATGATTGGGGCTGAGGACTTCTTCGCGCTGCCGGTAGTTTTGATTGTTGACCAGTACCAGATCCTCGCCCTCCTGCCCCCGCAACTGTTCGTCAAACACCTGCTCCAGGCCGGCCTCCCCCGCGTAATTGGCGGGGAGATATTTTCTGTCGCCACCCGTCGGACGGGCGTAGCCCAGCAAATGAGCCGCCAGGTCTTTGTGCGGATAATTCCTCACCGGTTCAGTCTCCAGCTCCAATCCGGGCACGTTGGACAATTGCTCGGAAAACCGGGCAATCTGCTCGGCATTGAGATTGGTCAAAATCTGCATCGGCACGTAGGTGTAGTTCGTGTCGAAATGCCGGAACCGGGCTGCATCCAGCGCCACGGTCTGCTGCAAGAGGGCGCCCACGCGCGCGCTGAGGTTGCTCACCACATTATACTTGGCCTCCATCTTCAAGCCGGAACGCGCGCCGGCCGGCACTTTGGCCGCGCCGGCCGGCAGTTTGGCGGAGCCGGGATGCAGCCGCCGGTACTCCTCCGCCAGATGGTTGGTGTATTCCGGCAGAACATGGTTGGTGTATTCGTATTCGAATTGGCCCCGCAACTCCTCCAGGCAGATGGCCACGTTGTATTGCGCCTTGTTGTCGGCCAGCGCGTTGGTTCCGGTCCGGTCCAGAATCCGGCCCCGCACCGCCGGCACGGCGATGGTGCGAAAGGATTGGTACTCCATTTTGCCCTGCATCTGCTTCCCGGAAACAATCTGCACAAACCACAGCCCCGCCAGGAGCATCATCAATCCCGCCGCCATCACCACGCTCACGGCCCGCAGCCGCCGCGCCTCCCGTTTAAATGCGTCAAATATAAACATATTACAGCCGCCCCCGTTTGATTTCGCGGTCCGGCCGGAAACTTGACTGCTGGAGCATCGGGTACTCAAACGCCCGCCGCAGGCGCCCAAAAAGCGGGAAAAACCACGGCGTCAACACCCCTCCCGCCAGCGCCCCCACCACCCATTGCCAGAACGTCCGCCATCCCAGCAGCGGCGAGGCCCCCAGGTTCAAGAGCAGAAACAGCGTCGCCAGCGGACACAGCGCGCCGGCCGCCAGCCCCAGCGCGCTCTGGGCGAATTGATGCTCCCGCAAGAGCAAATCGCGCTTGCGCAAAATGAGGAACCCGATCAGGAAGAGCGGCAGGATGCTCACCCCCAGGGGATTGGCCGAAAGGCAATCCAGCCAAAGCCCGCCGCAGGCCGCCAGCAACGCCACCGCCCCAATCCCGCCGGTCAAACTGGTATAGACCATCAAGGCCGGCAGCAGGCTGATTTGCGCCCCCAGCAGATTCCGGAACAAGTCAAACGAGGCCTCCAAAAAGACCCCCGCGTAGGCCAGCGCCAGGATAAAGATGGTGTTGAGCCAGTTCATGGCAGGATCACCCACACTTCCTCCAGGGCGCCCATATCGGCGAACAATTGCACCCGTCCTTCCGTGCTCAACCCATTCTCCTGCGGCTGCGCGTCCACGACCCGGCCCACCGGGATGCCGCCGGGGAACACCCCGCCCGCTCCCGAGGTGATGATCCGGTCACCGGGACGCACCCGGCTGGTCCCGGAAAGATATTCCAGATCCAGCATGTTGTTTTCCCGGGGACTGGAAGAAGTGGACATGAGCACGCCCGTCTCGTTGTTCGTCTCGTCTTGCACGGACACCCGCAGCCCCGGATCGCCCAGCAGAAGCACTTGCGACCGGTTGTCCCCAACGATTTGCACCTTTCCCACCAAGCCATCCGGCGTGAGCACCGCGCAGTTCGCCCGCACCCCATCGCGGCTGCCCAAGTCAATCCACACGCTGCGCCACCAGGTCGAAGGCTCGCGGGCGATCACCCGCCCCATTCGCAACCGCCACGGCTTCTGCGGCGGAATCTTCAGCATCTGATGCAATTGCTCATTTTCGCGCCAGACCTCCGCGGCTTGTCGCAGTTGGAGGTTGAGCACCTGGTTTGAAGCCAGCAGGTCCGCGTTTTGCCGGAGCAACTCCCGTCTGGAGACCAAGGCATCAGCACCCCTGGCCAGAGAGTCGTGCGTGGAAGCTGCCAGGCCGAACAAAGGCAAAAACAGCCCGCTGACCGCAAGCTTGAGCTTGCCCGCCGTCGGGGTGGGAAGGTTCAGGAGCACCACCACCAGCAAAACCACCAAGATCAAAAACAGATAATGCGACTTCTTTAACATTTGGCCCATTGGGCCTCGGTCCCCGCAGGCGGGGCCGGCTTTCTTGCCCTCCGCGTTCCCGTGGGGGCGCGGCGATATTGTTTGGGCGAACGGGGTTTTAAGTCTTGGTGGAGGTCAATCGCGTCAGAAATTCGATGTTTTGCAGCACTTGTCCCGTCCCTTCCGCCACCGCGCTCATCGGGTCCTCGGCCACATGGACCGGCAGCCCGGTTTCCTTGGCCACCATGCGGTCAATCCCGCGCAAGAGCGCGCCCCCGCCGGCCATGACAATGCCCCGTTCCACCAAATCGGCGGACAGCTCCGGCGGACAGCGCTCCAGGGTGATGCGGATGCTCTCCAGGATGCTGGAGAGGGGTTCCTGCAATGCTTCACGAATTTCTTCCGAACGAATGGATAAGGTCTTTGGCAGACCGGCGCCCAAATCGCGCCCCTTGACTTCCATGGTCAACTCCTGCTCCAGCGGGAAGGCAGATCCTACCCGGACCTTGATTTCTTCCGCTGTCCGTTCGCCAATCATTAGATTATAGGCTCGCTTCATGTGCGCCACGATCGTCTCGTCAAACTCATCGCCGCCCACGCGCAAACTGCGGCTGAAGACTATTCCAGCCAGGGAAATAATCGCGATCTCGCACGTCCCGCCCCCAATATCCACGATCATATTTCCCGCCGGCTCATGCACGGGAAGCCCCACCCCGATGGCCGAGGCCATCGGTTGGGGGATCAGATGGACATCGCGGGCGCCCGCGTGCGTGGCGGAATCCTTGACCGCCCGCCGCTCCACTTCGGTGATGCCCGACGGCACGGCGACCAGCACCCGCGGCGCGATTAATTTGCGATGATGGACCCGTTGAATAAAATGCCGGAGCATCGCCTCGGTGATTTCGAAATCGGCGATCACTCCGTCCTTCATGGGCCGGATCGCGATGATATTCCCCGGGGTGCGTCCCAACATCCTCTTGGCTTCCTCGCCCACCGCCAGCACGTTGGTCGTGCCGGCCTCGATGGCGACCACGGAAGGCTCGCGCAGCACGATGCCCTTGTCTCTGACATAAACCAGACAGTTGGCGGTGCCCAAGTCAATTCCGATATCGTTGGAAAACAGGCCTTTTAATTGCGCAAACATGAATTTAGCCTTGCAATCGCGTCAAGGTTACGGGCATGTGCCAGACGCGGTCAAGTTTATTCACTGCGCCCCATTTCCCGCCAGTTTGCTGGCAAAGCCCCCGGCGCTACGGACCGGCGGGCGCCCCGCCGAACATCTTTTTCATCATCGGCGCGATGGATTTCTGCATGGCGATCTGGTTGGATTGCGAGGTCCCAAGCGTTTGCAGTTGTTCCGGCGAAAGGAACGCGGCCGCCTGTTGGAGGACATTTTGGTTCATCTGCTCCTGCTGTTGCAGCACTTGGTCCATGGCCGCTGTTTTGTCGGAAGCATTCGCCAGGGGGTTGCTCGCATTGACACTTTGGCGCGCCCCTTTCATGGCTTGCAGCAGTTGCTGCTGCTGCGCGTCGCTCAAAGGATTGTCCGCGAAGTCGTTTTTCATCGCCGTCCACAGGGTTTGGTCGGCCATGTCGTTCTTGGTGTAATCCTTGTATTGGGCATAGCCCGCGTCCCCCAGCAAAGATTGGAGATCGGCCTCCATGGCTTTGCCGTCATCCGTGCTGACCGTTCCCGGTGGCGTGGACTGCAGACTCTTTAATCCAGCATCAGCCAGTATGTTATAGAACTTGTCCGCCTGTTCCGGGGAAAGATTGAGTTGTTTGACCAAAGGACCGTACATCATCTTTTCCGTCGCGATCTGCTGCGGTCGCATGGCTCCGAGCATGGCCGGGTCTTTGAACATATCGGCGAAAGAATCGCCCTTTGATGCGGCGGCGGCGGCGGGAGAGGGCTTGGCGGCCAGAGCGGCGCTGGCGCGGGCGCGGGCCTGGGCGACATCCCGCTGCTTGCCCTCAATGGTCCTGGCGTAGGAGGCGTTTTGCTCGCGCAGTTTTTCAACTTCCGCTTGCAGCGCCTGGCTGGTTTGCGCCTGTTGCGCGGCCTGCGCCACCTGCTCCTGAAGCTGTTTGACGGTTTGTTTTTGAATGGAAACTTCATGCGCTTGCAGCGCGATAACGGCGGCGGCGGCACATGCGCCAATCGCCACGCCGATTTTGGTCGAGGTCATAATATGAATGGCTCCTTTCACTAAAGTTAAACTTGTTACGCCCAGCGCCGATCCGGGCACGACGCCCGCCCCCACTGAAGCCACCGATGCCGCCAGGCCCGCC
>JBEKOF010000282.1:0-6564 GCA_049522055.1 Verrucomicrobiota bacterium | reverse complement strand
GGAGCGATTGCGGAGTGGGTTTGGAATCCATGGCCGGAAGTATATGTGTATGGCATATGCAAAGGCAACAAAAAAAGAGCGAAAAATCAAAATTGAAGAATTCTGTCCTGCACCCCCCGCAACCCTGCAAAATGCTTTCAAAAAAACTTTAAAACCCGGCCGCTTTGCCGTATCATTGAAGCATGAAGACCACTGTGGCAGGCAAACCGGCGGCGCATCCGGCTTCCTCCACGAAAAAATCCGCGGCGCGACCGGGCGGCAAGATCCATCCCGTCGTCATTTATCCCTTCCGGCAACCAGGGGATTACGCCGACCTCGGCCCGCTTTACCAGTGGGTGGCCAGCCTGGGCGCGCAAGGAAAAAAATACGCCCGGCCCATCACGGTGATGGATCGCAAGACCTTTTTCGCCAATGAAGGCGACAAACGGTTCCTGGATTTCAGGCACAGCTCCGTGGCCCATCACTCCAAAATCCTGGATCGCTGGTGCGTGGACACCTGCCAGATGTGGTACACCGGGCTGGGAGCGGCCCTGGAACAAGGCGCCGAGGGGGATGTCTATTGGCTCATCCCAGGCGACTTCAATTATGGGACTCCCGTCGGCCAGGAAATCCTGGGTCGCCTCCACGATTTGCCCGAAATCTGCCTGGAACTGGAGCAGGACATGTGTGTCGGGGAAATCACCACCGATCACCGCAACTCCAAGCAACTCATTGATACCTACGGCACTTTCGCCCTCCTCTACAACTGGTTTCCTGCCGAGGCGCGCGAAATCCGCCAATACACCGAGCGCCCGCGCTCCGAGTTCTTCGCCCTGGGGCACCGTTTCCTCCGCGAGGCCTTGCTGCGTCGCTGGTATCCCTACGAACAGACGGTCGTCCTGTTGTTGCACGCCGTTTCCGCCCGCCTGCGCATCAGCCGCTTTTCTGTCGGCAACATCTCCGACCTCCCCGAAGGCCGCGAGTCCCTGGCTGCAGTCGTCCAACAGGTCGAACGCACCGAGGGCGTCCTGCAATCCCTTTGGCGCGAACGCCACCAGAGCGGGCCGGGCTGGATCGAACACTACAGGGCTTTGGGAATCCAATCCGAGCAGGTCCGCCGCACCGCGCTGATCCTGCTCCAGACCCTCCTGGCATGAATCCTGGCGCCCGGCCCATCAGCACCAATCGTTATGGCGCTCCCCACTCCAGGCGCGCCGTCAACTTTATCTGCCGCGCTCCCCAGGCCCAATCGGTCTGCCTGACCGGCGACTTCAACGCCTGGGACCCGCGCTCTTATCCCATGAAACAAATGCCCGACAAAGTCTGGATGCTCACCTTGGAACTCAAACACGGCCATCACCGTTACGCCTTCATCGTGGACGGTCAGTTGACCCTCGACCCCCTCGCCCAGGGCATCGCCCGCAACGACCAGGGCGAGCGCGTCTCCCTCGTCCCCGTCAGTTGAGCCGCCCCCAATGTGCCCGCCTGAAAAGACGGGCCTTCTTCCCCTGCTCAATCGGGCTTTGACCGGAGGTAATGCTTTGACGCTTGGCCCGCTTTGCCGTACCTTCTCCAAGCTCAAGTGGCGGCCAATGGACGCGCGGCGGCAGGTATGAATACTTTTACTAAGTTTGTCAGAAAAATCATCCCTTCGAAAAATGAACGGGAGGTGCGCAAACTCGCGCCCCTGGTCAAACAAATCAACGAATTAGAATCCGCCCTGCAATCCCAGCCGGAGGACGTCCTCCGCCAGAAAACCGCCGCCTGGAAGGCCGAGCTGGCGCAAATCCAGGACCCCAAATTGCTCGCCGCCCGCCTCAACGAAATCTTGCCCGAAGCCTACGCCGTCGTCAAAAATGCCTGCCGCCGCCTCTGCGGCGTCGAAATCATCGTCCGCGAACATCCCCTCAAATGGGAGATGATCCCCTTCGATGTCCAACTCGTCGGCGGCATCGCCTTGCACATGGGCAAAATCGCCGAAATGGCCACCGGCGAAGGCAAAACCCTCGTCGCCACTCTCCCCGTCTATCTCAACGCCCTCACCGGCCGGGGCGTCCATATCGTCACCGTCAACGATTATCTGGCCGCCCGCGACAGCGAATGGATGGGCGCCGTTTACCGCTTTCTGGGCCTGACCGTCGGCTGCATTCTCCGCGACCAATCCCCCTCCCTCCGCCGCGATCAATACAATTGCGACATCACCTACGGCACCAATTCCGAATTCGGCTTCGATTACCTCCGCGACAACGGCATGGCCAGCCGCCGCGAGGACCAGGTCCAGCGCGGCCATTATTTCGCCATCGTGGACGAAGTGGACTCCATCCTCATTGACGAAGCCCGCACTCCCCTCATCATCAGCGGCCCTTCCGTCCTGGTCATGGACAATAAATACGACCAATTCAAAACCATCGTCGAATCTTTGGTCCGCGCCCAGGAAAAACTCTGCTCCCGCTTCCTCTCCGAGGCCGAAGCCCTCCTGAAAAAATACCACCCCCCCGACGGCTCCAACCCCCCGGACCCGGCCGCCCTCGAATCTCGAATCGGCATGCTCCTTTTCCGCGTCAAGTCCGGCTGCCCCCGCTCCCCCGATTTGCTCAAACTCCTCGAAAACCCGGAGCACCAGCGCCTCATGAACCAGGCCGAACTGGAGCTCCATGCCGACCAGACAAAAAAAGCCCTCTACGCAGAAAAAGAGGAACTCCTTTTCGCCATGGACGAAAAGAGCCACGACGCCGACCTCACCGAAAAGGGACGCACCTTCCTCCGGCCCGAGGACCCCGATGCCTTCGTCCTCCCGGATCTCACCGTCAAATTCCATGAAATTGACACCGGCCCCGAACCCGATCCCCGCAAACGCCTCGAACTCAAGACTCAAGTCCAGGCCGAATTCGAATCCAAAGCCGGCAACATCCACACCATCTCCCAACTCCTCAAAGCCTACAGCCTTTACCAACTCGACGTCCATTACGTCGTCGAAAACGGCAAGGTCGTCATCGTGGACGAGCACACCGGCCGCCCCATGTACGGCCGCCGCTGGAGCGACGGCCTCCACCAGGCCGTCGAAGCCAAGGAAGGCGTCGAAATCGAGCGCGAAACCCAGACCCTCGCCACCATCACCATCCAAAATTATTTCCGCCTCTACAAAAAACTCGCCGGCATGACCGGCACCGCCGAAACCGAGGCCAGCGAGTTCCTCGACATCTACAAACTCGGCGTCATGGTCATCCCCACCAACATGCCCGTCGCCCGCAAAGACGCCAACGACTCGGTCTACAAGACCAAACGCGAAAAATTCAACGCCGTCATCAAGGAAATCACCGCCATCCACAACCTCGGCCGCCCCATTCTCGTCGGCACCGTCTCCGTCGAAACCAGCGAGCAGGTCTCCAGGATGCTCAAGAAAACCGGCATCATCCATTCCGTCCTCAATGCCAAATATCACCAGCAGGAAGCCGAAATCGTCTCCCGCGCCGGCCAGCGCGGCGCCCTCACCATCGCCACCAACATGGCCGGCCGCGGCACCGACATCAAACTCGGCGAGGGCATCGCCGCCCTCGGCGGCCTCCATGTCATCGGCACCGAACGCCACGAATCCCGCCGCATTGACCGCCAGTTGCGCGGCCGTTGCGCCCGCCAGGGCGACCCCGGCTCCTCCCACTTCTTCATCTCCCTCGAAGACGACCTCATGCGCCTCTTCGGCTCCGACAAAATCGTCAAGGTCATGGAACGCGTCGGCCTGGAGGAAGGACAGGAACTCGAACACGGCGTCCTCGACATGTCCATCGGCTCCGCCCAAAAACGCGTCGAACAGCACAATTTCCAGCGCCGCAAACGCACCCTCGAATACGACGACGTCATGAACAAGCAGCGCGAAGTCATCTACGGCTTCCGCGACGAAGTCATCAACGCCGCCGACGTCCGCGACCGCCTCATGGACATCATGGAGGAAGTCATCATCTACAAAGTCCAGGAACTCACCCCCGACAACTTGCCCCCCGAGGATTGGTCCGCCCGCCCTTTGGCCGATTGGGTCAACCTCAATTTCCCAGTCAACATGCCCGAAGAGGAAATCATCAAGGCCGCCAAGTCCGGCCAGGAGCCGCCCCTGGAAGGCTCCGCCTTCGCCGGCTTGAGCGCCGCCCAATTCGCCGTCTGCCAGTTCATCTGCAAGGCCGCCCGCGATGTTTACGAGTTAAAAGTCAGTTGCGAAAACCCCGACGCCCTCAAATCCGTCGAACGCTACACCATCCTCTACGCCGTGGACAAACTCTGGCAGGAACATCTCTACGGCATGGACAGCCTGCGCGAGAGCATCGGCTTGCGCGCCTACGGCCAGCGCGATCCCCTGGTCGAATACCAGGCCGAGGCCTTCAAGGTCTTTGAGGAATTGATGACCAACATCAAATCCGAAATCTGCCACAACATCTTTCGTAGCGCCTCTAGCCTCATGGCCCGCGACCAGTTCATGCGCAGAATCCCTTCCAGAACCACTCATCAAGAGGTCAGCTCCTTTGGCTCTGGCCAGCCTGATGCCGGCACGACTACCACCTCCGCTGGCGCAAAAAATCCCAGCGACATGGTCACCGAAGCCACCGATGCCGTGGCCAAGGCCCAGCAGGCCAAAGCCAAACCCCGTCGCACCGGTCCCAAAGTCGGCCGCAACGATCCCTGTCCCTGCGGCAGCGGCAAAAAATACAAGCAATGCTGCGGCAAAAACGGTTAGCCTCATCCCATTCGTGCGGATCGGGGACCATAGGTGCCCTCGCCTGTAGTGTTCGGCGCCCCCGCCCAACACAAGTCATGCGGATCGGGGACCATAGGCGCCCTCGCCTGTGGTGTTCGGCGCCCTCGCCGAACACAAGTCCCTTCCCCAACCCGCCCGCAATCAACCAACCCCCGACGGCGACCGATGTTCCAGAAACTTCTTCAGCTCCCCCGCGCTCTTCTCCCCAAATCCGCTGACCGCCGCGATTTGCTCCACCGTCGCCAGCCGCAAGCGCTGCACCGACCCGAATCTCTTCAGCAGCGCCGCTTTCCGCCGCCCCCCAATCCCCGGAAACTCATCCAGAATGCTTTCCGAAATCCGCTTCAACCTCAATTGCGCGTTGTACGTGTTGGCAAAACGATGCGATTCATCCCGCACCCGCTGCAGCAGCTTCAGCGCCCCCGAATCATGGCTCAAGCGGATCGGCTCGCTATCCCCGGGCCGGTAAATCTCCTCAAATTCCTTCGCCAGTCCGATCACCGGTATTTGCGTCAATCCTAATTTCACAAGCTCCCCCAGCGCCGCGTTGAGCTGCCCTTTCCCGCCGTCAATCACCATCAGTTCCGGCGGGTCCGCTCCTTCCGCCAGCAGCCGCGCGCACCGCCGGCGCACCGTTTCCGCCATGCACGCGAAATCGTCCTGCCCCGTCACCGTCTTGATCCGGTAGCGCCGGTAATTCGCCCGGTCCGGCCTCCCGTTGCGAAAGCTGATCATCGAGGCCACGGCGAACGTCCCGCTGATGTTGGAAATGTCAAATCCCTCAATCCGCGCCGGCTTGCCCGGCAGCGCGAGCACTCGGGCCAGTTCCTCCAAGTCCTGCTCCGGCTGGATGGCTGCCGGAAAATTCTGCGGCAGCCGCGGAAACTTCTTGGTCTTTTGCACCGTCAGCCGCAAATCCTCCAGCGCGTCGCGGAACTGCGCCGCCTTCTCGAAATCCTCCTCCTCCGCCGCTTTCTTCATCTGCCCCTCCAAATCCTTCTGGATCTCCTCCGTCTGCCCCGCCAGGAAATCGCACGCCGCGTTCACCTGGCGCAGGTACTCCTCCCGGCTCACATTGCCGATGCACGGCGCCGTGCAGTACTTCAGATGCCCGTAGAGGCAATGCTTGTAATCCTCCGGGCCGGGCGTGAGCGGACGGCACCCCCGCAGATTAAACTTGCGCCGCGCCAGCGTCAGCGTGTGCCGCGCCGACGCCGAATGCGCGAAAGGCCCGAAATAGCGCGCCCCGTCCTCCTGCCGCAGCCGTGTGAGCATGAAGCGCGGAATCGGGTCGTTGAGCACGATCTTGATCAGCAGAAATCGCTTGTCATCCCGGAAACTGATGTTGTAGCGCGGCTGATACTCCTTGATCAGCTTGCCTTCCAGCAGCAGCGCCTCCGGTTCGTTGCGGACCGTGTAAGTGTCCAAATCATGCACGGCATCCACCAGCGCGTTGAATTTCAAGTCCCACCCCATCCGCCGCGAAGGTTGGAAATAGCTGCTCACCCGCTTGCGCAAATCCCGCGCCTTCCCGACATAGATCACCGTGCCGAAACGGTCTTTCATCAAGTACACACCCGGCTTATGCGGGAGTTCCCCGACCTTCCTGCGAATTTGCTCAGTCGCGGCCATAACACTTTCAAATCTTCCCGAACGATGCGCCCCAATGATAAATGACAAATTTTCAATTCGCACCTCTGGTGCGCATCCTTATATTGTTCTTATAGTTTCAACGGCATTATTCACCGGGAGCAGGGCGAGCACTCCCATCCTCGCTCGTCCCGGCTCACGGTGAGTAATTCCGGTCACCCGATGTTTTCATTTTCCACTTGGTTGCGTCC
>JBEKOF010000281.1:0-6569 GCA_049522055.1 Verrucomicrobiota bacterium | reverse complement strand
TAGCCAATTACAAATCCCTCAGGCGTTCCACCGACCAGTGGATAGGGCTGGCCATCCAGATGGCTCGATTGAAACGCAAACGGAAACCTTGATTGCCCGGCGAGAACGTTTCACTCTCCAGTCCTTAAGTTAAAACGAATTTTCCCGGTGAGCTCAAATCGAACTTGGACGCCCACATTTCAGCTCGATCAAAAGAAGGAGGCGATGCCTGCCGTTTAAGACGCTTAATTCTAAAAGCCCTCTGATGAAAGCGAATTTGGAATCTCCAGCCGTTCTAAAAGCGGTTGTTACGAAGTCAAAGGCGCGTCCCTCAGACGAATGGGTATTGCTTTCTGGTCTTCGCTTTTTTCTCGCGTCTGCTGTGCTCTGCGGTCACTGTAGGTATCTAATTCCTAAGATCACGGCTGCACCCAAGTTGATTTGGATAGGCGCTTTCCTGGGAGGACCCCCAAGCGTTTACGGATTTTTCCTCGTCAGCGGTTATAGCATTGCAGCTTCAATCCAGAAGGAACCCCACGGCTTTTATTTGCGCCGTATGGCCCGGATATGTCCAGTTTACTTGTCCTGTTTTATCGTGGCGTTGGCTGCCTTCGCAATTGTCGGAAGCCCAATAAAAATGGAATTTGGCGTTTCCATTTCCTTTGACGACCGGTGGTGGGTAATATGCCTAAATGCTATCGGATTGCCTTGCATTTTCGCCGCTGCGATAGGGACGTTTGGTCCAAGTTGGTCGCTGACGTGCGAAATCATTTATTACCTGGTTGCCCCCCCCCTAAAGCTTTGCTCAAGCAGACTGGTCTTGGCTTTGGTGTTTGTTTCTTTTGGATGCTTTGTGTATCACCATGAAAACGATTGGGCTGCATTACTCTGGGGCCAAACGGTGATTGGGCTTGCGGGATTTTGGCTTGCCGGTTTCCTATTTTACCGCCATCGAGCCAATCCACTCGCCGGGCCTCTTTTTGTTGGTGGAATATTAGCCGTTTATACGATGAATTGGAACTCATCTGAACCTTATGCCGGCATCAATTTATCGGTAAGTGTTCTTGCTATTGCGTATGCGACCCACATTCATTTGCCGAAGAATGTTGGAAGAATTCTGACATACTTAGGGGAGATAAGCTATCCACTTTATCTGGTGCATTTTCCGTTGTACATAATAATCTTCGGTTGTTTTCACGATTTTTTGGAACCGCATCCAAGAAGCATAGTGATTTATCCTGCGGCTGCCATCATCGCGTCAATTTTGATATACCATGTCATTGATAGGCCGGCCCGGAAGTTCATCCTGGAGACATTTGGAGTTCGGCGGCCACTAGCAACAATGCACAGGCCAGTCAAACAAGCTTAGATGAATCCACTTGCCGCCGATCTGGATCACATTCTTGCGCATACGCAGGAGGCTTGGGAAGAACTGCGTGACCAGCGGGTTTTCATTACAGGCGGCACGGGCTTTTTTGGCCGCTGGCTTTTGGAAAGTTTTGCCTGGGCAAATCAACATCTCCAGCTCGGAGCCGAGGCCGTGGTGTTGACGCGCCACCCCGATTCGTTTGCCGCCAAGATGCCCCATCTGGCCTCTCGGCGCGATTTGCATTTCCTGGCGGGCGATGTCCGCGATTTCTCATTTCCTCCCGGCGCGTTTGCGTTCGTCATTCATGCGGGAACTACCTCCACCGCGCCGGTGGAACCGCTGGAAATGTTCGGGACCATCGTGGATGGAACCCGACGCGTGCTGGAGTTCGCGGCCACCCACGAAACCCGCAAACTGCTTTTTGTGAGTTCCGGCGCGGTCTATGGGAGCCAGCCGCCGGACCTGCCGCGTATTCCGGAAGATTATGCGGGCGCTCCCGATCCGCTCGACCCGGCCTCGGCCTATGCCGAGGGAAAACGCGCGGCGGAACTGCTCTGTGGCCTCGCCGGCCAAAAAGACGGAACGGAAACCAAAATCGCCCGTTGCTTCGCGTTCGTCGGGCCGCACCTGCCGCTGGATGCCCATTTCGCCATCGGCAATTTCATTCGCGACGGGTTGTGCGGCGGTCCGGTGCATGTGCGCGGCGATGGCACGCCGTTTCGTTCGTATCTCTACGCGGCGGATCTGGCGATCTGGCTTTGGACGATCCTGTTTCTCGGCAAGTCCGGCCGCCCCTACAATGTCGGATCAGAGGAAGCGTTGACCATCCGCCAGGTGGCGGATGCGGTGGCGGCGGCCTTTGAGCCGGCGCGGACCGTGACGATTGACAAAAAGCCCATGCCCGGGGCTCCCGCCCAACGCTACATCCCCTCCACCAATCGGGCGCGGGAAGAATTGGGATTGGAAACCAGAATCACGTTGCCGAAGGCCATTAACCGAACGGTCGCCTGGCACGAACAAACAAACACAGAATCACTGAAACTCCAGGAATTGAAAGCATGAGCACCATTAAAATCGGAAACATCAATGTCGGCGACGGCCAGCCCTGTTTCATCATCGGGGAAATCGGCATCAACCACAATGGCGATATCAACCTGGCCAAAAAACTGATTGACGTGGCGGAGGCGGCCGGCTGCAACGCCGTCAAATTCCAAAAACGCACCCCAGAACTCTGCGTGCCCAAGGCCCAGCGCAGCGTCATGCGCGAAACCCCGTGGGGTTACATCTCCTACATGGAATATCGGGAAAAGGTGGAGTTCGGCAGGGAGCAGTACGAGGTGATTGACAGCTTTTGCCGCGAGCACGGCATCCTCTGGTTTGCTTCTGCTTGGGATGAACCCTCTGTGGATTTCATGGAGAAATTCCATGTGCCTTGTTTTAAAATCGCTTCGGCGACTTTGACCGACGACAACCTTCTCAAACACACCCGCTCCACTGGAAAACCGATCCTCCTTTCCACCGGCATGAGTTCGCTGGAAGAAATTGACCACGCGGTAGAGGTGCTGGGCACGAAAGACCTGATTCTCCTTCACGCAGTGAGCACCTATCCAGCCTACTATGAGGAGCTCAATCTCAAGGCGATTCCAGCTTTGCGCGAGCGTTACAAAGTTCCGGTCGGCTATTCGGGGCATGAAACCGGCATTGCTTCCTCGGTCGCGGCAGTGGCGCTGGGCGCCTGTTGCGTCGAGAGGCATATTACAACCGATCGCGCTCTTTGGGGCTCCGACCACGCAGCCTCGCTGGAATCCTCGGGATTGACCCGGATGTGCCGCGACATTCGCTTGATCGAAACCAGTTTTGGAGATGGACAGAAGAAAGTCATTGAACGTGAGAAACCGATCATCGCCCGGCTCCGCAAGAAGAATTGATATGTTCGAAAACATCCAGGCCATCGCCATCGACGTGGACGGTGTTCTGACCGACGGCACGTTCTGGTGGGGCGCTCACGGCGATCAATTTAAACGCTTCAGTTTTGCGGATATCACCGGCATTCCCAGGGGCCGCGCGGCGGGGCTGCGCTACGCACTCGTTTCCGGCGATTCTCATCCCGACAGCATGACCCTGGTGCAAAACTACGCCGACAAAATGAAAATCGCCGACGTTTACGCCGGCTGCCACGACAAGGCCGCCGCCGTGCGCGACTTTGCGCGGAAACATGCCCTGCAGCTCTCCCAGATTTGTTTCATCGGCGACGACATCCAGGACGTTCCGGCGATGGAGATCGCCGGGCTGGCGGTCGCCCCGGCCAATGCCCAGCCCGCCGCCAAATCCAAAGCCCAATTTGTCACCTCGCAAAGCGGCGGTTTTGGCGTCGTTCGCGAAGTGATCGAGGCCATCTTGCAGGAGCGAAATTCCGTCTTGAAAAAATAACATGGTTCCCACGATCAAACTTTCCGATTACGTCATGCAGTTCGTCGCCCGCCAGGGCGTCAAACACGTTTTCATGCTCTCCGGCGGCGGCGTCATGCACCTCGATGACTCCCTCGGCCGCTGCCAGGATCTCAAATACGTCTGCAACCTCCACGAGCAGGCCTGCGCCATCGCCGCGGAAGGCTATGCGCGCGTGACGAACCATCTCGGCGCTGCCCTGGTCACCACCGGGCCTGGCGGCACCAACACCATCACCGGCGTCGCCGGCGCCTGGCTCGACTCCACCCCGGTCCTCTTCATGTCCGGCCAGGTCAAGCGCGCCGACCTCAAGCGCCACTCCGGCGTGCGCATCCTCGGGGTTCAGGAAATCGACATCGTTTCCATTGTCAAGACGATTACCAAATACGCCGTCACTATCGAGGACCCCGCCAGCATTCGCTTTCATCTGGAAAAGGCCCTCCATCTCGCCCTGACCGGACGGCGCGGCCCGGTCTGGCTCGACATTCCCCTCGATGTTCAAGCCGCTCAAATTGACCCGTCGAAGCTCGAAGGTTTTACGCCGCCGGCGTCGTCGCCGTCACGCGCCGAAGACACGTCTTTGCGCGATCAGGTCAAGCAATTGGTCGGGATGCTCCAGCGCAGCCAGCGCCCGGTCTTGCTGGCGGGCAACGGCATCCGCATGGCGGGCGGCGAAAAAACTTTTCTTCCCCTCGTCGAGCGGCTCGGCATTCCCGTTCTCACCACTTGGCTTGGTTTGGATTTGATTCCTGACGATCATCCTCTGAGTTTTGGCCGGCCCGGCTCGCTGGCCCCGCGCGGCGCGAATTTCACCTTGCAGAATAGCGACCTCCTGCTGGTCGTCGGCTCGCGCCTCGATATGGCCATGACGGCCTACGCGCATGACCGGCTGGCGCGCGGCGCGCAGAAAGTGATGGTGGACATTGATGCGGCGGAAATCTGCAAAATGAAAACGCCCATCCATCTCCCCATCGTGACGGATGCCGCGCTCTTTCTCGACGAACTGGGCCGCCAGGCCGGCGGCGTCCCCGGCGGCAACTGGACCGGCTGGGTGCAGCGCTGTCAGGAATGGAAAGCAAAGTATCCGCTCGTGCTGCCGGAACATCGGAACGGTGCCGGGCCTCTGAGCATGTATCATTTTTCGGAGGCGTTGAGCGATGCCATGGCCGAAGGCGACGTCATCGCCCCCGGCAGCTCCGGTTTCGCCATCGAGATTTTTCTGCTCTGCCTCAAGATCAAACGCGGCCAGCGCTGCTTCCACAATCGCGGCACCGGCTCCATGGGGTTCGGCCTCCCGGCCGCCCTCGGCGCGGCCGTCGCAAGCGGAACACGCACCATTTGCGTCGAAGGCGACGGCGGCTTCCAGATGAACGTGCAGGAACTGGCCACCGTCGAACGCCTCGGTCTGCCCCTCAAAATCTTTGTCGCCAATAACGATGGCTACGCCTCCATCCGCGCCTCCCAACTCGGCTACTTCAAGCTCCTTACCGGAGCCGACCGCACCAGCGGCGTCACCCTGCCCGAATTGGAAGCCGTGGCCAGGGCCTACGCCCTGCCCTTCCTGCGGATTTCCTGCAAAGACCGGCTCCAGGAACAAATCCGCCAGGCCTTGGAGAGCCAAGGCCCGATCCTCTGCGAGGTGATGGTGGCCGCGAACGAAGACCGGATACCGCGCGCTTCCTCCTATATCAAACCGGACGGTTCAATGGGATCAAAGCCGCTGGAGGATTTGTTTCCCTTCCTGGACCGCGCCGAATTCAAGAAGAACATGCTCATCCCAACGATTGAGGAATAGAATGGCCGGGCACGAGCGGCCGGTATTTTGCTTGCAAAAGAGCGACCAAACCGATCAAACGCACCTTCCCGTGTTGGATGGAATCAGAGGACTGGCGATTCTCTTGGTCCTCGTGAGCCACATCTCGGAGCGTTTTAAGTTCGACGGCCACCTCCTCGGCAGCGCCAAGAAGATTGCATTTGCCGGGCGGACAGGCGTTGATCTCTTTTTCGTATTATCGGGATTCCTGATTACCGGAATCCTGTGGGATGCAAAAGAAAATACCCATTACTTTCGCAACTTTTACGCCCGGAGAACTGTCAGGATCTTTCCCATTTACTATGTGACGCTCCTGGGAATATTCGCGCTGCTGCCGGGAGCACTGCCTCTCTTCCATCACCTTCCTGACAAGGTATGGCAAACGGCGCACGACCAGATTGGCCTCTACCAACAAACCAGACATTATTGGGGATGGTATATTACTTATCTGGTTGATGTTCTGATCGCGTGGAAAGGTTTTATGATGCCAGGTCACTTCTGGACACTCGCGGTCGAGGAACACTTTTACCTCGTTTGGCCGTTCCTGGTTTGCTTTCTAAGGTATCGGGCCTTGGTGTTTACGTCCTTGGGAATAATTGTGGGAGCTTTCTTGCTTCGCGCGGTGCTGATTCCATTCCTAAATCCTGTCGCGATTTACGTTCTGACCCCATGCAGAATGGATGGCCTGGCATTGGGCTCCTTGATCGCATTGTTGTTTCGAGCGCCAGGGGGCGGGCAGAGATTGTCCGCGGCGGCGCGGGTGGTGCTCCCGGTGACGGCCCTCCTTTGGGCCAGTTTGATGTTCTACAGACGCGGCTGGTTGCAGTATGGCGGATTAGCCCAGACGGTGGGTTATACGGTTACGGCATTCTTTTACGGGTCCTTTCTTGTGATGGCTCTGTCGGCTAAGAGGATCGGTTCGCTGGTTTCAGGCAAGGCGCTCCGATTTGTTGGAAAACT
>JBEKOF010000280.1:0-6584 GCA_049522055.1 Verrucomicrobiota bacterium | reverse complement strand
AGGAGGGCCGTGAGGCAAAGATTCACCGGGGAGGGCCAGGCCCGCGGCCAGGCGCACCAGCCCAGCAGCCAGAGCAGCACGGTGTCGCAGACCACGGCCCAAGCCAGCAGCGCCGGCCGGCGGTCCTGTTCCGCCAGCCATTGGAACGTATTCCCCGGCCAAGGCTGGCCACGCAACGCGGCGGTCCAGGACGATTCGCCATCAGCGGTTTCCAGCCCCTGGGCCTGCTGGTAATCGCGCAATGCCGCATGCCAGGATGGCGCGCTTTCCGCCTTCCTCCAGGCTTCGTTCCCCCGCAACAGCCGCTCACGCAATCGCGCGCGCCAGCCCGCGGAACCATGCATCCAGGAATCCCATTTCAGACGCCATCCCCCCGGCGCCGTTCGCTCAATCTCCCGCCGCCAGGTCCGGCGCAGCAAGACCGCGGCCAGACCCAAACCGGCCAATGCCCAAGCGACGGTCGCCGCCGAGGCCATCCAAAATGTTCCGGGTTTGGCCCCCGCGAAATTGTGCGCCAACAGTACGGCCCATAGGCGGGGCTAAGGCAAAGCCAGTCCGAGGAAAAAGGCGGGGCGCCCGCGACCTCCCGGCCCAGGTTGTACGGCAGCGGAAGCGCCAGACAAACCGCGCCGGCCAGGAGGACCGCGACCGCCAGCGCGACCCCGTCATCCCGGCTCAAGACCGAGGCCAGGACTCCCACGGCCACGGTGAAGAGGAGCAGCACGGGAAAACAAGCGATGGAGGCCCAGAATAAATCCAACGACAACCCGCCGCTCAGGAAAGGCACCGCCATAAAGGGAATCAGCGCCAGGAGATCGCCCGAGGCGATCAAGACGCCGCCCACCAATTTGCCCGCGAACAATTCGCCCGGACCCATGCCTGTCAAGTAGAGCAGTTCGAGGGTTTGATTGCGCCGCTCCTCGCAGAACAATCCCACACTGATTCGGGCGGGAGGAATCACCGCCAGGTAAAGACCGCCATAGAACAAGGCCTGGAAGAGCGCGTTTCCCCAGAAGGAGAAAGCGTCCATCAGCCCAAGAAGCAAGAACAGGCAGACCAGGCCGGCGCCAATCATGGCCATGCGAAAGCGGGATTTGACCGCGCTGGTGTTTCCGCAGCGCGATGCGCAATTCCCGTTCAATGACAGGTGGGAACAATAGAATTTATTTTCCGTTGTTGGACTGCTCCGCGCCGTTGTTGGAGTCGGCGCGTTTTTCCCAGCGGCGCGGGGCGCGTTCGGGCAGGGCGGCATCCACTTTGGCGTAGTAGGTTTCCTCGCCGAACTTTTCGTCCACGGCGCGTTGAAAGCCCAGGGAGGGGCTGACGGAAAAGACTTCGTGGGCTTCAATGAAAACGACGCCGCCATCGGCGCGCAGGAGGCACAGGAACAAGGGGCATTTGCCGGGATGGGCGGCAATGAGGTCGCGGGCGGCTTCCAAATCGCCGGGCTGGAGGTGGGCGGAGTGCAAACGGAGGTGGACTTGTTTGGTGTAGAGGCGCGGGGCGTCCTCCAGGGGGATGATTTCCTGCGGGAAGATCTTGGGTTTGTCTTCGGAAAGGTTGATTTCGCCGGTGATGAGCAAGGGCTTGTTGGGGACGAGCAAGTCGCGGAATTTGTCGTAGTTTTCGTTGAGGCAGAGCACTTGGACCGACCCGACCAGGTCTTCCAAGGTCGCCAGGGCGTAGGGCTTGCTGGATTTCTTGGAGATGCCCTTTTGCACGGCGCCGACCAATCCGCCGATGCGGGTCATCTGGCGGTTTTTCAATTCCCCCAACTGGGCGGACTGGTGCAGCGCGTATTTTTTCAAGACAGGCTCGAACGGGGTGAGCGGGTGGCCGGTGACGTAGAAGCCGAGCAATTCCTTTTCGTGGGCGAGCAATTCGTGCTGCGGCCATTCGGGCAGTTGCTTCTCCGGCGCGGGCCTGGCTTCGGCGTTTTCGCGCATCATGCCAAAGAGGGTGTCCTGTCCGCGGTTGCGGTCCTGGATGATGCCGGCGGCGCGGGTCAGGACGCTGTCCATGCGGGAAAAGAGGGTGGCGCGCGTTTCGCCCAGACAATCGCACGCGCCGGATTTGATCAACGCCTCCAGGGCCTTGCGGTTGAGGGCGCGTGCGTCCACCCGCTCGCACAGGTCGGACAGGGAAGTGAATTTTCCGCCCTGGGCGCGCGCGGCCAGGATGCTCTCCACCGCGGCCTCCCCGATCCCCTTGACGGCGGCCAGGCCGAAACGGATGGCGGCGGCGGGAGCGCCGGCCGGCCCGGAGGCGCCGGGGGTGAAATAGACGCCGCTTTCGTTGAGATCGGGCTGGAGGACCTCGATGCCGAAGTTGCGGGCCTCCCCGATGAGCACGCCCAGCTTGGCGGTGTCGCCCATGTCGCTGGTCATCATGGCGCAAAGGAATTCGACGGGATAATTGGCCTTCAGCCAGGCGGTCTGGTAGGCGACGACGGCGTAGGCGGCGGCGTGGGATTTGTTGAAGCCGTAGCCGGCGAATTTTTCGAGCAGGTCAAAAATCTGGTTGGCCTGGGCGGCGGAGATATTGTTGACATTGGCGCAGCCTTTGACGAAGACCGCGCGCTGGCGGGCCATTTCCTCCGGCTTTTTTTTGCCCATGGCCCGCCGCAGCAGGTCCGCGCCCCCCAGGGTGTAGCCCGCCAGCACTTGCGCGGCCCGCATCACCTGTTCCTGGTAAATCAACACCCCGTAGGTTTCCCGCGAAATCGGCTCCAGCAGAGGATGCTCATACTCGATCTTCACTTCTCCGTGGCGGCGGCGGATGAAGTCGGGGATCAGGTCCATCGGCCCGGGCCGGTAGAGCGCCACCAGGGCGGTGATGTGCTCGATAGAGCTGATTTGAAAACGCCGGCACAAGTCGCGCATGCCGCCGGATTCCAATTGGAAAATGCCGATGGTGTTGGCTTTGTTCAGGAGGTCGTAGGTTTTGGCGTCGTCGAGCGGCAGGCTGTCAATAGGAATTGTCACCCCCTGGTGGCGCCGCGCCAGGTCGCAGGTGTTGCGGATGACGGTGAGCGTTTTGAGGCCCAGGAAATCCATCTTGAGCAGGCCCAGGTCGCCCACCGGCCCCATGGCGTACTGCGTGACGATGGCCCCATCTTCGTCTTGCTTGAGGGGCAGCAGGTTGACCAGCGGCTGGTCGCCGATCACCACGCCGGCGGCGTGGACGGAGGCGTTGCGGGTGAGGTCCTCCAAAACAAAAGCGGTATCCACCAAGGCGCGCGTCTGGTCCTCGTTCTCATAGGCGCGCTTGAAATCGGGCGAAGCCTCCAGCGCTTTTTTGAGCGTCATTTTCAGTTCGTTGGGGATCATTTTGGCCAGGCGGTCGCAATCGCCGTAGCTCAAGCCCATGACGCGCCCGACGTCGCGAATGACCGACTTGGCGCCCATCGTGCCAAAGGTGATGATCTGGGCGACGGAATCGCGGCCGTATTTCCGCCGCACGTACTCAATCACATCGGCGCGGCGGTCGTCGGCGAAATCAATGTCAATGTCGGGCGGATTGACGCGTTCGGGATTGAGAAACCTCTCGAAAAGCAACCCGTAGCGGATGGGATCCACATTGGAGATTTCGAGCAGATAGGTGACCAGGGAGCCGGCGGCCGATCCGCGCGCCACGCAGCTCACGCCCTTGCTCCGGCCATAACGGATAAAATCGCCGGTGATCAGAAAGTAGCTGATGAACCCGGTCTTTTCGATGACTTGAAGCTCCGTGCGCAACCGGTCCATGACGGTCTGGACGGCGGCGGCCACGCCGGGTTGTCGCAGGGCGGGCGCGGAGGGGGCCGGGGTTTCCGGGGGCGGGGAGAGTTGGGAGAGGGCCGGCAGCCTGGCCGGGTCCTCGATTCCGTCAACTATAAATTCTTTGCCTTCGGCGCGGGCCTGGATGGTGTAGCGGGCATGCAGCCCCTCGGCCAGCCATTGCCGCAGGAAGGCCTCGCGGCTGATGTGGCCCGGCGGATCAAAGAGGGGATAGTGGAGCTTGTTGAATTCGATTTCGACGTTGCACTTTTCCGCGACTTCCAGGGTGTTGCTCACCGCGTCCGGCGCTTCGCTGAAACGGGCCTTCATTTCCGCGGCCGACCGCAAGTAAAACTGCTCCGGCTCGAAGCGCAGCCTTTTGATGTCGCTCAGGAGGGCTTGAGTGCCGATGCAGATCAGGCAGTCGTGCGCGTGGGAGTCCTGGCGCTGGACGTAATGGACATCGTTGGTGGCCACCAGTTTCAAGCCGAATTCCTTGGCCCAGGGAATCAATTGCCGGTTGACCCTGGCCTGGTCGTGGAGGCCGTGGTTTTGCAACTCGAGATAAAAATTTTCCGGTCCCAGCGTCTGCTTGAACCAATCAATCGTGTCGCGCGCCTTGGGCAGTTGCTCCTTGAGGATCAATTCGGGAATCTCGCTGGCCAGGCAACCGGAAAGGATGATCAGCCCTTCCTTGTATTGGGCCAGGATTTCTTTGTCAATGCGCGGCTTGTAGTAATAGCCCTCCAATTGCGCGGCAGTGGCCAGCCGGACCAAATTCCGGTAGCCCGTCTCATCCCGGGCCAGCGCGAGCAAATGATGATAAACATCCCTGCCGCCGGAGCTGGATTTTTTTTCCAGCCGGCTGCCGGGGGCCACGTAGAACTCGCAGCCCAGGATGGGCTTGATGCCTTTTTCGCGGGCCGCCTGGTAAAAGTCTATGGCCCCGTAGAGCACGCCGTGGTCGGTGATGGCCAGGGAGGAGAAATTGAGTTCGTGCGCCTTGTCCATCAGCCGGTCCAGGCGGCAGGCGCCATCGAGCAGCGAGTACTCGGTGTGCAAATGCAGATGAACAAAATCGGCGTGCGCCATGCCCGTAACTTAACTCCCCGCCGCCGCCTTGGGCAAGCCGCAACGGGTGCCGTCCCCAATCCATTTACGAGCAGAGGACTGAAAATCACTCCCGACGATCCAAAAAAAGCCGGGCAAAACTCCCTTCACCCGCTCCATTTGACAACTTGTGACAGGTTGGGACAGAACGTGACAAATGCCCCTGTTCACAAGGGTTTCTGTGGGGTTCGACTCTCTGCTTTTCGCGCCAGGATGCGACACGGTTTGACCATTCCCGCCTAAAATCTGTGCGCGTATTTGTGTACAGCCCGGCACCGCATCCAAGCGCGGCAGGTTCTTGATGGCATCGTAAATCGGCAACTGCATTTCATCGGTGTGAAGCTTGGAAGTCAGCTTGATGTCACTGTGCCGCATCAGCTTCATGGCGAGCCGCCCACGACGCGCAATTCACCCGGCTTGAGGATAGCCAGTGCCGCCAGCAGACCCGGCAAGAGGGGGCGAAGGTCTTCAATTTTATTGGACGGCGCTTGCAGCACGACCACGGCCACCGGCAGCGTGGAGAGATTTTGCTGGTACGCCAGATGGCTGTCCACCGTGATAAAGGCGTCAAACTGACCACGAATCAAAGAAAGGAGCTTGCCATTAGAAATGCCACTCCATCCCATTTGCTGGACGGTACGAGCCTCATGTCCGGGCAGTTCGCCAGTCAATCGCTTTGGCAGGCATTCGTCGAGAACGACTCTCATTTCAAGCCGCCACCAGGAGCTTCGCGCTGGCTTGTTCCAAAAACGCAACCACCTGGGCTTTGGTCACACCAGGGAAGTCATCAAGAAATTCATCGAGCGTGTAACCGCCTTCCAAGTAATCCAGCAGGTTGCGCACGGGCACACGCGTGCCCGTGAATACCGGCGTGCCACTTAGGATTTCAGGGTCCTGGACGACGACGCTTTCGTTCATGACTGTAAGTAAACACCAAACGATCCGGAATGCAACCGTTCTCTCTGCTTAAAATCATGGGTTTGCCGTCGTTTCCGTGTTCCCCAAAAGTCCGGCTTTCCCCGCTTTGTCCGCCTTCGCAAAGGCTACGGCGCGACAGGCCGCCCCGACAAATGCCTAGTCGTGTCGTTTTGCCTGTCCTCCGTAGCTTCCGAGCGAAGGAGGACGCCCTGACTGCCCTCGCAACACTGGCGAAAATGACGACAACACGAGGGCAGGTTTGCCTGATGCCCCGATGTTTCCCCGTGTGCTCTCTACTTCGTTCATTTGTGAGAAGTTGCGGTGTGTTCGCTGTTTGACTTTGTGGCCAAAATGTCTAAAATACGCTTCAATCGAAACGCAATAATGTTTTCAGGCGCTGACTTGTGAGCACAACTGAATTTTTTAGCACTTTTGGCATCGGCACGTTGGCATCAACGGTCGTCGTGCTCCTCGCGAAAACGATGATCGAGCAGGTATATGCCCGGAAGTTGGAGGACCACAAGGCGCAAATTAACACCGAGTTGGAGCACTTCAGGGCAGACCGGCGAATAGATCTGGCACAACGGACTTTTCGCTATTCTCACGTCTTCGAGCGCACCGAGGCAACAATCGTCAAAACATATCAACCCGGATTTCCCAGATGCGCTTGACATGGGACCTGAATTCGACCTAAAAAATGCTCACTACGGTTTGCAGGAGGCTATCCGGGGCGTAGATTCCGCCTGATTTCACAGGTTTTTTTAACGGTGTGGTTCTTGGAAAAAAAGAGTTGCGTGC
>JBEKOF010000279.1:0-6594 GCA_049522055.1 Verrucomicrobiota bacterium | reverse complement strand
GCGGTTTCTCACGCGGCTCAACGAGAAGCCGGGCCTGGGGAAGTGGCAGTTCCCCACCGAAGCGCAATGGGAATATGCCTGCCGCGCGGGGAGCACGACGATTTTCTGTTTCGGGAACGATGAGTCGGGGTTGGACGAATATGGGTGGTACGACAAGACCTCGGGCGGGAAGCCGCACCCGGTGGGTGAAAAGAAGCCGAATGCCTGGGGCCTGTACGACATGAACGGGAGCATCTGGCAGTGGTGCCTGGACTGGTATGATCCCGGGTACTATGCGCATTCGCCCACGAACGATCCCACGGGGCCTGCCACGGGCACGGAGCGGGTGAGTCACGGCGGCTCCTGGGCCAGCCCGGCGCGGAGCGCGCGGTCCGCGAACCACGGCAGGATCGAGGCCGGCCATCACGGCACCCACCTGGGCTTCCGCGCCGCCCTGGCGCCGGCCGAGCCGTGAAGGGGGGAAGCCGGAGCGCGGCCCGCGACGGAGGCCCGTCGCGATTATTGTCAATATGAAGAATGGCGGCTGATGTATTTTCCCAAACTTGGTCTCGTCATTAACTTTGTCGCGCAGATGGGCAAGCATCTGGTCATCGTCGCCGTTGTTTTGGGCACGCTGATGTTCGTCGGCTGTTCGAACACTCCCAAGGCATGTGAAATCCGTGGACAAATCCTGGCTGGCGCTGACGGCACAATTGAGAAGATTGGGGACACTCGAGTTTGGGTTTATGACGCAACCAACGCCCAATTGACCGCCAACATCGCCCTGCCTAATTTGGGTGGACGCACCCGGCAAGATTGGGCAAGGATTCGCGCCAATTATCCCGGATTTGTGCTTGTCTCTTCCAATTATCACAAAGCCTTGCGGCAAGCAATCATTGCGGAGACCGAATTCCGAACTGTGAATCAGAAGTTTTGGGACAAGAAAAACGCCCTCAAAGGCCGGACGAATGGCCCGGAATTTGAGGAGGTCCAAAAATTGCAGGCGGAGACAAAAAAAGCATCAGATAGAAGGTGGCAGGCCTGGGGTGAACGTGACGAGCAAAGCGATCTGATTTTCTACTGGTTCAACGTAAATCCAGGAATACTTTACGCTTCTTTACCCCCACCGTTAACGGCGGGCAGAGCTGATACAAATGGGAATTTTAACTTCACGGTGCCGCAATCGAAAAATGTCCTTCTGGCGGCGCATCTTAAAGGTTCAATCAACGGACGACCGGGGCAATATTTCTGGCTGCTGCCGGTTTCTTCCATGGCAAAAGTCAACAAAGTTGTCTTGAATCCTGATAATGTTTTTTGCGCCAAAAGCGCGTCCGAATTAAAACCGCTGGAAATATTCGATTTTGATTCTGGCGCTGATGATTATCTGCCAACAACTCCTCCGGCAACACCTCATTGATTGAACGTTGGAGCGGAGTCCCCGCGGTTTCAACATAACGAGGGCGTGGACCTCCGCGCGCCGGCGCCGGGAGAGTGTTCCCGAGGGCGGGCGAACATTGGAAACCCAATCAACAAATACCCGATCCTCCAGTTGGATGTGACCCGACAATTCTGACGATTTGCCTGACACAGCTTGGCGGCCGGTTTATCTGGCCGAACCGATGGCGGGGACAAGACAAGCCAGGCCGTAGGCGAGCAGGGCAGTGGCGGGAATGGTCATCACCCAGCCCCAGAGGATGCGCTCGACTAATTCCCAGTTCAGGGCGTTGAATCGGCGGGCACAGCCGACTCCCATGATCGCGGTGGTGATGGTATGGGTGGTGGAGATGGGCAGGCCGAGTTTGCCCGTGACCAGAAGAAGGGTCGCGGCGGTGGTTTCGGCGGCAAAGCCGTGGACCGGACGCAAGCGGACCATTTTTCGGCCCAAGGTTTGGATAATGCGCCAGCCTCCAATATAGGTGCCCAGGGCCATCGCCAGACCACAGGAGCATTGGACCCAGCTTTTGATTTCGAATCTTGGGAAGGAAAGGAAACTCAGCCATCGCGGAAGTTGCCGCAGGTCGCCGTCCTGGGTCGCCACAAAACAGGCCAGGGCCATGATGCCCATGGTTTTCTGCCCATCGGCGAAGCCGTGGGACCACCCCATGTAGGAAGCGCTGAGGAGTTGGAGGCGACCAAAGACTTTATCCACCGGGCGCGGACGCATGGGACGAATGATGAGGAACAGGAGAGTCATGACGGCCATGCCGCCGACGAATCCGATGACCGGGGAGGCAAGCATGGGGAGGATGATTTTGTGATAAAAGGCCGGCCACTGGACGACATCCCGGTTGTTGCCCGCGGAGGCAAGCGCGGCGCCAATAATCCCACCGAAGAGGGCGTGGCTGGAGCTGGAGGGCAGGCCATAATACCAGGTGAGGATGTTCCAGGCGATGCCAGCCAGCATGGCGCAGAGG
Source organism: Verrucomicrobiota bacterium (assembly GCA_049522055.1). Classification (GTDB taxonomy): domain Bacteria; phylum Verrucomicrobiota; class Verrucomicrobiia; order Limisphaerales; family Palsa-1400; genus JBEKOF01. The sequence continues at coordinate 4,201 of JBEKOF010000279.1, read as the reverse complement.
ATAGTCCCGGTGGTGATAAGCCGGGAATCTATCAAATCAGCCCCGATGGTTGTCGCGACGGCGACACCGCACAGGGCGCCCAGAAAATTGGTGATCGCGCCCAAGGTGACGGCCTGGCGCGGGGTCAGAACCCGTGTACCCACGACCGTGGCAATGGCGTTGGCCGCATCATGGAAGCCATTGGTGTAGGTGAACACCAAGACGGCCAGGTTGACCAACAAAAGGAAAAGGACCGGTTCCATGACGGCCTAAGAATGCTTGAGGACGACGGCATTAATGACATTGCCAGCGTCCCGGCAGCGATCCACCACCTTCTCCAGCAGTTCGTAGAGGTCTTTGGCCATGATGATGGTCAGGGGCGGATGTGTGCCGCAGTAAAGATCTGTCAACAGTTGGGGCACCAGCTTGTCGGCCTCGCCTTCGATGGTCTGAAGTTTCTCGTTGGCTTGATTGACCAATTCGAAATGGGAGTTTTCAAGCTCCTTGATCATCAGGGCGATGGTGTCCACGGACTGCTCGACCAGGGCAATCTGGCGCGAGAAGTCAATGCTCCCCAGGTGGGGAGCACAAACCAGATAGCGGGCGGCAAATTTTTCGACCGTTTTGGGAACACGATAAAGGGATCTGGAGATGGCCTCGATGTCTTCCCGGTCCAAGCCGGTGATGGAAACGCGGGCCAGCAGCTCCGTGATCTGCACGGTGATCTGCTTGTCCTTGCGTCGGGCGGCGGCGAATTGGGCGAGGCTGGCGTCGGGCGTGGCCTTTTGCATGATTTGCCTGAGCGCCTGAACGCTGGCGCGGCCTTCTTCGGCGCTGGCGTGCAGCAAGCGAAAAAACTGGTCGTCTTTGGCGAACCACTTCTGAATGGAGAACATGTCCTGATTTGTAACACGAATGTAACCGGATTGTCACATTCTATTAAGGACTAGGTCACCAGTTTGTTCGCATGATGACGGATATCAAGCGCCTCGCATATATAAACCACTTCCTGGGCAATATTGGTGGCGTGGTCGGCCACGCGCTCCAAACTCTTGGCCACGGCCATCAGGTTCAGACACCGGCCGATGGTGGCGGGGTTTTCCCCCATGAAACCAATCAATTCACGGTCAAGCTGACGGTTGAGGGCATCCACTTCCTTGTCGCGCGGAATGACGGGGCGGGCTTTTTCGGGTTGATTATTGACAAGGGCCTCCAGCGATTCCCGCAGCATCTCCAGGGTCAGCGCGGCCATGCGCGGAATGTCAACGCTGCTCTGGAGCGGGGGTTCGGCGTTCAAAACGCGTGCGCGCCGGGCGATGGTCGTTGCCTCGTCGCCGATGCGCTCCAGATTCTGCGAAATCTTCATCGCCACCATGACCAGCCGCAGGTCGGTGGCCAGGGGCGCCTTGGCCAGAAGATTGACCGCCATTTCGTCAATGTCCTTCTCATACTGGTCCACGATGTCGTCATGGCGCTCAACTTCCTCGGCGAGTTGGTCATTGCGATCCGTCACTGCCTGGATGGCTTGGCTGACGGATTTCTCGGCAAAACCGCCCATCGTCAGCAGGCTCTGCTTGAGGTTGGCCACTTCTTCATCGAAATGTCTCATCATAGGCTGTTTTCGGGACGTCTGAACCCAATCTCTCGGTCGCACGATCTTCGACTTTCATTTACCGTCCTCCCGCAGGAAATGCAATGCTTGATCCAATTGATCTCTTGACGTCACAAGGCCCGCGCATTAACATGGGCTTGCATTTGGAGCGGCCATTGAAAAAAGCAGACGCCGCCCTCTGGATGCCAATGAAAGGAACCGTCGCAAAATGAATGCCAATGCTCTCGACCGCCGAAATTTCCTCAAAGTGTCGCTGATGGGCGGCGCCGCGCTGGCCATGCCCTGGAGCGCCAGCCGCGCCCAGGCCGCCGCCGAACCGGCCGCCGTCGCCAACGCCAAACCGGTCTGCCGGGTCGCCGTGACGGCCGGCGAGGACCGCGCCGATCTGGCCTTCCAGGCGCTCAAGCCCTTCTCCAAACAGGTCGCCGCCGCGATCGGCGACAAGCGCGTGATCATCAAGCCCAACAATCTGGTCATTAATCGTCCCCTGGCGGCCAGCGACGCCAAGAATCTGGAGGGCATCCTGGAATTTCTAAAGTCCATCGGCAAGGCTGGCAATGTCGTCATCACCGAGTCCCCCGCCATGGGCTCCGCTCTCGAGGGGTTTGCCAATTACGGCTACGACAAGGTGGCCGCCAAATACGGCGCCAAATTGATGGATCTGGACCAGGATGATTTCGAAACGATCTATTGCTTTGACGAAAAGGATTTCCGTCCGCACCCCTGCCGCATGGGCAAGTGCCTGCTGGATCCGAACAGTTATGTCATTTCCGCGGCCAAGTTCAAGACCCATGACCGCGTGGTCGCCACCCTGTCGCTCAAGAACATCGTGGTCGGCGCGCCCATCAAGCGCGAGGGCGGCGAAAAGGCCGAGGGCGGGTATCTGGGTAACAGCGACAAGCCGGTCGTTCATGGCGGCGGCGTCCGCGGCATCAATTACAACCTCTTTGCCGTCGGCACGCGGCTGCACCCGCACCTGGCGGTCATTGACGGCTACGAGGGGATGGAAGGACAAGGACCGGGCAACGGCACCCCGGTGCAATCGCGCGTCTGCGTGGCCAGCCCGGACTGGCTGGCGGCCGACCGGGTGGCTGTGGAACTGATGGGGATTGATTTCGCCAAGGTGGGTTACTTGAATTATTGCGCCCAGGCCCGCCTGGGTGAAGCCGACCTGGCCAAGATCGAGATTCTCGGCCCGGCGCTCAAGGACTACATCAAGCCCTACCAATTGCCGCGCAATATCGAGCAGCAATTGATCTGGATGAAGCCGGTCAGTTGATGGATGTTTTGACCGGCGCCGACGCGATCCTCTGGAGCCAACCCAAGCACGCTCCTTTCGTGCCGTCGCCGCTGTTGACCGATGGTTTTCTTTGCGTGATTTCCGGCAATGATATGGATGCCGGTTGGGGTGCTTGCCCGCGGCAAGGAGTGCGTGAAATGGCATCGCGGTTGTCGGCCGTTTCTTGATGGAACGGCTGATGACGCTCAATGGAGACGCGAGTATGGATTTGGAACTGGAACTAATCGGGCCCCATCCGTTCGATCGGGATGAACAGGGCCGGCAGAAAGTGCGGATCGGGACTTTGTTTTTGGAGCCGAAGGTCCTTTACACCCTGCCGCCAGGCGTCCATGCCTGGCAGCGGTCTGCTTTCATCGAGTCCCTCAACCGCCAGCCCGCCGCAGCCGCTTCCGGCCCGCTCAGCCAGGAGGAAGAGGAAAGAATCTGCCGCAATTCGGTGGACCTGATTTTCGAGGCCGACCTGGTGCTCATCCGCCCCAATCCCGGCCGGATGGATTTGGCGTTCGCTGCCGATGAACTGTTGCAGCAACTGGTTTCCAAGCGGCGGATTATTTTCCTGGCGGTTGCCGACCCGCGCGTCCGCGAGGCGATCAAGCGGCGGGGCGAGTGCTGGAGGCTCAGCTCCATCCCGACGACCATGGAGGCGAAAGCCAGGCTGATCTTGAGTTCCAAGGTGGCGATTCAAGAGCAGCCCCTCTATTTCTATAACCGCCTCACTGGCACGCGCTGGCTGACGTGCGAGGAGTTCGCCAAGCTGGGCGGACTTGATGACGCCGCCCTGGCCAGGCAACTCCAGGAAATTGCCGATTACTCAATCCGCCGCAACCACATGGGCCGTCCGGAGCTTGATTTTTTTGCCACTGATTTGCGGCATTGCGGCCCGGCCGTTTTTGCCGGGGTTGCCTTCGGGCAACTGGCCGCCGATGAATTGCGCTCAAAATATCAGGCCCTCAAAGAACATTTTATTTCGGCCGTCCATGAGGCCTTCCGGCGGGATGACGCCGCCAATGAGGCCTGGTGCCATCGCATGATCGCGGCCCTGTTTCTCGAGGGCAACGAGACCCAGACAGACCAGGTTCTCCGCGGAATAAGCCCCGAATTCTATCTCCACATCGAGTGGCTGCCCGGCGGCCGCTTCGAGGAGGGCGAGTTTCTCCTGGACCCCCTGTTCGAAGAGGCGGCCAAACACCCCGAGGACCAGGCCCTGCAAAAGCTCTTTGATCCGCGGGCCAAAGGCATCATTTTCAACCTCATCCGCGAATACGGCGATATCGAGTACATCAATCTGGGCCGGGTCCCGGAATCCCTGT
>JBEKOF010000278.1:0-6596 GCA_049522055.1 Verrucomicrobiota bacterium | reverse complement strand
CACGGCGGCCGACGCCATTTACGATGAAGACTGATGCAGGCGTCCGCCCATGCGCAAGGCGATGTGCTGCTCGCCTGGTTGGTCTTTTCTGACGGACAGGGAAGGAAGCGCCGTCCTGTCCTGGTGGTGCAGGATTTTGGGGATGACGATCTGCTCGTTTTGCCCATCACCAGCCAACCCGCTCGGGTTGGGGCGGATGTGGTTCTCTCTGAGTGGCGGAGCGCAGGACTGCGACTTCCTTCGACCGTTCGGGTCGAAAAGCTGGCGACAATCGAGAAGTCGCTCGTGGCGAAAAAGCTTGGCGTGCTTCCGCCCCATGAGCTCGCCAGAGTCAGGCAAACATTAGATGGATTGTTCAAACAGATTCTTGGTTGATGATTGAACGTCGAGGCGTGTGTTTGCCTGGGCGCGGGTTCGATCGCAAGTGAGTTTTTTTGAAACTTTCGGGGATTTGACGGGTCATAAGGGGTATGAGATTCACGTCTTTGCCTTATCTGTGCATGGGGCTGATCACGATCGGCGGGTGCAATACGAACGCGATTCATGGGTCCGGCGTTGCCAAAACGGAGTCGCGCACGGTCGGCTCGTTTTCGAGGATTGAGCTGGCCGGCTCGGCAGATGCGGAGGTGAGCATCGGCGCGGCGACGGAGGTGGCCGTGACGACCGATGACAACATTTTGCCCGCGATCGAGACGAGGTTGGAGGGGGACACGCTGAGAATCGGCTTCACGCAATCTTACGTCAGCCGACTGGGCGTGAAGGTGAAAATCACGGTGCCCGCGCTCAACGGGGTGGGGGTTTCCGGCTCCGGCGACATCCGGGTCACGGGGTTGAGGACGGGGGACCTGGAGGCGAGAGTGACGGGTTCGGGGGATGTGACGCTCCAGGGGGCAGTTGGGCGGTTGAGCGGAGAGGTCGTCGGTTCGGGCGACTTGCGGGCGGGGGATCTTGAGGTCAAGGAGGTGCGGGTGAGGGTGACTGGTTCGGGCGATGCGACGGTCCGCGCCAGCGAGCAACTGGAGGCGAGTGTAACCGGCTCGGGGGACGTGTGTTATTACGGGAATCCGCCGCAGGTGCGGAAAAGTGTCACCGGCTCCGGCAGCATAGGGCCGCGCTGATGGGGAGTTGACGGCGCGGCCGGGTTGACGGAGGAGGAGATTTGGCGGTTGCGGAAAGGGGGAAATGGGGTTAAGTTAACGGGGCAATGCCCGATAAAATAATCGGCGCGCATTTTTTATCGCAAATGAAGGATTGACATGGGCGGGCCATTTTGGTCGTATTGCGGCCCTTTTGAAAAGTTGAATTGAATATGTACGCCATTATTGAGACGGGAAGCAAACAGTATCGCGTGGCCGCCGGGGATACGCTGGAGATTGAACGGGTCACGACAGAAAAGGGTCAAACTTACACGTTTGACCATGTGCTGCTGGTGAATAATGAGGGGAAGCTGACGATGGGAGCGCCGCATGTGGCCCAGGCGACGGTGGTGGCGGATGTGGTGGAGCACATCCGCGGGGAGAAGAAGGTGACTTTCAAGATGAAGCGGCGGAAGGGGTATCATAAGAAAATCGGTCACCGGCAGGAGTTGACGGTGGTGAAGATTAAAGAGATCAAAGGATAATTTTATGGCACACAAGAAAGGCCAAGGCAGTGTCCGCAATGGACGCGACAGCGTGAGCAAACGGCTGGGCGTGAAGGAATTTGGCGGGCAGACGGTGACGGCGGGCAGCATCATTGTCCGGCAGCGCGGTTCAAAATTCATCGCGGGCCGGAATGTGGGCACGGGGCGGGATTGGACACTATTCGCGCTGACGAACGGGCAGGTGTTTTTCGACAAGGACAGTCACCGCGTCAATGTGACACCCCCGACGGAGAAGGAAGTGGAAGTGCCGGAGAGCAAAAGGAATTAGGGCGGCTCTGTGTAATTTACGGCGAGGTTCATCAGCCTCGCCTTTTTTGTTTTTGAAGGGCAGTCATGTTCGTTGACCAAATCAAAGTATATGGGCGGGCCGGTCATGGCGGCAAGGGATGCATGGCGTTTCTGCGGGAGATCTTCCGTCCCAAAGGCGGGCCGAGCGGGGGCAACGGGGGCGCGGGCGGGGATGTGATTCTGGAGGCGGATCATGACTTGAACAATTTGGTGGCGCAGTTTTTTAATCCGCGTCTGATCGCGGCGGACGGGCAGCCTGGCTTGGGGAAAGGGATGGATGGCCATGCGGGCCAGGATTTGATTGTGAAGGTTCCGTGCGGAACGATGGTTTGGCGTTTGGATACGCCGCAAGCGCCGGGGGCTGAGGCCGGAACGGGCGGCGGGCCTGAGAGGCTGGAGGTGAGTTCCAGGCGGCGCCCGATGATGCGGCACGCCGGGGCTGAGCGCGCGATGGAAATTGCATCGGCTGAGCTTGAAACAGAGGCGCCGCAAGGTGAGAAAGGGGCGTTGGCGGCGGATTTGACAGAGGAGGGCCAGCGGTTTGTGTTGTGCAAGGGAGGGCGTGGCGGGTTGGGGAATCGTAATTTCGCCACGTCGCGACGGCAGACCCCGCGATTCGCGCAGCCTGGGGAGGCGGGGACGGAGGGGGAATTCCTGCTGGAATTGAGGATCATTGCGGACATCGGGCTGGTGGGCTTTCCCAACGCGGGCAAATCTACGCTGCTGAGGGCGATATCCAAAGCGCGACCAAAAGTGGCGGCGTATCCATTCACCACGTTGCATCCGCAGGTGGGGATCGTGGAGTACGGGGATTTTTTCCGGCTGACGGCTTGTGATGTGCCGGGGTTGATTGAGGGGGCGCATAGGAATGTGGGTTTGGGGCATGAGTTTCTGCGGCATATAGAGCGATGCAAGGTGTTGGTGATGGTGGTGGATATGGCTGGTTGCGACGGGCGGAAACCGTGGGATGATTACAGACAATTGCTGGCGGAGTTGGAACTCTACGATCCGGCCTTGCTGCGAAAGCCGCGGTTGGTGGCCGCCAACAAAATGGACGAGGCGGTGGCGGAGAGGAACTTGAAGCAATTCAAGCGCAAAGCCGGGAGAATCCGCATAGTGCCGATGGCGGCGGGTTTTGGGGAGGGAATTGAGGCGTTTAAGAAGGTGATCCGGCAGGCGGTGGGGGCGGCGGGAAAAAGCTGAGGGCTTGGCAAATTGATGGCAGGGGGTAATCTGGCTTATGCTCAAAGTTGGAATAGTGGGACTGCCAAATGTGGGAAAGAGCACGCTGTTTAACGCGGTGACGCGGAGCCGCAAGGCGCAGGCGGCCAATTATCCTTTTTGCACGATAGAACCCAATGTGGGGATAGTGACGGTGCCCGACTCGCGGTTGGAGCCGCTGGCCAAGATCGCCCGGACCCACGTCATCATTCCGGCAGCGATTGAGTTTGTGGATATTGCGGGGCTGGTGAAAGGGGCGTCGGAGGGGGAGGGACTGGGGAACAAATTCCTGAGCCACATCCGGGAAGTGGACGCGATCATCCAGGTGGTGCGATGTTTTGAGGATGCGGACATCCACCATGTGAGCGGGGCGATTGATCCGGCGCGGGACATTGGAATAGTGACGACGGAGCTGGTGCTGGCGGATTTGGAAAACGTGCAGAAGCGGCTGGAAAAAGGCGGCAAAGATGTCAAGCGCGGGGAAAAGATGGCGGTGGCGGAAGCGGAGGTTCTGAGGAAGTTGGAGGGGCATTTTAATGCGGGCAAACCGGGTGTGACGCTGGCGTTGACGGCGGAGGAGAAGGTGATCGCTAAGGGGATGTACCTTTTGACCGACAAACCGACGATATTTGCCGCCAACGTTAAAGAGAGCGATCTTGCGGGGGCGGATTCAAACCCGTTTGTAAGAACGGTGAGGGAGTACGCGCTGGCGCATCACGCTTGCGAGACGGTGGTGATCAGCGCGCAGATTGAGAGCGACTTGATTGACCTTTCGCCGGAAGAGGGGAGGGAGTTTCTCAAGGAGATGGGGGTCGAGGAGTCTGGAGTTGGGGCGCTAATTCGGAGCACTTACCATATATTGGGGTTGCGCACTTTTTTTACGACCGGGGAAAAGGAAGTTCGCGCCTGGACGATCCATGCCGGAGACACGGCTCCCAAAGCGGCGGGAGTCGTGCACAGCGACTTTGAACGGGGCTTTATCAAGGCGGAAACGGTGGCTTACGAAGATTTGGCGCGGCTGGGAAGCGTTGCCGCGGCGAGGGAAAAGGGACTTTACCGGATGGAGGGCAAGGAATATGTGGTGCAGGACGGGGATGTGCTGCTGTTTAAGTTCAATGTGTGAGAGGAGCGGCATGGACAAAAAGCGCCATCGAGTTTTGGAGAGTGAAGAAGTGTTCGGCGGAGCGCTGAACATGGCCCGTGAAGGTCCTGCACTGCTGAGAAGTGCGAGTTATCCTCACGCATTGTGCGTGGAAATTTCGCGCAGCGCCGGGAATTCAAGGCAAAACGGGGTAAAAAAGGCCGTAAAACGGGACAAATCGGGTGGAAGAGAGTATGGCATCATCCTTGCTGAAAATAAATCAAATCGAGTTGACACTGCAACGAATAAAAGATTACAGTGGTTGCTCTTTAGCAGAGGAAACAAACAAAGATTATGAAACAAATAAAGAAAGACGTAGTTAAGGCGTTCACCCTGATCGAACTGTTGGTGGTCATCGCGATTATCGCCATTCTGGCCAGCATGCTTTTGCCGGCATTGGCGAAAGCCAAGCAGAAGGCGCAGCGCATATCGTGCATGAACAACTTGAAGGAAGTGGGGATTGCTTATCGGCTATTCGCGGATGACAACAGCGACCAGGTTCCCGCCCAGAATGCATGTCCGCCCAATGGCGCTGGCTGGCAGTGCCTAGCCACAACCGGAAACGCCGCCCAAAACGTCTGGTCAAATTATGCATGCATGGGGAACGACATGGGCCAGTCGCCCAAGCTTGTGCTTTGCCCGGCGGATGACCGCACGACTGTGGCGGGGGCGTTTTATGCTCCCTATCCGACTGGGACCGCCGGGTTCGGGAATACCACGTTGTCGTACTTCTGCGGCGTTGGGGCCAATGACGTGTATCCGCAGTCCATTGCGGGAGGCGACCGCAATTTGGGTGGCACCAGTGCGACCCAGCCCGATGCGAACTACGGTTGGTCCCCGGCTGTTAATTCTTCTGGGGGAGCGGATTTGATGGTTAATACCACGACTTATAAATCCACGACGACAGTGAACGGGGATTCATACATGATTTGGACCCTGAAATTGCATTCGGCGCAAAACACGTCGGGCGCGGGCAATATCTTGCTGGGTGATGGCAGCGGACAGCAGGTGTCCAGCGGCGCACTTGACGCGAATTGGCTTAGAAACGCACTGGACGCCGGCAACTTCAATGGCACTGGTGTTGCGGGATGCGCCCGCTATGTTTTCCCCTGAGCAGAGCTTAGGCTGATTCTTCACAAAGGCATCCGCGAGGATGCCTTTTTTTTGTACGATCCTTATTGGCTGGGTGCAGGAGAGGCCGGGAGCGCCGGGCTGGTATCCCGAAACGGGGAACCGGACTGATAAAGCGCGATCTGGGCGCGCAAAGAGACGGCCATCGGGGAATTGCTCTCCGGGCCGAGAAGCTGGAGCGCGCGGCGGGCGGTGGCGATGGCTTGGGGAAAGTTGCCGGCCTCGGCATACGCCACGGAGAGCGTGCCAAGGATGGTGGGGTTTTGGCCGCGCGAAAGCTGATCGGCACGCGAGGCCAGGGCAACGGCCCTGGCACCGTCGCGCAGGGAAGGGTCGGGGTTGCTGGCGAGGATCCAGGCCAGATTGTTACAGGCCTGAATGTAATCGGGGTGGTTTTGGAGGGCCTGCTCATATTGGGAAATCGCGTCGGCCGCGCGGCCCGATTGGGAGAAGGCGTTGGCCAACTTGTAATGGTATTCCGGCATGTCGGGGCGGAGTTGGAGGGCTTTCTGGAAATGGAGGATGGCGTCGCCGGGCTGGCCATGCTCCAGAAGGACGTTGCCGAAGTTGAACTGGGCGGTCGGATCGTCGGGTTTTTGGTTGACGTAGATTTCATATTGATCTAAGCCGTCGGCCAGAAGGCCCTTGGCCAGCAAGGCATTGCCAAGGATGTAATGGACCCCGCGGAGATTGGGGCTAAAGGCCGCGCCTAGCCGCAAGTGTGGGAGGGCCTCATCCAGCCGGCCTGTCTGGAAGAGGATTTTGCCCAGATTGGTTTCCATGATGCCGTTGGCATCGGTCACTTCGGTGGCGTGACGGAAGAGAGCCTCGCTGTTTTTCCAGTGTTGCGCCTGGAAATGGGTTGCCACCAGGCAGGCGGCCACAGCCAGGCCTCCCCAATAGATGGGCGCGCGCCACTCCAGGCGCCGGGACCACTCGCAGCCGGCCCAAATGACCATGATAAACAGGCCGACATTGGAGAGGTAAGTGTAGCGATCCGCGACGGAAACATCGCCTGCCTGAACCAATCCAATGACTGGGAGCAACATGGCCAGAAACCAAAACCAACCCACAGCCAAATAGGGTTGCGCGCGCGCCCGCCAAATCACCAGTCCGCTGACAAGGGCCAGCAGCGCCGCGGAACCGGCGATTTCCCAAACCGGCCAATGCTTC
>JBEKOF010000277.1:0-6636 GCA_049522055.1 Verrucomicrobiota bacterium | reverse complement strand
GCCCCAGACCAGGTAGCAGCGATTTTTGGCGCGGGTCAGAGCCACATAAAGCAGCCGCACGTTCTCCGCCAGCTTTTCCTCCCCGGCCAGGTTCCGATGATCATCCGAAATCTCGGGGCCGAGATCGCGGACAAGTTGTTGCGCGCGGCTGGGATCATGGAAGAAAACCTGCTCCTCCCCGCCCCTTTCAATTTCCGAGTGTTTCCAGGCGAACGCGCAGAACACCACCGGGTATTGGAGGCCTTTGCTTTTGTGAACGGTGACCAGCCGGACCGCGTTCTCATCGCGCTCCAGGCGCAGTTGATGTTCCTCGGCCGCTTCCATCCCCTCATCCATCTGCTCGGCCAGCCACTTGAGCAGCCCGCTGATGCCAAGGCGCCGTTCTGTTTCGGCCTGGTGGAGCACTTCACCCAGGTGCAGCACATTGGTAAGGCGCCGTTCTCCGTCCGGAAAGGCCAACAGCCGCTGGCGCACTCCTTCCCGCTGCAGCCAGTGCCGGAACATGCGGAAGAAGCCGCGTTGATCCCACAGGTCGAGGTATTCGTGGAAGCGCTGCAACCATTCCTGCCACTGGCTTTCAGTGCAGGCCGACAGTCGCCCGCCGTCCACGCCGAAAAGGTCGGTGGCCAGCGCCGCCTTCACCAGGCGCTCGTCGCCCGGCAACGCCACGCCGGCCAGGATGCGGCGGAACTCCAGCGCCTCCTGGGATTGAAACAGGCTGGCCGTGGTATGGAGGACACTCGGGATGTTCAATGCGCTCAATGCCTCCTGCATTTTACGGGCCTGCTGGTTCTCCATGACCAGAACCGCAATGTCCTCTGGCTTCAGCCGCCGCTCCCCGATCCTGGTGTTGCCGTTGAGCAGCCGGGCGATCTCGCCGGCCACGACCCCGGGCAGGATCTTCTCGGCCAGGCCCCGTGTGATTTCCTTGCCGGTGCGCTTCCAAAACCACAGATGAAACGGCGGACCGGCCTGGCCATCGAAGGTGAGCGGAGCCTGGTCGGCCTGGCCCCTCGGAATGGCCTCCTGGAAGTCAATCCGGTCGAAGACAAAGGAACGGGGGGCCGCGCTGAAGATCTTGTTGACCGCCACGACGAGCCCGGCTTCGGAGCGCCAGTTCTCGCCCAGGGTGAAGCGGCGGGTTGCTTCCTTGGCCGCCTCCAGGTAGGTGAAAATGTCCGCCCCGCGAAACGCGTAGATCGCCTGCTTTGGATCGCCGATGAGAAACAGAAACGTGTTGCCGCCTGAAAAAGCCTGGTGAAATATCTGGTACTGCACCGGGTCGGTGTCCTGAAACTCATCAATCAGCGCCGCCTTGTAGCGCTCGCGCAGTTCCTCCGCCAGCGTGCCGCCATTTGGTCCTGTGAGCGCCTCGTGCAATCGGGTCAGCAGGTCGTCAAAGTGCTGGATCTTGCGCTCGGCCTTCCGCCGGGGTAGTTCCTTTTTGGCGTAGTTGACAAATTCCAACTGCAGGCCGGCAAGCCACATTCTCTCGGCCTCGCACAACTTTCCGCACAAATCAAAGAACCGGTGCTTGGGAACGGGCGAAGAGGACCTTTTCGCCTTCTTTGCCTCCAGCGCGGCTGGGGTGAAACTCGCCAGGCATCCCAGAGCCTCACCTGCGCTTCCATTTTCCACAAAACCTGCGTCAAGCTGGTCGAAGAGCGCGGCCATTTCCTCGTCGCTGTTGTAAGGCCGGTTGCACCACTTGGCTTTGGATCCGAAACAGCCCTTGATCTTGTCCCGTTCGGCCAGCCAGACCGCCCGCGCGGCCTGAAAGCCGTGTTCCAAATCGGCAAAGAGCGACTCCAAGGTCCGCCCTTTTGCCTGTGAAAGGAATTCAAGCAACGGATAATTGATGAAGGTCCGGAGCAGCCCCACGAAACGGTCCGGCCCGCAATTGTTCTTGAGGGCGAAATTGACCAGGATGGGCCCGGCCTCGTAAAAATGCGCCCGCCAGAAATCGTCGGCGATTTCCTGCAACAACTCCGAGGGATCGGTCACCAGTTCAATGTCAAAGAGCAACCGGCTTTCAAAGGCCCGGTCCTTGAGCATCCGCTGGCAGAAGCCGTGAATGGTGAATATTGGGGCCTCGTCGAAGCCGCACAGGGCGGTTTGGAGCCGCGCTTTCATTTCCCTGGCTTCCCCGGAATGCCGTTTAACCAGGTCGCTCAAAAAGGGAACGTCGCTCGAACCCGATTCGAAAGCCTGGAGCGCGTCGGCCAGTGTTTGTCGAATGCGGTGCCGCAGTTCTTCGGTGGCAGCGTCGGTGTAGGTCACGACCAGTATTTCGCGGACCGACAGGTTTTCCTCCAGAATCAGCCGGACAAACAGGGCCGTGATGGTGTAGGTCTTGCCGGTCCCGGCGCTGGCCTCGATCAGGCTCGTACCCCGCGCCAGGGCTGTCTCCGTAAGATGAAATGCCTTGGGGGCGCTCATAATTCGGTTTCCTCCGCGTGTTCAAAAAATGGATCAAACACGGTCCGGGCGCATTTCTGGAATTCTTCATCAAGAACGGCGCCATCTTTGAAAAAAAGGGTGAAATAGGCGTCTTCGCACTCGCCGGGGGCGCCGAAATCGTTGCCATACCATTTGTCCTCGGCGAAGTCCAAGGGCTGTTTCACGGTCTTGCCGGCTGTCCCGTTGCGCGCCTTGAGATCCGCCCTTGTGAAGGCGTAGGAGCTTTCCGGGAAGAACTTCAAAGGCTGGGAAAGGCCCGTCCAGTAAAGTTGCAGGAGTTGCTCCAGAACCGGCAACGGTCCGGTGACCGCAGAAATATTCCAGAGTGATGTTGTACCAATCACCACCGTCTTCGCGGGCCTCTCCCCGCGATTGATGGCACTCCAAAGGAGGTGCTCCACCCAGGCGCGCAATAGGTCCTTGGGCTTGATGGTGGCTGGCCGGTAAAAAAGCAGGCCGTCGGACGTAACCCTGTTGAAATGGCCGGAGATCAGGAAACCGCCGACCCGCAGGTCGAAGGAAACCGGCGGATCGAAGTTCTTGGGCTTGTACGGCTGAAGCTGCTTGAGGAACGCCTCGACATCCCGGTCCAGTTGCGCGCAGCAAATATCGCCCGCAACGCCGGCTGGCAACAGTCCCGACGCCCGAATCAACTGCCCCGGGTTCGGGACGCTCGAACCCGCCAATCTCCTTTCCAGCAATTCCTCTTTGAGCAGGTAACTGTCCAGGTTGTCGATTGCCAAGGGCTCCCGCTCCTCCAGCGCGCCGCCATCTGAAAGCAGGTGAATCCCCAGCCGTTGCGTGGCCAGGAATCTGGCCGGATGCCGGAGAAAATCCGCCAAGGTTTGCAGGCTGATCTGCCGCCGCTCTGGTTCCGGTTCGGCCAGCGGGCTGGAGACGAAAGGGGCCGGCGCGGAACGCGCCAGGTGAACAGCCTGGCTTGCCTGCAAATTCTCCCGGGAGTAGCTGAAGAGTCGGCCGCCGCTGAAGTAAGCGCCGCTGCCTTGCGCGCCCCGGCTTCGTTGACAAACACCAGCACGAAGTCGCTTTCCGGCAGGCCGGCCAGCCTTCGTTCCAGCCGGTAGCCGCTCAACTCCGCCGTCATCGTTTTGAGCGCGGTGTAGGCGGGTTTGGGTTCCAGGTCTTCCTTGACGGTCCCGAAGTTCTGTTCATTGTCGGCGGGATCATGTCCGTCATTCTTCCAATCGTACCAGATCGAGAGCGGGACGCCGTTGAGCAAATTGCAAAGCTGCTGGCGGATGGCAAAAGCGGCCTGCGTTTCCAGCGTGACGCCCTTGGTATTCGACGCATAACCCCACTCGCCGCTCAGGATGGGGATTTTCCCGCGCTTGGATTCGGGTGCGAAACGGTCAATCAACTCGCGCAGCCTTTTGTAATCTGCGGCGGCGGTTTCCGGTGGCTGATTGGGAGCGCGGTAGGGATGCACGCTGACGCCATCCAAAAATTCCAGCACGCCCGATTGCAAGAAAAGTTCCATATATTTCCAGTCGAACCCTGACATGGCCGGGGCGATGATTGTGGCGGAAGGCTCCGCTTCGCGGATGGCCTTGGCGGTCGCCAGAGCCAGCGTGGTGTATTCGGCGGCGTCCGGTTTGGGCCGCCAGAAATCGCCGTTTGGTTCGTTGTAGATTTCCCACAAGACATGTCGGCCTCGAAAATGAACCGCCGCCGCCGCTGCCCAGCGCGCGAAGGCGGCCACACTCTCGGGATGGCGGGGAGAAGCCACATGCTTTTCCGGTGATGGTTCTCCGACCGCGCGCCGGGCCTCCACCATCGGCTCATAGAGTCCGTTCACATAATCCAGGATGTAAAGCGCCCGCAAACCGCGCTGCTCCAGGTGGGCCGTCAATTCATCATACTCCGTCCAATCATGGACGCCCGATTTTCTCTCCGTCGCCTCCCAACTGAAATCCATGCGCACAAACCGGAACCCTGCGTTGGTGATCAGGTCCAGATCGCGCGCGTGACCGGTGACGAAATGGATGTTGACGCCGACGCCGGCAGGAATGACGGCGGGCGGGATTTGGCCGCAAAGAGCCTGGTGCAGGAAGCCCAGGACCAGCAATGGCGCGGAAAGTTTCATGGCCGAACAGTAGAGCCCCAGACCCTGACTTTCGAGTGCAGATGCTCGAAACCAGCACAACGAGCGCATGGAACCCACTCCTCAGTTATTGTCAAGAGTCAGGGTTGTTTGCCTGGCCGGCGTGGAGAGGAAACTTGGAACGCGACAATGGGTGAAAGCTCGATGGACGCCATAGACATTCATTTGGAGCGCACTGGAGGCAATCGGCGGGCCGCCTCTCAAGCCGGGAAGAACGCTCTTGGTAGCATAAGTGTGGACTCTGGACACGCTGGTGTCGCCAGAGTATCATCGGCAAATTATAGGCGATGGACCATCTATGACAAAATGGAATCTCAGGGGTTCAGAATGGAGCCGTTGGGATCCCCATATCCATGCCCCGGGCACGGTGCTTGAGGACGGATTTGCGGGGGACTGGGAAGGTTATCTCAACAAGCTCGAAAACGCCTCTCCGCCACTCCGCGCCTTGGGGATCACTGACTATTACTCCATCTCCACATACCAAACGGTTCGAAAATTCAAGGAGCAGGGCCGGCTGCCGAAGGTCGAATTTCTGTTTCCGAACGTTGAAATGCGGTTGGATCTCCGGACTGAACGAAGCAAGGGCATAAATATCCACCTTATTTTCTCGTCTGAAGATCCAGACCACGAGAACCAGATCGAGCGAGTTTTGCGGCAATTGAACTGCGACATCGATGGACAATTATATCACTGCACCCGTTCTGAGCTGATCGCCTTTGGCCGCAAAAGCGACCCGAAGCAAGCCGATGACGGCGGGGCGTTCCGAGAAGGCGTCGAGAAGTTCAAAGTGACGTTCAAGGATCTCAAAAAGCTTTTCAAAGACGACTCTTGGATACGAAACAACTGCTTGGTGGCGGTGGCCGCCGCTGAGGGGGATGGGACCTCTGGGCTGAAAGGTGATTCTTCCTTCAGCGTGATCCGCGAAGACATGGAGCGGTTTGCCCACCTCGTATTCTCCGGCAAGCCCTGTGATCGAGATTTCTGGCTCGGCAAAAAAGCTTTGAGCTCTGACGAAATAGAAAAGAGGTACAGTTGTCTCAAGGCGTGCATGCACGGCTGCGACGCTCACCGACTCGACCGGGTTGCCGAACCCGACTTCAAACGGTATTGCTGGATCAAAGGGGACTTCTCCTTTGAGACACTGCGCCAGGTTGTTGTTGAACCAGAGGAGCGCGTCTGGATAGGCGAAGATCCACCGTTGACGAACGTCGAATCAGTCACAATTTCCCAAATCCGCCCGATAGGCACTCCTTGGCTGAAAAAGGCAATTGTTCAGTTGAATCCCGGGCTGGTCAGCGTTATCGGCGCCCGCGGGTCTGGAAAAACCGCGTTGATAGATTTGATCGCGGCGGGTGCCCAGGCGCTTGTCGCCCCTCTCGGTGAATCTTCCTTCTTGCGACGGGCCACTGACCCAGATGACTTGATTGGATCAGCCACGGTCGAAGAAGAGTGGGCTGACGGTGAGAAATACACCCTCCCCTTCCGACCTCCATCAGAGCTTTTTGAGCTCGGTGATCCCAGGGTTTGTTATCTGTCGCAGCATTTTGTGAATCGCCTTTGCTCAGCAGGAGGCCTGGCCAAGGAACTCATGGAAGAGATCGAGCGTGTCATTTTTGATCAGACCGAACAGACGGCTCGCTTTGAAACCAATTCGTTTAGGGATTTAGCGGAGTATGTACTCGATCCAATTATCCGAAGACGTGAAGTTCAAACTGCTGACATTCTTTCGCTTTCCGAGAAACTCGCCGAGGAAGAACGAGAACACGAGCAGTTGCCTAAACTCGTAAGAGAAAGAACTGAGCTCATAATTCAAATCACCAAAGCGCAGACGGACGTAAAAACGATTCTCCCAAAAGGGCAGGAGCAACGGGCAAAGAGACTATTGGACTTGGAAGAGGCCTGTGCAACGGTGGAAGGCAACATCGAAGCAGTCTCTCGCCGCCAACAAGCGCTCGAAGGGCTTTTGGTGGAGGTGGGTTATATTATTGAGCAGTCGGAGCCGCAGAGGTTGTCCCAGATGATTGAGCGGTTTTCTGAAGCGGGCTTGAAGGAGG
>JBEKOF010000276.1:0-7868 GCA_049522055.1 Verrucomicrobiota bacterium | reverse complement strand
CCAATCTGGCCGGCAGGGACGGTGAAAGCGTTGGAGCAGCCGCCCCAATCCGTCCCGCTGCTGCCTGCGTAGCCAAAGAATTGGAGGGACCCTCCCATGAAGGTGATGGCGCCAGTGCCCCAGGCGCGCAGGCTGGCGTTGGTGTTGCCCGTCAATGCGGTGCTGTTGGTGGGAATGACCAGCCCGCCGCTGTAAGTGTTGGTGCCGTTGAAGGTGACGCCGCCGATGACGGTAATGCCATTGGTGGCGCCGGAGATGTCCCCGGACAAGGCAAAGATGTTGCTGAAAACGTTGGTGACAATCAAACCGCCGTTGACTTGCATCGGCGCAGAAATCGTGTCGCCCCGGCTGGTGGATAGTTCCATAAGGGAGGCGGGGGCGGGAGTGTTGTCCAGTATGAGTGTTCCCCCGTTGCCCGCAATGTTGTAGGAACCGCCGGGCGCTCCGATGAGCAAGGAACCGGCGGCAATGGACTGGTTGAGGTAAATCGTCTGGTTTGCGGTGATCCCATTGTTGATAATGGCCACGGCTTGCGGGCTGTTGGGGAAGCCAGACGCGGTGGACCAATTGGCGCCAGTGTTCCAACCCTGCGCGGCACTGGTGACGGCGTTGATCCAGTAAATGCCTGGCAGACCGAGCGTGGGAGTGGCAGAGGCCTCCTCGGAATTCGCGCTGGGGCCGGTGGGACCAACAGCAAGCACAATGTAATAGTAGGTCACGCCGTTGGTCACGCCGGTGTCGGTGTAATTGGTGTCCAGGACGCCGGTGGCGAGGGGGGTTTCACTGCCGCTGGCGGTTCCGCGTTCGACGGTATAGCTGGCGGTTCCCGGGGAAGGGGACCAACCGAGGGAGATTTGCATGTTGGTGGGAATCGCAACAAGGCTGGTGGGAAAAGGCGGAGGCGTGCTGACGATCGCGGAATTGGCTGATACGCCGGCGGCGTTCATCGCGACAACGATGTAGGAATACTGTGTGCCCGTCGCCAGGCCGCTGTCCGTGTAGTTGGTCTCGGTCACGCTCATCACGTAGTTGCTCGGAAAAAGGAATGGGCCGGTCAAGTTGGTGGAACGATAGAGAACGTAACCCACTGCCCCGGCCACAGGTGACCAACTCAGCGTGGTTTGCCCGGTGGCGGGGACCAGGGTGAAATTGGCGGGCGGCGAGGAGGGCAGCGCAGGCAGCGGTGTGGCGTTGACCACGGTCGAGTTGGCGCTGGTGCCGGCAGCGTTTTGGCGGCGGTGACAAAGTAGCTGTAGTAGGCGCCGTCCGTCGGCGTGGTATCCGTGTAGGTGGTGGTAGTGTTTGTGTTATTGAGGATGTTGGTGCTCAGGATATTGGATGTGCCGCCTCCTGTGTCCGTCAGCGTGGAGCGCCAGACGGAATAGTAGTTCGCGCCGTAAGACTGGCTCCAGGTCAGGGTGACATTGGTGTGCGCCACAGTCGCAGCCAGGCCGGTGGGCGCGGCCGGGGCAGTGGGGGGGATGCTGGCCAGCGGCATGGCGGCGGCGCTTTGGGGAGAGTTGGCGCTGGCGTTGACGGGGTTGACGGATTGGACGACGTAATAGTAGGACGTGCCGTTGAGGGCCGTTGTGTCCAGATAGGTGGCGTTGTTCGAGCCGCTCCCACAGACCGCGCCGATCACGTCGGTGGCAATGCCGGCGTAACCACTCCCGGAAGTCGTCGAGCGCAGCACGTTGTAGCTGGTGGCCCCGGGCGTTACAGGCCAACTGATGAGGTTGCAATTGTTGCCAGGATAGGCGCTAACAGAGGCAGGGGCCGGCGGCACGTAGCCAGCCAGTTCCAGGCGGATGTAATCATACATGATGTGGTCTTCGCCGCCGCCACCGTTCATTTCGATGGTGATGGTGTTCTGCCCGGCATTGAGCAGAGTGCCCGGAAAGGTGATGCGCTCGTCCGAGTAGCATCCGTGAATGCCTTCCCGGACCGTCGTGTCACTTTCGTCGTTGCCGCCACTGAAATTTGGGTTGTAACCGCCGGAGCTATTCCCATTCGGGGTTGAGGTCACGCCGCTCGTGCTGCCCAGGTTGCTGCCATTGACGCTGATGACGATCGGCCCGGTGAAATCGGAAGATGTGGCCATGTAAAACGAGCCGTTGGTGCCGCTGCCGGGCGCCGAGGCCAGATTAAAGGTAATCGTTGAACTGGAACTGGTCGAAGACCCGTTGGCGGTGAACACGGCCGGCTGGCAGAAGTTCCAGTCGGTGGTCCAACGGCTTTGCCCCACCACATAATTTGGCCCATTGGGAAAGTCGAACGGATATTCCAGATATTTGCTCCAGATCGGGCTGGGGTAGTTTGAACTGGGACCAATGTCCCCCACCCACCAATCATCGCCGTGCCGAAACTTGTACTCCGCCGTCCGGTTCGGATACCCGATTTCAAAGACGGTCGGGCCGACGCGGGTTGGAGTCCAGACGACCGCCCCCAAATCATTGGTCGCGCCGCCGGTGACGGTGACGCTAAAAGGGGTCGAAGGAAGGTTGAAGGTCAGATCGGGATTGCCGCCCGTTTGATTTTGCGACATGAACATCCCGGCTGCACCGGGGCCGAAGGCGTAGAACGTATAATTGGCCCCGGCAATCACGTTGGAAATGGTGAAGTTGCCGTTGGCATCCGTCTTCACCCAGAACTGGTAGCATTTGCACCAATCCTGAAAGTCATAGATGCCGGCGATTGTGGAGGGTTGCTGGATGACCCCCACCCAGAGGCCGGCAGCCGACGCGTTGGTGTTGTAAATGTCGTTGAGGACCATCTGGCCGGAGACCGCGCCGCGGTTGCTGGCCGGGGCATAGTTGGCGTTGGTGAACCAACGATACGGCCAGGCGGTTGCCTCCGCGGCCGCCTGCGCCTGGGCATCGGCGTACAGCGCGGCGGCCGCCTGGGCCGGATTGGTGATCGTGTTGGTGACGTTGTTGCAATAAATAAACCACGGCCCATAACACTGCGTCCAAACTTCGCCCGCAGCCCAGTTGCCATCCTGGCCGCCGCCGTAGTGGCCGCCGTGGGTCATATTCAGGATGGTGGTGCCTATGTGCGACATCAACTCCCGCTTCATCGGGCCGCCGTTGTAGTATTCGATGCTGGAAAGGATATTCCAAAGGCCGACGTTTTGCCCGCCGCTTCCGGCGTTGGTTGTGACGCTGGCCCAACCCCAGACCCGTTGCACACCAAGGTCGGCGCTGTACTTGTATTTGTCTTCGTACCGCCCGGCGTAAAGGCCGCTGGTCCAAAGCGTGCATTCCTTGGGCGCGCCGTACACGGCCAGCGATGTCTCCCCGGGAGTCACTTCCATCAACTTGTTGCGCCGGGCGTCCACGCACATCCAGTTGAAGATGGAACCTGCGTAGATATTGTCCCGCGTTTCCCCCATGGACATGGCGGCATCCACGCTGCGGTGGCCCCAAATCGCCGAGACGTAAAAGCCGGGGGAACCCTGGAGCATCGAGAAAACGACCGCCATGGTCCCGTTGTTGGAAGAGGCGCTCAGGAGGTCTATCTCGCCGTATGTCGGAACGCTCACAGAGGCCGTTTCGGTGAAGTTACTGGTCCCAAAGCCGCCTTCTTCCCAATAAAACTTGCCGCCATCCGTGCCGCCATTGAGCAACTGTTGGGTCGTGGTGGAGCCGCTATTGTTGTAAGTGTAATAGATTTCGTTGAGCTGCGCCGCGGACGTTTGGCAAACGATCGAAACGATCCCATTGGCCATGGTGACGTTGCCGTCACTGCTCGTCAAGGTGACGGGGACGGTCGAGCCGTTGGTGCCTCCCGGACTGTTAGCCAGCGCGGTTGTCAGAAGGCCTGCGGACAAGAATAGCGAGGTTAAGATGCTGCATGAAAAGGGAGGTTTCACATTGGTTCTGAGGGCGGTTCGGCTCAAAAAGCTGGAGGCAGGCATAATGATTGCAAGCATGATTCTCATGAAGGAACTGCTTACTATGCCACACCTAAGGCCCTGATGTCAAAAATGTTTCAGCTTCCGGGCGCATCTGAGATGCGCCCGGAGGCGGAGGACGACCCGGCTTGCTTCACGGACATGGCGTCATTTCTTGCCCTTGGCCTTTTTCTCTTCCAAGGCAGCCTGGGCGGCGGCCAGCCTGGCTATTGGCACCCGGAAGGGCGAACAACTGACATAGGCCAATCCGATGCGATGACAGAATTTCACGCTCGAAGGCTCCCCGCCATGTTCCCCGCAAATCCCCAGCTTGATGTCTGGACGCGTCTTGCGGCCGCGTTCGACCGCGATTTTCATCAACTCGCCGACGCCGGTTTGATCTATGGTGGCAAACGGGTTCTGCTTCATGATTTCCAGTTCCTGATACTTCTGGAGGAAGGCGCCGGAATCGTCGCGGCTCATGCCCAGACAAGTCTGGGTGAGATCGTTGGTGCCGAAGCTGAAGAATTGCGCGTCTTTGGCGATCTCATCGGCCACCAGCGCGCCGCGCGGGATTTCGATCATGGTGCCGACCATGTATTTGATCTTGGTGTTTTGTTCCTCCTGCACCTGTTGGGCGACGCGATGGACGACGGCCAACTGATTTTGCAACTCCTTGGGGAAACCGACGAGCACGATCATAATCTCCGGTTTGACCGGGATGCCCTCCTTCTGCACCAGGGCGGCGGCTTCAATGATGGCGCGAGTTTGCATCTCGGTGATTTCCGGATAGACAATGCCCAGGCGGCAGCCGCGCAAGCCGAGCATCGGGTTGAATTCGTGCAGTTCGCTCACGCGCCGCTGGATCTTCTCCACCGGCACGCCCATTTTGGCGGCGAGGTCTTTCTGCGCCTCTTCCTGGTTGGGCAGGAATTCGTGCAGGGGCGGGTCCAGAGTGCGGATGGTCGCCGGCAATCCCTTTAATTCGCGGAAAATTCCGGCGAAATCGTTGCGCTGGTAAGGCAGCAGCTTGGCCAGGGCCTTTTTCCGGTCCTCGGTGTTGCCGGCCAGGATCATTTCGCGCATGGAGTCAATACGATTTCCCTCAAAAAACATGTGCTCGGTTCGGCAAAGCCCGATGCCGACGGCCCCAAAGGCCACGGCGTTGGCGGCCTGCTCCGGCGAATCGGCGTTGGTGCGCACATGCATCCGGGTGGCCTTGTCGCACCATTTCATCAATTGCAGGAAGTTTTGGCAGGTGCGGCTTTCTTTCACGTCGAGCGATTTTTCGATCAGCACCTGGATGATTTCCGAGGCGGCGGTTTTGACGGCGCCGGCATAGACTTCGCCCGCCGTGCCGTCAATGGAGAGAAAATCCCCTTCGTTGAAGGTCTGGCCGGAGACGGTCAAGGTTTTCTTCTGGTAATCCACCTGCAAGGCGCTGGCGCCGCAAACGCACACCTTGCCCATCTGCCGGGCCACCAAGGCCGCGTGCGAGCTGACCCCGCCGCGCGCGGTCAAGATGCCCTCGGCGGCGATCATCCCGCGCAAGTCCTCCGGCGAAGTCTCCACGCGGACCAGCAGCACCTTCTGGCCGGCGTGGGCGGCTTCCACCGCGCGCTCGGCGTTGAAATAAATGCGCCCGGAAGCCGCGCCCGGACCGGCGGGCAGGCCCCTGGCGATGACCTTGGCGGCCTTGATGGCCGCGCGGTCAAAGACCGGCGCCAGGACCTGATCCAATTGCTCGGCGGGCACGCGCTGCACGGCCTCCTCCCATGTGATCAATTTCTCGCGCTGCATTTCCACGGCGAAACGGACGGCCGCCAGGCCGGTGCGTTTGCCATTGCGGGTTTGGAGCATGAAGAGCTTGCCGTCCTCAATGGTGAACTCAAAATCCTGCACATCCCGGAAATGGCTTTCGAGGGTTTTGCGAACTTGTTCCAATTCGGCCGCCGCGGCGGGCAGCACCTGGTTCAGTTCGGCCACCGGTTTGGGAGTGCGCACCCCGGCCACGACGTCTTCGCCCTGGGCGTTCATGAGGAATTCGCCGTAGAAAACTTTCTCGCCCGAAGCCGGATCGCGGGTGAAGGCCACGCCCGAACCCGAACGCTCGCCGGTGTTGCCAAAGACCATGGACTGCACATTGACGGCGGTACCCCACTCGGAGGGGATATTGTATTTGGCGCGATAGACGACGGCGCGATCATTCATCCACGAACCGAAGACGGCGCCGACGGCTCCTTCAAGCTGCTTCCACGGATCGGTGGGGAACTCCTGGCCGGTGCGTTCCTTGACCAGATCCTTGAAACGCCGCACTAATGTCACCAGTCCCTTGTGGTCAATCTGCGTGTCTTCGACATGCTGGCGGCCCGGGAAGAGTTCGGCTTTCAGCGCCTCGATGACCGTTTCGAAAGGCTCATGATCTTCGCCGGGCCGCTTCTGCACGCCCATGACCACGTCGCCGTACATTTGGATGAAGCGGCGATAACAATCCCAGGCGAAACGGGGATTGTTGCTGACTTTCTCCAAGGCCAGCACGGTCTGGTCGTTGAGACCGAGGTTCAAGATGGTGTCCATCATGCCCGGCATGGAATCGCGCGCGCCGGAACGCACGGCGACCAGGAGCGGCTTTTCCGTGTCGCCAAAACGCTTGCCCAGGATGGTCTCGGTGTTGGCGATGGCCGCCTTGACCTGCCCCCACAATTCCTTGGGATAAGTGCGTTTGTGGCCGTAGTAATAGGTGCAGACCTCGGTGGTGAGCGTGAAGCCCGGGGGCACCGGCAGGCCGATGCGGGTCATCTCGGCCAGGTTGGCCCCTTTGCCGCCCAGGAGGGGCTTCATGGAGCCGTCGCCGTCGGCCTTCTTGTTGCCGAACAAATAAACGTACTTCTTGGATTTAACTGTAATTTTCTTGGGCATAAGAATAAAATAATTAAAAGTTAACCTGTGCCGCAATCTAACAAAGGGGGGCCCTGAGTCAATCGCCAATCCCGGCTAAAATTTGCCGAAATCCCCTCAGTTATTGTCCATGCTCCTGGCATTCTTGGCGCGCCTCCTGCTGAGTTAAACTGTGTTCAGAGCCGGTTTGAAAAGGCCGTTTGGTTTTCGGTGACCGGGCCGATGAGAGAACCCATTGACCTTTTGGGGTGAGAAAACATATAAGTTGTTGCGCAACAACCCATTCCAGATGAAAAGAGAGAATGGTTGAATGACTAACCATTTTTTCGCAAGAAATGACACGGCCAGGATTTTTTTGGCTTGATTTACCTTGATTTGGCTTGATTGGCGTGCTGAAAGCTTCCTCCTTGGCTTCCGCCTACGTTGAAACTTCTGCGGACAAGACGGCGGACAAGACGGAGGACAGGGAGATTGGAACAACAGGACGAATTGCGCCAGAGGCGCGGGGCTGAAAAGGAGGGGAAGCCACTTTTTTTACTTTGACTGGCTTTGACAGGCTTTGACGCTCCTTCGTTTTCTCCCTCACCAAGAGGACGGAGGACAGGGAAGCTACGGCGCGGACGCCTCGGCGAGGCGTCCCTACCACCTTCGCCAAAGCTTCCGCCTTCGTTTCCTCCTTCGCTAAAGCTACGGAGGACAGGAAAACTATGGCGGACAAGACGGCGGACATGGCGGGGGACGAGACGGTGGACGGGGGTTGACCGGGGAGACCCGGCGGTCCTCAAAATGGCTCGACCTTCTTGTGGCACGTCGAAGACACTAGCATAGTTGCTAATGTATGTCAAGCTTCCTTTGAGTGCTGGTTTTGTCGCAAAAAACGGCGCCAAAAAGGCCATGAAGACCCTGTAAAAAAGGGGTGGAATCGAGGCCGGGGTGGGGGAAGTAAAAATCCCCGACCAAAGGGCGGGGCTTTGGACTGTGGCCTCCAGAGGAGGCCAAAGCCCAGCCCCCAAAGGGGGCTGGGCAAGTCGCGTTGTCCCGGTTTGTTCATCATCGGTTGAATCGGAACTCCTCTTGC
>JBEKOF010000275.1:0-9597 GCA_049522055.1 Verrucomicrobiota bacterium | reverse complement strand
GGCGGTCTTAAGGGCGCTATAGTTGGCTACGGGGCTGGGTTCGCATTTGGGTTCGCGTTCGGCCGGAGAAACTCCGTAAAGCATTGCCAATACGATGGATAGAACTGGAGGCGGGGGTCGGAATTGGACTTGGTTCCCCGATTCAGCTACGAGAACAATATCGGTTTTCCCTCTGAGAATCAAGAACAATTCGGCCTAACTCGCAACTATTTTGCCGTACGCTTCCACTATTTTCACTGACAGTTTCACTGACAATCGCCACCCGCAATCAGCGCGTGCCGCAACCGGAGTGAGAGGTAAATTTGCCTTGTCGTTGCGGCATTTCAGCAGACAATGAAGTGACAATATGGAAGAGGCAAACCACAACGAAACTTCACAGCCACCGGCAGTCCCCATAGACGCGCCTCCGACCAAAGTGTACATAACTGGCGGCGAATTGCCGAAACCATTCCTAAATGACGTGATGAGGGCATTCACCGATTATTCCGTCGCATTGGGGCGAGCAAGGGACGGGGTATTTTCCAGTCTCGGAACCGGAGTGCTGGTGCGAAAAGGAAAGCGATTCGGCATTTTGACCGCATACCACTGTCTGCACTCATGCTCGCCTCCGGTCCGCATTGGCTCAGAGCAAGGCGACACTCTTTGGCTCATCCTGAACCGAGGGCGAACCGTCATGGTGAACGCGCAGGAAGCGCTAGAGCACCCGCTCGCAAAACCAGAATCCGAGGAGTTTGGCCCTGATCTCACTTTTATTGAGATATTGTCTATTGAGCGTCTTGGCACCTTCAAGGCAATTGGCACCTTTTGGTCGCTCGACCGGATGCCCTCCGACATCATGCAGGATTTTGGACACCCTTACACGCCGATTGCCTCAATTGGATATCCCGAAGTCAATTACAACACAATCAGAGACCGAAATTTAGTTCGCCACCAGGTCCGCCACATGGTGTACGAGAATGCCATCCAAGACGGCGATGTGTTTGAAAGAGACGGGTGGGATTACCTCGACACTTCAGTTTGGTATCCAGGTTCCCCTGGTTTACCGGCCTCTTTTGCAGGTGTGAGCGGCGGGCCTGTTTGGGGGATGCGACTGGTACAACATAAGAGCGATGGCAATATCAGCATCGAAAAACATGCGCTGATCGGGATTACTTTTTACGAGACTTACAGAAAGGGTGACGAAGGACGATTGCGGGCACATTTCATCAACTCGATTTACGATCTCGCTTGGAAAAATTTGGACTGAGCTAGGGATGGCTGTGGCGGATATTGTCCCATCGCGGGCACCAACGGTCCGGGATTTATGACTGGAAGCCAAGGCTCGATCGTGGATGCCTGGGATGCTGACGATTGGGCAACCAACAGCGGCAGTTATTTCCTTAACGGGTGGATTTACACACCCGATGAGAACGTCACCGGATATGTCACCGAGCAAACGACCGTCGGTGATACGGGGTTGTTTAATCGCCAGGACAACATCACACACCCTGCGTTAACCCCGGTATTCACGGACGGAGTCTGGGAGGATGGCTGGCCAAACGGAGGAACCGCCAACGCTGCCGGAGATGCTTCCCCCACGGATTTATACGACGGCTCCGTGAGCGGGAACCCGGGGGACATGATGTGGCGTATCTGCATCGCACGCCACGGGATAAACCCACAGAATGCGCCCAAGAACGCGTCAACCACCGCGCCGTATCCTGGCCAGGTCAACATCGCTCTGGCTGACGGGCATGTGGAGGTTGCAAAACTCGACAACCTGTGGGCCGTATATTACTGGCACGCCCTTTCCTTGCCGGCCAAACGCCCTTGATCATCCTTGGCTTGCTTTTGACCCCGGCGTGGCCGTAACGGGGTCCCCATTTCACGGGTTGGCATTGTTTGCGGCCGTTGGCAATCCCGGGGCGGTGGCCAGGAGGCGAATTTCGCCTGTCGGAGCGGTTCGTTGGACTGTGGCCAGGAGACGGCCCTGGTAGGCGTTGCGGGTGTCGGTTTTGAATAAACCGCCATAGCTGAGGTCTCCGGTGTCCAGTCCGATGAGGCGGCCCGGGCCTTCCACGCGCACGGTGACAGCGGGGGTGGCGTCCAGCACCGTCAGGCCGGCGTCGTCCACGACGGTGATCTGGTAGAGTGCAGGATCGCTGGAGATGGGGGATGGGAGGGGCGTGATCTGGAGCCGCGCTGGCGCGCCGGCGGCGGCGAGTTTCTGCGTGGCGACCTGCCGGCTGGCGCGATAAGCCACAGCCGAGAGCACTCCTGGAGCGTAGGTCACAGTCCAGTCGCTAAAATAGGCCTCACGGGAGATGGCATGGCGTCCCAGAGAAATATCGTTCAGGAACAGTTCGACTTCGTCGCAATTGGCGACGGCGCGAACGGTCATCTGGGCGCCTGCCGTCCCGTTCCAAGTGGCCAGTGAAGGTGAAGGCGGGCCGCCCCGACCGCCCCGGCCACCCCTGGCTGCCTCGCCGCCTCCGCCGCGCCGCGCCTCGCCGGTTCCCCCGGCGGGGCCGAGAAGGAGCTGCAGCACGGGTTCTTCGCGCCAGTAGGCGGCGCGTTGATAGAACCCCGCCTTCTTCCCCGCGGCGATGTCAAGAAAACCGGAACCATTGCCGCGGCGGGGAAAACTTGTCTCCCCGAGATAGTCAATGCCGGTCCAGATAAATTCGCCAATGACATAATCGTGATCGCGCACGCCAAGCCAGTAGTGAATGGCCGAACCGGTCTCGGTGCCCAGGATCAGCCGGTGAGGGAAGCGCGCCCGCTCGGGAACGTAGGTGTTGGTGCCATACAAGCGATCAATGTAATTATAGCCGCCGATGTCCAGTTCGTCCATGAAACCGTTGCGGGAGGAGACGTAGGACTGGTCGCAGGCGGAGGTGGCGGGACGGGTGGGGTCTTCTTCATGGCAGATGGCCACCAGCTCCCTCGCCAGCTTGTAGCCGTCGCGATCCAACTGGTTGGGAATCTCGTTGCCGATGCTCCAAAGGACCACGCTGGGATGATTTCGGTCGCGGCGCAGCATGGCCCGAAGGTCTGTCGCGTGCCACTGGTCGAAATAGAGGTGATAGCCGTACTGGGATTTGCCGCGCGGGTTCTCGGTGAAGTTGTAAGGCCAGGCCCGCGTCCACTCGTCGAAGGCCTCATCGAAAACGTAAAAACCCAGTTGATCGCACAAATCGTAGAACTCCGGCGCGAACGGGTGATGGCTCGTCCGCACGGCATTGCAGCCCATCTCTTTGAGTTCGGCCAGACGCAATGCCCAAAGGGCCGCGGGGACGGCGTTGCCAAAGGATCCGGCGTCCTGATGCACGCAGACGCCCTTGAGCTTGGTGGGCTTGCCGTTGACCAACAGGCCGCGGTCGGGATCAAACGCAAGGGAGCGGATGCCAAAGGGCGTGGTCGTCTCGTCGAGCGCGGCGCCGTCCAATTCCAGCGTGTCGCGCACCCGGTAAACCTCCGGGGTGCTCTCGGACCAAAGGCGGGGTTGAGGCACGGTGAGCCGCTGGGTGACACGCTGGCCGGGATGCATGTCTTCGAGCAAGAGTTTGGACTCGGCGCTGGCGACCACGGCGCCATCGGGGGCCAGCACGCTGCCGCGCAGCAGAACTTCGCGGTTGGTGGGATGGGCGCCCCAGGTATCCTTGCGCCAGGCCGCCCGCTCGGCCTCAGTGAAGAAATTCGCGTCAATGATGGCATTGACCTCCACGGTGGCTTGATCGGGCGTGATCTCAGGGGTGGTGACGGTGATGCCGCCATCCAGGCGGAAGGCCGTGTAGCTGGTTGTGATCAGCCGCACATGGCGGTAAATTCCCGAACCGGCATACCAGCGCAGGGAAGGTTCCAGCGAATCGTCCACCCGCACGGCCAGGACATTGGTGGAGCCGTCAGTCTTCAGGAATTCGGTCAGGTCGTAGCGGAAACCGATGAAGCCGTAGGGCCTGCGTCCGAGAAACTGGCCGTTGATCCAGACCTCGCTGTTCATGAACACTCCGTCAAACTCGATGACGACCTTCTTGTCCGGCGTGGCCGGAAGGGTGAAGCTTTTCCGGTACCATCCAATGCCATGCGTGAAAAAACCGCCCTCGCCCTGGCCTTCCGGAGGCCGGGCCAGCGGGCCTTCGATGCTCCAGTCATGCGGCACGTCCACGGCCCGCCAGCTTGCGTCGTCGAATCCGGGCTGTCTGGCCGCCGGATCATCCCCAAGATGGAAGCGCCAGGCAGTGTCGAAAGGGATGATCTGCCGGGGGCTGGGGGCGGGCGCCGTGGCGCCTAGGGCGGCGGAGGCCAGGCCGAGCGCGACGCCGGCACGGAGGGTGTGCCGGAAACAGACGAAGGCGGAGCGGTCAAGCATAACGATGAGCAGGTCCGTCTTGCGAAGAGTCAGACGGCGATTGGTTACTGATTGGGCAGGTTATAAACGTAACGGCCTGATTTCCATAGATTCAGCGGCATAAGCTCAACATGGCCATCGAACAGGGCTATGTTGATCGCCCCGGGTGGCGAGGCGGCGTCTGTGGGGGCCTGGCTGGCGGGGATGCCGCCGTGACGGTCAATCATCATGCGCCCAACATTTTGCTCCGAGCCGCCGGTCAAGTAGTTTGGGCCGACACTGTCAGCGAGCGTCGGCCAGCAGTCAATCCAATTACCATCGGCGAAAATGATCGTGTTCGCCGGCTTCGTCACGGACGAATCCTTTGGAAAATCGTTTTCGGCGGGGCTGGTGCTGTCGCCACTGTAGAACCACCCGTTTATGATGTAACTGGCCTGCACAATGGGGTTGTCTTTGTACCAGCTTCGATTGGCCTGGCCATTGGGCGTATCATTCCCGTATTGCGCCACTTGGGCCGCGCTCATGTACGGAGACGCCGGACACATCAAAACATTGGTGGAGTTGGCCAGGCTGTTGGACAAAGTTTCCACCCAGGTGACGGCCGCATAGGGAACCATCTGCCCGGCATTCTCGCTACGGTAATTGTAAGCGGACAGATCGAGCTGCTTGAGGTTGCTGACGCAATTGACCCTTTGCGCGGCGAGCTTTGAACGCGCCAAAACGGGCAGCAGCAACGCGGCAAGAATGGCGATAATGGCGACCACCACCAAAAGTTCGATGAGGGTGAATGCGGCGGGGCGGTTTCCGGCCCGGGAGGCGGGAGAGGCAGAGAATTGGTTCATGGGAATGTCCTGTGTTGAGGGTTTGAGAACCAGAGGCATGGACGCTTCACTTGGCGTCGGGTGCGCGAAGGCGCGCCTTGCAGAGGCATCGTGTCCCTCGCACGGATCATGTTCAGAACGGGCATGTGCCCAATATGCGCCACATTGATGGCTGGTTCAACATAAAAATCGCGGCCAGTTTGGAACCATCAATTCAGAGCGGAGGTGATGGGCGCCAGGTAGAAGCAGTCCTTGTCGTCCGGTGTCTGCAGATTGGAGCCGCTGCCGCCCTCCCCGGGGGCGACCAAATCCCCCGGAGTGTAAGTGCGCTTATCCACCCACGCGTGAATGATCGAATGGCCGTCGGCAAAGGCAATGCCCGCCGCCTTGTTATGATTGCCGGCGGGCCAATCCACAAGATATGTCGCTCCAGGCGCTGCCAAGGCCGACACGGCCAGCGAGCCGTCGTTGATGGACAGCGGGCATTCGTCCATCAGCACCCACGTGTTGGCCGGGCCAGGACGGGTGAAGGAGATCATTTTGTTGTAAGTCATGTAATTGTTGGCCTGATAAGTCGAACCGTCCAGCCATTCGCCCGCCGCCCCCGTCCCAACCGCGGAATTCATGGACATGCTCCTGATATGCACCGTCCCGGATTGCGGGTCAACGTAGATGTCCGCCGGACAATGGTAAACGTAGGGGCTGGGAACATAAGGAGAGATCACCGTGTTGGCGCACGTCAGTTCCCACAGTGCGGACGTGGCCGCGTCCGCCGGCTGATTCATGCTGCCGACAACCCAGTTCTGCATTTCCGCTTGATCGGCGGCTGACGAGGTCGCGTAACACGTCTGCCACGGATAATCATTGGGGGGCAGAAAATCTCTATTGTCGTCCGCGTACATGTGGCAGCCGAGCATTATCTGCCGGCTGTTGCTCATGCACTGCGCGGACTGCGCGTGCTGTTTGGCCAGCGCCAGCACCGGCAGCAGCAAGGCGGCCAGGATGGCGATGATGGCGATGACCACCAGCAATTCAATCAGCGTGAAACCGCGCGCCATCGTGGGGCGGCGGCGAACGGGACCAGCTCCAGCAGTATTAATTGTGATTTTCATGGAAGGATATTTGTTGCCCCAGAAGACGACGGGGGTGGCTTTCAATCAAGTCATTTTGGCGTTGTTCATTGCAATCATGTCACGCAAACAGCCGCAAAGCCACGCCTGTGCATGGACATTGTGGCGGTCGCACAAATCGGGCTTGTGCATCCAAGATATAAGAAATGAGAAAAAATGCAATGGTTATTTTCCTTCGATTATTCTTTTCGGCGGCGCAGGGGCGCAGGATCAGGATGAAGATTAGCAACCAAACTCCTCAAAGTGAAATGCCCCCCAAGTTGCTTGCGCGGAGCGGGCGATGACGGCTATTCTCCAGCCAGTCAAAATCTATGCGCAAGAAAAAGGTGTTCGTTACTGGCTGCTTTGACATGCTCCACAGCGGCCACGTCCGCTTTTTGCAGGAGGCCGCCGGTTACGGCGAAGTTTATGTGGCCCTCGGCTCCGACCAGACCGTCCGGGAATTGAAGGGGCGCGCCCCCGTCAACACCCAGTCGGAACGCAAATACATGATCGAAGCCTTGAAGCATGTGAAAGGCTGTCTGATCAACCGCGGTTCCGGCATCATGGATTTTCTGGCGGAGTTGAAGTCGGTGGCGCCAGATGTTTTTCTCGTCAACGAGGACGGGAACACTCCGGCCAAAGCCGAACTGTGCCGCGAGATGGGGATTGAGTACATTGTCTCCAAGCGCCTCCCGCAAACCAATCTGCCGGCCCGGTCCACCACGAGCCTGCGCAAGGAATGTTTGATCCCTTACCGTCTGGATCTGGCGGGCGGCTGGCTGGATCAGCCTTACGTCTCCAAGTTCGGGGCCGGTTCGGTGCTCACCATTTCCCTGGAACCGCTCATGGAGTTCAACGAACGCAGCGGCATGGCCTCCAGTTCCCGCCGCCGGGCCATCGAGTTGTGGCAGACGGACCTGCCGGAAGGCGACCGGGAAAAGCTGGCCAGAATGCTCTTCGCCTTTGAAAACCCGCCCGGCACCAAAATCTTCTCCGGCTCGCAAGATTCCATCGGCATCGTCTTTCCCGGCCTCAACCGGCTGGATTACCGCGGCCAGTACTGGCCGGAGAAAATTACTTCCGTGGCGGATGAAAAGACTCTCAAGACTCTCACCTGGATTGAGCGACATTTGTGTTTGATCCCGCTCGGCCAGCGCGCGCCGGATTTTGATGTCTTGGCAGGCACCAGAATCACCCCGCCAAGAGTCCGCTCGCTGGCCGCCGCCAGCGTCGCCACACTCAAGGGCTGCCCAAATAGATCCTCGCACAACTGAGCCAGCCGGTCATAGGGCAGCAACTGCTGCTGGTTTAAATAAACCATCAAGCTTTGAAAACGCGGCCCATATTGCGCCGGAGCGCTCACCCCGGTCGGAAAATCCGCGCCGACAGTCCGGCCGCAATGCGGACAACTCTTGATCTCGGCCCGATGTTCCGTCACCGCCAGGGAAAGCTCCGGCAAGTCGAACACCTGGCGGCTCTCATAGTCCAGCACCGGTTTCCGGCCCAGACCGCGCCCGCCGCATTGCGGACAGTTCTCCAGCCGGTGAACCTCAATGTGATCGGGGGTTTTGACCCGCTGCAAGGTATGGCCCGGATGACCCGGTTGGCCGCCGGGTTTGCGACCGCTGGGCTCGCGCAAACTCTTGGGGCTGGGTTTGCTCAGTCCGTCGCTGGAGGGTGGCTTGCCGCTGTTGGAACTGTTGCGGGCCAGTTGGGCTTCCAACTCCTGAACCCGCTGTTCCAGTTGCACCAGACGCTCCTGCAAAGCCAGGATGATATCCACCAACACTTCGGGATGGCTGCGGGCCAGGGGCAAGAGTTCTTCACGCGTGAACAGCTTTATGGACACAAGACCTTTCGAAAGTCGGCTCGCAGGGGATAGACCCAAACATCCTTCACGGGCGTTTGCAGGACGTGTCGGCGATCCTGCCGGGTGCGCCCTTGCGTCTGACCCGCGCCAATCCAGTTGGCTGCCCGATAACAACTGCCCCGGAACCGGCCCCGTTCCACAAACGTCTCCAACAGCGCCACCCGATGGCCGTAGCGCCCCAGCCAGTCCGCCGCGATGCGCCGGGCCACCCGCCCCAAAATGTGGCTGGCCAGTTCCGGCACCCGCACCCAGGGCAAAATTAAAAACCGGCTGTTGTTGGCCACCTGATGCAGTTGAGCCTGACGCTGGGCTGCCGTCCAGCCAATGAAGGCATCCCGCCCCTGCGTCTTCCAAGCCGCCGCGCCAAACAACAAACAGGCCAAATCCCGCCCCTGCCGGTCCCGCACTAGATACTTGACGTTTTGCCCGACGGCGCTGGTATAGCCCAAGTAATGATATTGATGCAGCAAGGAGTCAAAGACGGGCTGGGCTTCGGGTTGCTGACTCAACTCCTGGATTTGCAGCGGCTGTAGTTCGCTCAAAGAGCCAGTGATCGGATCGGTCGGGTGCTGGAGGGGCCGGATTTGTTTATGGCGCATGCGGTTGGGCGAAAGGCACCGGCGCGCGGGCAGCGCCACCCAGCCCCGTTCCTCCAGCTTGAGCAAGAGCGCACGCGCGGCCATGTCCTTGATTTGGCCGACCTGGTTGCGCCAGTTCCAGACCCGGCACAGTTCGCGGGAGAGCCGATACCGGCTCCCTTCGGGATGGGCCGCCAGCAAGCCCCGCACCTGCTCCAACTCGGCCGGGCCAATTTGCCGCCCTTGGATGACCAGACTCTTTTCCATGCCCCGATCCTGCACGGGTCGCCGCGCAGAGTCCAGCCCAAAAGAAAATTATTTCTCGCTTGTTTCCCGGCCTCCAGTGTGTCTTCATCACTTCCAGTTAATCGGATAAACTTGGATGATTACGAAAAATGAAACTGAGAATATTATGAGAACAAAATCGCAGCATTTATTCATCCTGCTGTCCTTGTTGGCTGGCGTTCATCAAGCCGCTGGACAATTGCCGGTCATCACCTCCTTCAGCCAGAACGGGCTGCTGGTCTGCTCGAACCTGTCGCCCGGGAGCGTGGCCTCGGTGCAATGGGCCTCCTCTTTGTCCGGCCCGTGGCAGACCAACTGGGCCGGGCTGGGATCGGTTACTGTGGCCTCGAACGGCCTGATCTCGGTCAGCGTGCCGATGTTCTACCGCGTGCTTGGGGTGGCCAATCCCCCTCTCACCACGTCCGACGGGATGGCACTCATTCCGGCGGGTGCGTTCACCATGGGGGACACGCTGGATGGGGAGAGCGACGCCATCCCCATCAGCGTGACGGTGTCGGCCTTCTACATGGACACGAACCTGGTGAGCTACAGTCAATGGCAGGGGGTCTATTCTTATGCCACGAGCCACGGATATGGTTTT
>JBEKOF010000274.1:0-6708 GCA_049522055.1 Verrucomicrobiota bacterium | reverse complement strand
GGGGAGCGGAGGCACGGACCCCCGCCGACTTAATTGCCGCCATCGGCCGGGCTCTGGCCAGCGTCACGCCCCAAGACGCCTTGGGCTGGTTTGTCTCATGCGGCTATAGTTTTTGTTGAAACACTCTAGAAATCCGCGTTGACCGGAGCGGATTCGTCGTTGACCTGAAGTTCCGTCACGGGTGACGCGGCTACCGGGCACGGATCGTCACTCGATCTCCTTTCAATCCGGCCGAACTGGCTTGGAGCACAATCGGGCCGGATTGTTGCGTGGAACGGACGATGACCAGGCACAGGCCGTTGAAGGCCTTGTGCTCGTGCGCCTGGAAGGATTCGAAGCTCGTTGCGTCCCCATTGTCTGTCGCCGCGATCTCTCCGGGGCCGGTGATGTCAAAATGAACGGAGTTGTCCGCCCGCGGGACGATCACACCCTTGGCGTCCCGGACGGTCACGGTCACAAAGGAAAGGTCCTGCCCGTCGGCGCGAATGATGTTCCGGTCCGGCTTGACCGTCAGCAGGGCTGGATCTCCCGCGGTTTTCACTTCGTCCGTGGCCCACTCCTTGCCCTCCTTGTAAGTGACAACCTTCAAAGTGCCGGGCTGATAAACCACCTCGTCCCAGCGCAGGCGGTATTCGTATTGGGCTTTCTGCTTTCGCCCGAGGGATTGGCCGTTGAGGAACAATTCCCCCTCGTCGCCGGAGGTATAGACATTGACGGGCGTCACCTGGCCGACGCGATCCGGCCACGTCCAATGGGGCAGAATGTGCGCCATCTTCAAATCCGGCCGCCAGTGGGCCTGATATATATAAAAGCGGTCTTTCTTGAACCCCGCCAAATCTATGATCCCAAAATAGGAACTGCGCGAATTAAACGGGGTTGGCTCGCCGAGGTAATCCCAACCCGTCCAGACAAACTCCCCGCCCACAAAGGGAAACCGCTCCTGCGCCGCGAACTCCTTGTCCGGCGACGTGGCCCAACCCGGGAAATAGAGATCATAGGAACTCATCTGGCGATTGGTCGTGTCTTCCCCGTTATTGCCGCCGGCGACGGCGCCAAAGCCTTTTGCCACCGGGAACGTATAGACCCCCCGGCTGCTGACAGTGGATTCGGTCTCGCTGCCATAGACGAAATTGGACGGGAAGTTCGCGTGAAAAACCGGATACTGGGGATTGGTCGAATTGCCGCTGCCCGCCCCCTGATAATTCAGGCCCAGCACGTCAATCGCCTTGGGGAACGGGCTGTCCGCTCGGGCGCTGTTCTCCGCCGAGGTCGTCGGACGGGTCGGGTCCTCCTCATGCGCGATGTCCGTCAGATTCTGCGCCACCGCCGCGCCCGCGGCCCCGCGTCCCTGTTCCCCCACTTCATTGCCGATGCTCCACATGATGACGCAGGGATGATTGCGGTCCCGCCGCAGTTGCGCGCGCAAATCCTGCTGGTGCCAGTCGGCGAAGAGCAGGTGGTAATCCAGAGCGGTCTTCCCCGCCAGCCAGCAGTCAAAGGCCTCGTCCATCACCACCAGTCCCATCTCGTCGGCCAGATCCAGCAACTCCGGGGCGGGCGGATTGTGGCTCGTGCGAATCGCATTGCAGCCCATCTCCACCAACTCCTCGAGCTGACGCTGCAACGCGCGCCGATTGATGGCCGCGCCCAGCGCGCCCAAATCATGATGATCACACACTCCATTGAGCTTGAGATGCTGGCCGTTGATGAAAAACCCCTCGTTGGGATCAAATCGGAGCGTCCGAATTCCAAAAGGGGTTTCGTAAGTATCCAGCGCCCTGCCGCCTTGCCGCACCGTTGTCACCGCCACGTACCGATTGGGCTTTTGCGCCGGATACGGCCCCCACAACTTGGGTTCCGCCACCGTCGTCATCCCTTCGGTGACGGCGCTCGCGCCCGGCGGGATCTGGACGCCGGCATCCGGGATTCTTGCCACGACCGAGCCGGTCTTCTTCCCGTTCGAATCCAGGGCGAAAATCTCCGTGGCGACGCTCACCTCCGCGCTCTCCTTTGCGGCGTTGTCCACCGTGACTTTCAAATTGACTGTGGCCGACGCCGCGGTGGCTTGCGGAGTGGTCACGTACGTTCCCCATTGACCGACATGGACCGGGGCCGTCTTCACCAGCCAGACATTGCGGTAAATCCCGCCGCCCGGATACCAGCGCGAGGAACTGGGCGGATTATCCAGCCGGATGACAAGCTCATTTTTCTCCCCAGGCCTGGCGTAGGGCGTCAAGTCCACGCGCCACGACTGGTAACCGTAAGGCCAGCCCCCGACCAATTGACCGTTCAACCAGACGGTCGAGTAAGCCATCGCGCCGTCCACATCCAGGAAGAACATTTTGCCGGCGTCGGATGGCGGAAGATCCAGCTGTTTGCGATACCACCCAACCCCAAAAAACGGCAGCTTCCCGGTGCCGCCGTCGCCATTCGGAATCCAAGGACCTGTGATCGCCCAATCATGCGGCAAATTCACCTGCTGCCACGAACTGTCATTAAAGTCACGCTGGACGTAAGCCACCTCCCCGCCCGGATTTCCCGCCGGCCGGGTGTAGCGCTGAGCCGGGTCTTTGATGAAATCATTTCCCGTGGGCAGAATCCATTGCTTGATGACTGGCGGCGGGGGCGTTGCGGGTTCATTGGTCGCCTCGGCTGGCGGGCCTCCTCCGCGCCGTCCCCGTCCCCCTCCCTGGGGCCGCACATCGTAAAGCAAACTGACCTGGTTTCCGGCCGGATCGCCCTTGGTGAACCGCCAGTCCATGTCCAGGGAGAGGCGTTCCCGCGCGGAAACTTGCCCCGCAGTTTGTGCGCTGGGAGCATTTGCGCCGGGCTTGGTGGAGCACCCATTCTGAAGCGCCAGAGAGAGGATGACCGCCAGGGGGATGAGGCTTAAGCTGAGACGGCGCGCCGCCAAAGCCTTGCGCCCCGATGAGCAAAGAGAACTGAAACGGGTTATCATCCGCGCATTGTACAAGAAGGCATCCTGGACGCCAGAACTTTTGCACGGCGGGCCTTGCGGATCATTGGCGATCCCTTGGGGACTCACCCAAAAGTTGGATCGGTTTCGGACGAAAGATTCCCCCGGCGGGACGCCGACGGAGGCGGTCAAGATGTTGCGCTCCCGAAGAACCCATGATTAGGCGGGTTCTAATTCTGCACTTTAATCTTGCGCCGGGGGGGTTGCTCTCCGACCTTGCTGGCTGACTTTGCAAAGCGGTCACAACACACAATTGTCCCCCATGATGGCGCAGTACCGCCGGATCAAAGGCGAGCTGCCGCCCGAAGCGCTCCTGCTGTTCCGCCTGGGCGATTTTTACGAAATGTTCTTCGAGGACGCGCAAACCGGCGCGCAATTGCTCAACGTGGCTCTGACCAAACGCGGCCAGACGCCCATGTGCGGCATTCCTTTTCACGCGGCCGGCAGCTATATCGGGCGGCTGCTCAAGGCAGGCCGGAAGGTCGCCATCTGCGAGCAGTTGGAGGAGGCCCGCCCCGGCCAACTCGTCAAGCGCGAGGTCACCCAAATCCTCAGCCCGGGCACCCATTTCGACGAGCGGCTGCTGGCGCCGGAGCGGAATAATTTCTTGGCGGCGATCCATCCTTGCGGAAAGATTTTCGGCCTCGCTCTGGTGGATTTGACAACCGGCGATTTCAAAGCCACCGAGCTGGAAGGCCAGCCGGCGCTGTTGGGCGAATTGGACCGGCTGCGGCCTGCCGAGATTATGTATCCCTCCAGCGCGGCGGACTTGCCCGCCTGGGCGGGGAACAACGCCGCGGTCTTCAATCCGTGCGAAGACTGGGTGTTCGCGCCGGAAAGCGCGCTGTTCACCGTGCGGGAACATTTCAAAGTGGCCGCGCTGGACGGATTTGGCCTGCGGGACCGCGGGGCGGCCATCGGCGCGGTCGGGGCGGTGTTGCATTACTTGACAGAACAGTTGCGGCGGGATGTCTCCGCGCTGACGCGCCTGGCATTTTACCAGAGCGCGGATTACATGGCGCTGGACCCGGCCACCTTGCGCAATCTGGAAGTGCTCGAGCCGATGCGCCGCGACGCGCCGCGCGCGGCCTCGCTTTATGGCGCCGTCAATCGCACCGTCACGCCCATGGGGGCGCGCCGGTTGCGGGACTGGCTCGGTTCACCGCTGGCGGCGCTGGCGCCAATCCTGCGGCGGCGCGACGCGGTGGCGCTTTGGCTGGAAAACGGCGCGGCGCTGGAGCAGTTCCGCCTCGACCTGGCCGGTGTGCGCGATTTGGAGCGGACGCTGGGCCGGCTGAGCATCGGCTCCGGCAACGGGCGGGATTTGGTTTCGTTGCGCCAGGGGTTGGAGAAAATCCCGGCGCTCAAACGTCTGGCCGCCTCGCTGGCGCCCGCGCCGGCGGAGAAGCTTCGGGAATTGCCCATCGCGCCGGGAACCGGCCCGCAGCAGGAGGCCGGGGTTTCGTTGCTGTCGGAGCTGGCCGGGCAATTGGCCGAGGCGCCGGATTTGCTCGAGTTGATCGAGCGCGCCATCGTGGAGGAACCGCCGCTGGCGATCAAGGAGGGAGGGCTGATCCGCGACGGGTTCGACGCGGGCCTGGACGAACTGCGGCGGGCCACCCGCGAGGGCAAGGACTGGATCGCGAAATTGCAGCAGGACGAAATCGGGCGCACGGGCATCGCCTCGCTCAAAGTGCGGTTCAATTCGGTTTTTGGCTATTACATCGAGGTGACCAAGTCCAACCTGGACAAGGTTCCCCCGCATTACCTCCGCAAACAAACCATCGCCGGAGGCGAGCGGTTCATCACGCCCGAATTGAAGGAAATGGAGGGCAAAATACTCGGCGCCGAGGAGCGCGGCGTGAAATTGGAATATGAGCTTTTCCAGCGCGTGCGCGAGCAGGTGCTGGAACAATTGCCCCGCCTCCAGCAATCGGCCGCCGCCCTGGCGCAACTGGACGCCCTGGCCTCCTTCGCGCAGACGGCGCGCCTTTACAATTACTGCCGCCCGGAAATCGGCCAGGAGGGCGTGCTGCAAATCAGCCAGGGCCGCCATCCGGTGCTGGAACAAAACCAGGGGGAGGAGCGGTTCGTGCCCAACGATATTTTGCTTGACCGCGCCACCCGGCAATTGATGCTCATCACCGGTCCCAACATGGCGGGCAAGAGCACCTTCATCCGCCAGGCGGCCCTGCTGGCCCTGCTGGCCCACGCCGGCTCCTTTGTGCCGGCGGCGGCGGCCCGCATTGACCTGGTGGACCGCATCTTCACCCGCATCGGCGCGAGCGACGACCTGGCGCGGGGGCAATCCACCTTCTTGGTGGAGATGAGCGAGACGGCTAACATCTTGAACAACGCCACGCCGCGCAGCCTCATCATCCTGGATGAAATCGGCCGCGGCACCAGCACCTTTGACGGCCTGAGCCTGGCCTGGTCCATCGTGGAGCACCTCCACAACGTGGTGGGGGCCAGGACCCTTTTCGCCACCCATTACCACGAACTGACCGAGCTGGCGGCGCGCCTGCCGCGTGTCAAGAATTTCAACGTCGCCGTGCGCGAATGGAACGATCAGATCGTTTTCCTGCGCAAAGTCGTCGAGGGGGCGACCGACAAAAGCTACGGCATCCAGGTCGCCCGGCTGGCGGGCGTGCCCAGAACCGTCCTGGAGCGCGCGAGGGAAATTCTCGCCAACCTGGAGCAATCCGAACTGACGCCCGAGGGCAAAGTCCGCCAGCACACCCGCCGCCCCGAACTGGAGAAGCTCAAAAAGCTCGGCCCGCCCCCGCAGATGGATTTGTTTGGCTGACGTGAAATCGCTTCTTTATCAGCATTTACTTCCGCCGATTTCTTGCTATTTTGTTTAGGTGCAAGTGACTTTAGACATTCCGGCGCCTCTGGCGAAGAAGTTTTTTTCAAAGACCCCGGCGCATCGGCGTTCCAGCACCGTGGCGCGGCTCCTGCGTGCGGAGCTGCGCCGCCAGGAATTGACCGCAGCGTGCCTTGCGGCCAATCGGGATGCCAAACTCAACCGCGACATCGCCGATTGGCAATCTTTTGACGAACCCGTCCTGGAAACTGTCGAGGCATGACGCCGGTTTTTCGAGGCGATGTCTGGTGGGTCAGCCTCGACCCGACTCAAGGCGCGGAAATCCAAAAGACGAGGCCTTGTCTGGTGCTGACTTCTGATGTCCTCAATGGCTCTCGACAAACGGTGGTCGTAGTTCCATTTTCGACTTCCGCCCGCCCACATCCTCCAATCAGCGTTGCGGTGACATGCCAAGGAAAGCCGGCAGTCGCAATCATCGACCAAATTCGGGCGGTGAGTCGTCAACGGCTGAAAGCGAAAATCCAAACCAGTCCAACGGCGACGCTCCGTGCCGTCACAAAGGCTCTCGCAGACATTCTCGAATTCGATTGACATTCCTCGTTGCTGCAAGTCTGCGAATTTGTCGTCAACTTGGCGCAATCCGAGCTGACCCCCGAAGGCAAAGTCCGCCAGCAAACCCGCCGACCTGAATTGGAAAAGCTAAAAAAACTCGGCCCGCCGCCGCAGATGGATTTGTTTGGTTAAGGGCCAAGAAACAGATTGCGATTGGTTCGTATGTGCTCGGCTAGAGCGTTTCAACAAAAACTGTAGCTGCATGAGACAAACCAGCCCAAGGCGTCTTGGGGCGTGACGCTGGCCAGAGCCCGGCCGATGGCGGCAATTAAGTCGGCGGGGGTCCGTGCCT
>JBEKOF010000273.1:0-6722 GCA_049522055.1 Verrucomicrobiota bacterium | reverse complement strand
GCCGGGTGGCCCAGTCATGACGCTTCTCGGTGGAAACCTCATTAGGCCCCACCTGGGCAAATCGCTCTTCGGCGACCGTCTCCTTCAACCCGTCCAGGGAACTATCCAGGGAGCGGAGCGCGCCCGCCGCATCCATGCGGCCCGCCTCGACCAACTTGGCCGAGACCCGTCCGGAGGCGGGTTTGCGTTTGGGAGGCGGGGCGGGTGTATTTGGCTGCGTATTCATGCCTTTGCCTTTGGCGCCGGCGAATTAACCATACCCGGCTCCGAAAGGCCATAGCAAAGAAAAGGATTTGCGCCATTGACACCTTTGCCCTTGCCGCTATCTTCTCACCCTCTGAATCACGGGTTCGCCCAGGGCGGCGGGCGCATATCACTTTCTTGGATGCTGTTGTGTCGTGGACTGGATTTCAGCGAATGAAACGATTGAGAATTGGTCATTGAGAATATGTCATTTGTCATGTAAACACCAAGAGGATAAGCAGCCGTATTAAAGGATAAACATGAAACGCCAGTATCAGCCCTCAAAAATCCGCCGCAGACGCCAGCACGGTTTTTTGAATCGGAATTCCAAAAAAAGCGGGCGCGCCATTTTGACCAACCGCCGGCGCGTGGGCCGCAAACGCCTTACCCCGGTTTGACGCCTCATGGCTGGCGACCCTCCTGCCCGGATGGGCTTCCCGCGTTCCCGTCGCCTGAAGCAGCCCGGGGAATTCGCGCGCGCGCGGACGCAGGGCCAGCGGTGGGTCTGCGGTTGCCTGATTGCCAATGTGCTGGCGCGCCCTGGAAGCGGCACCGCGCGACTGGGCGTGGTGACCAGCAAAAAAGTGGGCAACGCGGTCGCGCGCAGCCGGGCGCGGCGACTCCTGCGGGAGAGTTTCCGGCTGCATCAGCATGAATTGCGGAGCCAGGTGGATTTGGTGCTGGTGGCCCGTCCTTCGATCGCGGGGAAGAAATTCGCCGAGGTGGAACGGGATTTTTTGCGGGTCGTCAGGCAGGCGCGGATCGCGGGCCAGTGAGAGAATATGGCACGAGGATTTTTAATTTTGCTGATTCGATTTTATCAGGCGCTGATCTCGCCCGCGCTGGGGGCTTTTTTTGGCCCGGCGGCGCGGTGTCGTTACACGCCCTCCTGCTCGCAGTACGCCCGGCAAGCCATCCATCTTCACGGCGCCTTTGCGGGCGGCATTTTGGCGGCCAAAAGACTCTGCCGCTGCCATCCTTGGGCGCCCACCGGCGAGGATCCGGTTCCAGCCCGCCTGCCCGTCTGCAAGTTTGTTGACAGAAACATCAAATCCCCCGCCGGGCATGGACCGTAAAACCATTATTATTCTGGCTTGCTCGGTGCTTGTGCTGGTGCTGATAAACAGTTGGGTTGACCGCGTGTTTCCGCCGCCGCCTGCGCCGGTCAACGAGGCGGCTGGGGGGACCAACGGCCCCGCGGAATCGAATCCGCCGGCGGGGACGAACCTTCCGGCGCCGGTTCCAAGCGCGGCCGCGGCACCGTCCCCCGCCGCGCCGCCGCACCCGTCCGCCCCGGAGCGGACCTTGACGGTGTCAAACGAGGATTTGGTGTTTTGCTTCACGTCGTACGGGGGCGGCTTGAAGAGCGTGGCGCTGAGGAAATACCCGGCGCTGGTCCGCCGTGCGCCCGGCACGGCGGAGGGAGATAATTATGCCACGTTGAACGCCGGCGCCCTGGTTCCAGTGCTGGCGGTCCTGGGCGCGGAGATGCAAGGCGACAACGATTTTGCCCTTACACAATCCAACACGACCGTCCGTGCCGAAAAAACGCTCGCCAACGGCTTGCGGCTGGTGAAGGAATTCCAAACTGGAAACACGGGCACCAATTACCTCTTCACGGCCCGGCTGCGCTTGGAAAACACGTCCGCCGCCCCCCTGGTTCTCCCCCGGCGGGAAGTGGTGATCGGCAGCGCGACGCCGATCGGAC
This sequence comes from Verrucomicrobiota bacterium, assembly GCA_049522055.1. GTDB lineage: Bacteria > Verrucomicrobiota > Verrucomicrobiia > Limisphaerales > Palsa-1400 > JBEKOF01. Next base: position 4,771 of record JBEKOF010000273.1, on the reverse strand, counting down.
CGCTGGACGACGCGACGGCGCTGGGAACCATCTGGTATAACGGGACCAAAGCGGTGGACATCGGAGGGTCCTGGTTCGCCAACCGGACGTTGGGCTGCATCCCGGGAACGCCGCGAAGCGAATTTGAAGACGGCGCCGGCAACGTGGTCTGGGCCGCGCCGCACAGCCAATTCTTTGCGCTGGCTGCCATTCCCGCGCGGCCGGCTCCGGCCATCGTCATCCACCCCGTTTCCCTGCCGCTGCCGGACACCAACGGCTTGGACATTGCCAATTCGCGCTCCAGCCGGGCGGGAAGCTTCATGTTTCTGACCAACGGTTATCAGGCGGCGTTCGCGTATCCGATCGCCTCCATTGAGCCGCAGAAGTCATTGGATTTGTTTTTCACCTTTTACGCCGGGCCGAAAGAATACGACGGATTGGCAAAGATTGGCCAGTACATGGGCAACAGCCTGGATCTGGTGATGGGATTCACCGGATTTATGGGTTTTGGATTCTTCTCCAAGATTCTGCTCATTTCGATGACTTCGCTGCACAAAATCCTGCCGCAATACGGCCTGTGCATCATTGCCATCACGGTCATAGTTAAATTGATATTCTGGCCGATGACCGCGGCGAGCACCCGCTCGCAAAAACGGCTCCAAACCCTTCAGCCCCAGCTCAAGGCCATTGCCGAAAAGTACAAGGATGACCCGCTGAAAAAACACGAAAAAACCACCGCCTTCATGAAGGAGCACAAGGTCAATCCGATGGGCAGTTGCCTGCCGGTGCTCATTCAGCTGCCGGTGTTTTACGGTTTCTACGCGATGCTCCGCAACGCGATTGAGTTGCGGGGCGCCCAATTCCTCTGGGCGTCGGACCTGACGCAGCCGGACACCGTGGGGGCGATCGCCGGCGTTCCCATCAACCCGCTGCCGCTGATCATGGGCGCGACCCAGCTTTGGCAGTCCCACGTGACTCCCATGCAACCGGGCATGGACCCCGCCCAGCAAAAGCTCATGCGCTTCATGCCGCTCCTGTTCATCGCGTTTTTTTACCGGATGTCGGCGGGCTTGACTCTTTACTGGACCGTCTCGACCCTCCTGACGATTGCCCAAACCAAAATGACCCGCACGGTTCCCGAAGCGGCCGCGCCCGCCGCACCGGCGCCCCGCAAAAAAAACTAGCCACCGGCGGGCAAAGCGCCTATCCTCCACCCGATTTCAATCCATTTGAACGATCTTATGCCCGCGCAACCCAAAGCCACGCTCGAACGACTGCTCTCCCTCCTCGGCTTTCAGGCCACCGTCGAAGAACACCACCTGGACGACGGGGTGTTCCTGGATGTCAAGACCGACGATTCCGGCCGGTTGATTGGCCGGCAGGGCCAGACCCTGTCGGACCTGCAATACCTGACCAACCGTCTGCTCTTCCAACAGGACCAGACCGTGCCCAAGGTGATGGTGGACGTCGGCGATTACCGGGCCAAAGCGCGCGAAGCGCTCGTGGAAAAAGCCCGGGCTGCCGCCGAGAAAGTCCGGCGCTGGGGCGATGTGGTGGAGATGGAACCGATGAGCGCGTTTGATCGCCGGATTATTTATGCCGCCCTGAAGGACGCTCCCGGCATCGAGGCCGCGAGCGTCGAAGTGGATGGCACGACCAAGAAAGCCATCCTCCTGCGCCCGAAACATTAAGGCGTTTCCGACAAAACGGTGGCCGTAAGACCCCATATGTCTCACTGGCCTGGCGCTGCCGCGCCCTCCGGCGTGGAATCCGCAATTTCAGGTTTGCCGGCGGCCGGCTCGCCGCCGCTGGCGTCACGCACTTCCCAGCCGCCGCGGCGGATGGTCAGCGTGAGGGAACCGGCGTCGCGGCAGTAAATGACGCGCACCCCGGGGCGGCGCGCCAGGCGCTCGCGCAGTTTTGGCGTCGCCCGCCGCGTGGCCGGAAGTTCCGAATCGGCGATGATCACTAATTTGGGCTGGAGCAAATCCAGCAGCGGCTCGGACAGCGGCTCATCCCGCTCCGGCAGTCCCGCCACCACGATCTCCGCGCGCAACTCCGGATGCCGTTGCGCCAGCAGGTCCTGCCCGGCCCGGCCCAGCGAAGGCAGCAGCAAAATGGAGTGGCCCCGCGCCTCCCGCCGCAACGCCAGGGCCACATCGTCCGCCGAGGCAAAATGGTCTCCCGCGCCGGGGTAAAGAACAGACCAGCCATCCACCTGGCCGCCAGCCTGCACGGTCCGCCACAGGCCGGGGGTCCGCCGCAAATCCTCCTCCAGCCGCCGGTAGGCTGGCGACCGCACACGGGCCGGACCCGCGAAGACGCCCGCCACGGAAAAATCCGCCAGAATGATTTCGGCGCCGCCCGCGCTTTGCCGGTAGCCTGCTGTCAAACAGAAATTATCCAGCCGGTTGACCCCCTGGGCGTGGAGAAACGGCTTGACGATCCCTTCCGCCGCCGCCGCGTCGCCGCAGTCGGCGAGCAGGTCCTGGTTGGTCCCCGATCCGCGGGCAGAAATCGCCGGCGCGCCCCGCAGCGCCAGCACATCCATCCGGGTCGCCGCCCGCTGGTGTTCCCAGTCCGCCACCCAGAGCGCGCTGATGGCCGCCAGAGCGGCCAACACCAGCCCCTTGCGCCTGGTTCGGAAAATCCACCCCGTAAAAACCGTCAGCAGCACCAGGTAATACCACACAAAGGTCACGAGCCGCGGGGCGCCGACATACCAGTTGCCGCCGGGCCAGCGCGCGGACCATTGGCTGGCCGCGATGATGCACTTCATCCAAAACCAGCTTGAATGATTGAACAGGATCGCCAGCCCCGGCCACCAGCCTGCCGAGAGCAGGCTTGCCATGCAGCTCATCAAGGCCAGGGCGGTCAGCGGCACGACGACAAAATTGGCCGCCACTCCCACCGGGGTGAAAAGATGGAAATAATACGCCGCCAGGGGAATCGAGCCAAGCCACGCCGCCAGCGACATTGCCAGCAGGTCCAGCCCCCAGCGCCTCAAACGGTCCAGCCACAGCCGCCACGCCGGCCGCAATTCTTCGGGCAGAAGCGGGTCCGGGGGAAAAATCCGGTCGTGCAGCGCCCGGCGCATGGGAAGCACCAGCGCGGCGATGCACAAAACCACCACGAAGGAAAGTTGAAAACCGGCTTGAAAAAGTTGCTGCGGATCCCAGACCAGGATGATCAGGGCGGCGGCAAAGAGCGAGTTGAGCAAATCCCCCGGCCGGTTCGCTGCCCAGCCGGCGATGACAATGCTCATCATGATCGCGGCGCGCACCGCCGACGCCGGCCATCCCGTCAGCCCCGCGTAAAACCAAATGACCGGAATGACCAGCAACCCGCAGAGTGCCCGCGGGATTTGCAGGGCGCGCAGCAACCCCACGCCAATCCCCGCCAGCAGCCCGACCCGCAGCCCATCCACGGCGAAAATGTGGAACGTGCCGGCGCGCATGAACGGCTCCTCCACGCTTTCGGTCAGCGGCGCTTTCCAATCCAGGGCCAGGGTCCACATCAGCCGCAGCGGTTCATCCTCGCCGGGCAGTCCCAGCGCCAGGGTTTGCCGCGCCCACGCCGCAAAGCGATCGGACAACGGCCATCGGCCCGCCGGCCCGGCGGTCTTCCAGGCATTGCTCGAATCGGCGAGCAGTTGGTAAGAGACCTCCTGCCGCTGATAATAGCGCCGCGGATCAAACAAACCGTCCGCCAGCGCGCCGCGCAGGGGACGAATGATTCCGCTGATTTCCACAGCGCGGCCGTCGAAAAAGTTGGAGTCCAAAATCCCCGGAGTGCCCACAATGGCTTTCCCCGCGGCGGCCTGCCAGCGGCCATCGCGCAAGATTTCCGTCGTCCGCGCCAGCGTGGTCGTATGCCAGAATTCCTTCGCCCCGCGCTCGAAAATTCGCGGCGTGGGCGAGGCGCAGAGGACCGCGCGCAGCTTGACATCCTCCGCTTGGTTTCCCAGCAAGACCCGCAGATCGTTGGGCGAAACCACGGCCGTGCGCCGCGCCATATTTGTCCAACCGGCCAGCACCAGCAGCAAGCCCAGCAAACAAACCCGCCCCGGCTTCCAGCACAAGGCCGCCAAACCGGCCCCCAGAGACAAGGCAAACAGCACCGCCAGCGGAACCCGCAGCCATTCGCCCAAAACGACGCCTCCGGCAAAGAACAACGCCACTGGCAGAAGCGGGCGTTTCATGCGGATTATTGTTTGCTGCGCAGCCGCCGCGCCGTCCAGAGCGCCGCCAGCCCTGTGGCGGCCCCGCAGGTGTCCAACATCACATCGGACACCGACGCGTTGCGTCCGGGAACGAACTTCTGGTGGAATTCATCCGACGAGGCGTACAAGGCCGCCAGGAGCAGCGCGATGGCAAAACTCCTCGACTGGCCGGCCGCCAGGGCGGGGTTGAAATGGACCGCCCGCCAGAGCAAAAGACCCAGGACCGCGTATTCCGCGAAATGGGCCGTCTTGCGCACGGCGTGATGAATCTTCTCCACCGTCTCCATCGGCATTTTGGGATCCAGCCAGAGCAGGAAAGGCACGATAAAGCGCGAAGTATTCTCCGGCCGGCCCAGGCTGGTGGAGGCGCCGAAAATCATAACCATCCAAAGAATCAATGGGAGCCAGTATTTGAAAAAACGTCCAAGCACGCCGGAAAAAGAACTCCGGCCCCGCCGCCAAAGCAAGCCGGAAACCTCCCCGCCCTCCAAAATCAAGTTTGCCAAACGGCGCGCCCTCTGGCATCTGTGAAGTTCTTTATGCGCTTGCTCAACACTCTGCGGATCGGTT
>JBEKOF010000272.1:0-6723 GCA_049522055.1 Verrucomicrobiota bacterium | reverse complement strand
AAGGAAATGCAACGGTTAAGCCGACAAGTGTTGTTTGAAACCATGCCTCATCCGAAGCGACGCAAATGCCTGGGCAAGAAAGTCTTAGGTCTTATCTAAGGGCCATTCGGAACTGACCCCTTGGCTTCGCGGACGCCTCGGCGAGGCGTCCCTACCAGGTCATTTTAAGCCGATGGCGGGATGGGATGGCGCCACCGATTTCAGCCCATTGCCCATAAGCACAATCTGATCGCCGGTTTTTAATTGACGCGCCGCAATGGGAGGCGGACCACCAGGGTGGTAAGTTTGCCCGGCTGTGAATCGAATTGGATGGCGCCGCCGTGAGCGGTGGCAATCCATTGGGCGATGCTTAATCCCAGTCCGCAGCCTTCCACATCGCGGTTGTGGCTAGGGTCGCCGCGAAAAAACCGCTCGAAAACACGCGGCTGCAGTTCGGGCGCCAGACCGGCGCCGGTGTTGCTGATTTGCAATTGCGCCATCTCTCCCGCCCGCTCCAGGGAGATGGACACGGAGCCGTTGGGTTGGTTGTGCTTGATGGAATTGTCCGTCAGATTGAGGAGCAACTGGCGCAAACGGTGGCGGTCGCCCTGAATGGTGAGTTCCTGGCAGGCGTATAAATGGACGCGGATGCCGGACGGTTGGGCCAGAATGCCGGCGTCGGCAAAAGATTCGCGCACCAATTCGTCCAGCCGCACCGGCTCCAGATGCAGCGCGATCTGGCCGGCGTCGGCCTTGGTCAGGAGCGTGAGGCCATCCACAATTTTGGTGAGGCGGTCAATCTCGTCAATCTGGCTCAGCAGGCGGGCGGGCGGGGGGGGCGCGCCATTTTTTTCTTCGCGCAGCGCGATTTCCAGTTCGCCGCGCAGGATGGTGAGGGGAGTTTTCAGTTCGTGCGAGGCGTGGAGGGTGAACTCGCGCACGCGCTGGAAGGAGCCGTCCAGGCGCGCGGTCATGGCGTTGAAGACTTCGGTGAGGCGGTCGAGTTCGTCGCCGCTGCCGGAGCGGGGCAGTTGCCCGCGCAGACTTTGCTCGTTGACGCGCTCGGCGGCCCGGGTGAGGGCGGCGACGGGGGCGAGGGCTTTGCGGGTGAGCCACCAGCCGCCCCCCAGGGCCAACCCCGCCGCGGGCAGGCCGCACCAGATGACGATGTGTGAGATTTGGGTGAAATCGTCGGTGTCGTCAGCCAATTCGGCCGCGGTTTCCTGGCCGCGCTGGGCGCGTGCCCGCGGTTGGGCGACAAACTTGTAATAGGAGAGGGCGCCCATGGCCAGCAAGGAAAGGAACATCAGGCCGAAGTACCACAGGGTCAGGCGCGCGCGAATAGTCATGGAGGAGGGGGCCGGGGCGTCATTTTTCCTCCCTTAAAACATAGCCGGCGCCGCGGACGGTGTGGAGGAGTTTGGTGGCGAAGTCCGCGTCAATTTTTTCGCGCAGCCGGCGCACGTAAACGTCCACAATGTTGGTTCCAGGATCGAAATGATAGTCCCAGACCTTTTCCAGAATGGTCATGCGACCGCAAACGCGGCCGGCCGAGCGCATGAGGAATTCGAGGAGGCAGTATTCCCGCGCCGCGAGATCAAAACTCGTTTGGCCGCGCCGGGCCTGGCGCGTGACGGTGTCCAGGGTCAGGTCGGCCACGCGCAGGAGTTGGGGCTTGGGATCGTTGCCGCGGCGGACCAGGGCGCGCAGGCGGGCGACCAGTTCGGCAATCACAAAGGGCTTGGGGAGGTAATCGTCCGCGCCGAGGTTCAAGCCTTGGACCCGGTCGTCCACGTCGCCGCGCGCGGAGAGCAGCAGCACGGGCGCGGGGTTGCGCTGTTCTCGCAGTTGCCGCAGGACGCTCAGCCCATTTTGGCCCGGCAGCATGATGTCCAGGACAATCGCGTCGTAAGAAAAGCCCATGGCGCTCCGGAGGGCGTCGGGGCCGTTGTGGCACAGATCGGCGGTGATCTGTTCGGCCTGGAGCGCCGAGCGGATGAAGGAGGCTGTTTTTCTTTCGTCTTCCACGACGAGCACGCGCATGGGGGGACATTAGAGCAAAGACCCGGCGCAAAGAAGCGGATAATTCACCTGCGGTGTTTCACATGACAAAACTGTAATGAAGCAAAACTTGAAGAGGGCGACCCGGCCCTGTTTTCTAGCACGCCATGACGCGCGTAAAAGGAGTGACCGGCTTTAAATGGCGCGCGGCCATGAGCCTGGGTTGCCTGTTGTGGGCGGTCCACGCGCCCGGCGGACCGCCGTTGCTGACGGATGACCCGGATACGCCTGGGCCAAATCAATGGGAGATCAACACGGGGGTAACCGCGGAGAATGCGGCGCACGCGTGGGAATACGCCACGCCACTGCTGGACATCAATTATGGGGTGGGCGAGCACATCCAGTTGAAATATCAGACGCAGTGGAATGTGCTGGCGCCGGAACAAGGAGGGACGCGCGCCGGGATGGGCAATTCGCTTGCGGGGGTGAAATGGCGTTTTGTGGATCAGACCAATGCCTCCTGGCTTGAGATTTCCACCTACCCGCAGCTTGAGTTCGTTTACCCGGCCTCATCCGGGACGCGCGGCCTGGCCGACCGCGGAGACAACGTTTTGCTGCCGATTGAACTGGAACACAAGTTCAAGGCGCTGACTGTTTATGGGGAAGGGGGTTATATCTGGAACGAGTACCGGCCCAAGGAAGGGTGGTATGGCCTGGCGGGGCAATATGATTTGAGCGAAAAATTTTCCCTGATGGGCGAGGTTTATGGCGGATTCGACCGCGACTTCCAAAACAACGGAATGAGCTTCAATATCGGCTTTGCGCGAACATTAACGGAACACGCCGCGCTGATTGGATCGGCGGGGCGGGGAATTTTTGGCCCGTCGGAGCGCGCGCCGGATTTTCAGAGCTATCTGGCGGTGCAATGGACGTTCTGAAATCGGCCGCGCGGCGCCGCCTTGGGGAATAAATAGTTTGACAGTTACGGCCCGGCGATGATGAGGGCGCGCCGGGTGTGGTATTGCAGCGGGGTGATTTCCCCGTCCCGCCACTGGCGCAGAAGATCGGCCAGCTTTTCTTCCCTTGTGGCAGGCCCATTGGCGTTCGCCGCCGCGGCGGACGCCGGGGAAGGTTCGCCCGCCGCCGGGGGTTGCGCCAGGATCATGTTCGCCTGGCTGTTCCGGGAGTCGTTGGCGGTGTTTTGGCCCGTGGCGTTTTGGAGAGCCGCCTGTTGTTGGGCCATCGTGGCATCCAAGGGTGGAGGGGCGGTGACTGTGTCGGACGGGGTTGGGGAGGAGTTCGTCCTCGCCGCTTTCTTTGCCTCCTGCGCCTGCGTGAGGCGGGCGGCGATTTCCTCCTGGAGGGCTTTCTGCTTGGCCTCATTTTGGCGCTTTTGCTCGGCCAGCAATGCGGCCTTTTTCGCGGCAAGGAATTCACGCCGGGCTTTTTCATTGTCAAGGGCCGCTGCAGCCGGCGCAGGGGGCGCAGTGGGGGCCGCGGGCGCGGGCGGAGCAGCGACGGCGGGCAGCGGAGTGGTGGGGCCGGCGGCGGCGGCTTTCTTCGCGGTTTCCTGGGCCGCCTCCAATTGACGGAGGAGTAGCAGGTTGCTGGCATTGGCATCCGTGTCGGTGGCGGTCGCGGCAGGCGGGGCGGCCATGGCTGGCTGGTTGGTGATGGCGGTGGGAGGAGCGGCGTTGGCGGGACTGGCGGCTTGCTTGCCGGCGTCCGGGGCTGCCTCCAACTGGCGCAAAACTCGCAGCGCGGCATCCATCTCCGAATTGGTGGATTGGGCTTGTGCGTTTGTAAAAGGTGATCTCCCTGCAAGACTGGCACAGCAAACGACCATTATCAGGGTGCGGCATCTCATGGATGAATTTATACGGGATAATGTGACGAAAATCAACCTCATTCAGGAGGGCCGATTTCACGTTCGAACTGGGTTTCCCACGCGGAGGGCCAGGCATAGAGGAAAATGGATCGGGCGATCATGGCCCGGAATTGCCCGCGCGGGACTTTGACGCGCCGGGTGGAGTCCAGGACATTTTCCTCGCGCAATTTGCGCAAGGTGCGCGCGCCCAGCAACAGGGGCCACGCACAGGCCAGGCGCAGGCGCACTTGTCCGCGGGGCAGCGCATTGGTGTAGTGCCACCCGGCGCGCAAATGGGCCGCCGCCCGGCCGAGATAGACCCGGTAAAGCGGGCGGAAACGGGGTTCGCTGGCGACGGAAAGCAAGTCTTCGGGCGCCAGGCCGGCTTGGGCCAGGGCCTGGCGCGGGATGTAACAACGGCCTTTGCGCAGGTCCTGGGGGATGTCGCGGAGGATGTTGACCAGTTGGAGGCCCTTGCCAAAACGAATGCCGTCGCGCAGTTGGGCCGCGTCGTCAATCCGGGCCTGGGAAAAAAGATAGGCGCGGCAGGTGCGTGTCCAGAACTCGCCGACGCATCCGGCGACGCGCCAGGTGTAATCGTCCAGCTCGGCATCGGTTTCCAGGGCGGCGAGTTTGGGCGGGTTGGCGGAGGGGAATCGCTGGAGGTCCAATTCCTGGCCGCTGATGATGGTGGTTAAGACCTCACCGATGCGCCGGCGATCTTCTTCAGGCAGGCTGTCGAGGAGGCGCAAGGCCTCTGGACAACGCTCCAGGAGCGCGCGCTCGGCGGGGGCGGCCTGGCTTTGCGCCAGACCGCCGAAGTCCGGCGCGTCCGAGGAGGCGCCCCGGATGCGGCCGCGCAGCGCCGCCAGGGCGCGCAAGCGGGACGCGACGGGCAGGAGTCCGGTGTCCGCAATGGTGTCGGTAGTGCGGGCCAGAAGATAGGCGAGGGCGATGGGCGGGCGGACGGGGCCGGGGAGCATCCGCATTGTCAAGTAAAATGAACGGGACGTTTCCCGGAGGAGAGATTGGAGCGATGGGCCGGCCACAGGGTGGAGTCCGCCAGTTGTCAACACAATATTTTGCGCCAGCGGGCCAGTTGGCCCGCCACCTGCCGGGCGGCGGGCGCGCCGGCCATGTCGCGCCGGCCGAGCGCGCTAGTCAAGTTGAACACTTGCGACACGTCCGCGCGGAAATGCGGGCTGAGGGCCTGGAGTTGCGCCAGGGAGAGCCGGTTGAGCGGCTGGCCCAGTTGCCCGGCGCGGGCGACGGCCCGGCCGACCAGATGGTGGGCGCGGCGGAAGGGCACGCCCTTGCGGACGAGGTAATCGGCCAGATCGGTGGCCAAGAGGCCGGGATCGCCGGCGGCAGCCTGGCAGGCGGCGCGGTTGACGGTGGCACTTTTGAGCATCGCGGCCATCAGGCGCACACAGGCGCGGAGGGTGTCGGAGGTGTCGAACATCGGTTCCTTGTCCTCCTGCAAATCGCGGTTGTAAGCCATGGGGAGGCCTTTGAGCAGAGTGAGCAGAGTCATCAGGTTTCCGATGACCCGGGCGGCTTTGCCACGCGTCAACTCGGCGATGTCGGGGTTTTTCTTCTGCGGCATGAGGGAGGAGCCGGTGGTGAAGGCGTCGGCCAGGGTGATGAAATGGAATTCGGTGGTGGCCCAAAGAATCAAATCCTCCGCCAGACGGGAAAGATGCACGGCGGCCAGCGCGGCGGCGGCACAAAACTCGACGACGAAATCGCGATCACTCACTGCGTCCATAGAGTTCTGGGTCAGTTGCGGGAAGCCCAGGAGGCGGGCCACCAGGGCGCGGTCCAGCGGCAGGGTCGAGCCGGCCAGGGCGCCGCTGCCCAGGGGGCAGACATTGGCGTGGCCATAGCAGGCGAGCAGGCGGCCCTGGTCGCGTTCGAGCATCTCGACGTAGGCCAGGAGATGATGGGCCAAATAAACGGGCTGGGCTCGCTGCAAATGAGTGTAACCGGGGATGAGGACGGCGGAATTCTTTTCGCCCAGTTCGACCAGAGCGGCCTGCAAGCCATGGATTTCAAAGCGCAGGATGGCGATTTCCTCGCGGAGCCACAAACGCATGTCCAGGGCGATTTGATCGTTGCGGGAACGGCCGGTGTGCAGCTTTGCGCCCGCCGGGACGCGGCGGGTGAGGGCGGCCTCGATGTTCATGTGAACGTCCTCCAGGTCCGTGCGCCACTTGAATTTGCCGGCGACAATTTCGCGGGCGATGGAGGCCAGGCCGTTTTCGATGGCGCGCAATTCGGCGGCGGTGAGGACGCCGATTTTTTTCAGCATGGCGGCGTGGGCCAGGGAGCCGAGGATGTCGTGTTCCCAGAGCCGCCAATCAAAGGAAACGGACTGGGTGAATCGGACGACGTCGGCGTCCGGCCCGCCGGCGAAGCGTCCGCTGCGAGAAATTGGAAATCGGGGTTTCATGTAACTGGCTGGAGTCTGTTCCCAATGGGAGGGAAAGTCACGCGACAATTGGATGTGGAAACCGAATTTTGCAGACGAAATAACAGGGCTATGATTTTTTTGGACTTTTACTTTGACTGGGTTTGACGCCGGGTGGTTATGCTTGGTTAGATTGTTGCTGGATTCCACTCCCCTGCCCCAGAACTTAGGCATTCCTTTGGTTTTGTTGCCCCCGGCGGTTGTAAAAATAAACCCCACAAAGTGTGGCAAGGCTCGTGAAGAAAACTGTGAATCCGGTAAGTGGTTTATCCTTTGCGACTAAGTACTGGACAGTGAAAAGTTCATGCAGCCAAGTCCAGTTCAAAGATTTGACGATTCGAGGCCCTTTGCAGGGCGATTTTGCGGGCGAGGAATTTCTTGAGGGTAATGGCTTGAGGCGAAAAAC
>JBEKOF010000271.1:0-6743 GCA_049522055.1 Verrucomicrobiota bacterium | reverse complement strand
CACGCTCACGGAAATCTTCACAGGCCTGCACCTGCCATTCCAGGACGCAACCCAGTGCGGATGGTTCTTCGACACGGCGGATTTGATTTCGGTGAATCTGGACTTGCCCGAGATGGAACAGGGGATTGTGTTCACCCGGAAAAGGCTGCTCAAGAACGGGGAGATCCGGGAGGCAGCGCGCGACAAGGTGGAACGCAACCGCGATTACTTTGACCTGGTGACCGGGGAATGCGCTTTCATCGCAGCGGAGATTTTTTCCTACCTGCCGCTGTGCCAGACCCTCCGGCTTGCGGCCTACACCCAGCGCGCCAAGGCGCGGGAAACCGACCCCATCGACACCTACGTCCTGGACCTGAAATTCACACGGGAGGAGTTGAAGGCCTTCAACCCGGAGACCACCCCAATGTACCCATTCCTGGTTCACTCCGGGGCCCGGTTCCAGATGGCGGCGGATTATCAATTGGCGCGGATCGAGCCGCCGTCCTGGCTGAACCACGAAGACATCCAGAACGCCCCAGTTCAGTAAATGTTGATGAGCAAGCTTAGAACAACCCCATTCGCTGGTAATGCTCCTCATCCCGTGGAAACGGCTGATCTTCTTTCCACCCTTCCTATTTCAAATCAGCCATGATGTGCAACCGCTCCGCCGCGGCAACTTGGTCACCCCAATCCGACAAGTGCAGATCAAGCCATTGCGTCAAGGCTTAAAACCGATTCTCAATGACTTCAAGCCGGAGCGAGAATGGCTTGGTGAACAAAGCTACGGTTTCGGATCTTTTGTCCACCATTCCTGCTTCAAATCAGCAATAATGAGCAGGCACACACCGCAGCCGCGTTTCTGAATCCATTCCGGAATTATGCCGACCTGGATGTGGCATCATCGTAATCCTTCAAGATTTTCACCATTTTACGACAGTGTTCCCGGGCCGCATCCTGCGTCCATTCTTGGTCGTTTCCGTGTGCATCAAGAAACATAAGCAGAAGCTTGATACTCTCCAGCCCTTCACTCATCTTGTCTCGCAACCGCCCAAACTTCGTGGCTACTTTATCGTAGCCCTGCTGTGAGTTGAAGCTCGCCGAAATCATCGCCAGATTTCCAAAAGAGTGGAGATCTTTCGGTTCCCAGGGGGCATCTGAGGTCTGAGGATGGAGGTGTTCGATTGATCGGTTGCGGCGAAAGGTGTATGAATCCACCGCTTTTTTTTGTGCTTTATCCACAAAAGGCAACGAGATCCTGGTCTCCCACAAGATGTAGTCTAGCTTCCAAAACCAGTAACGGTCGATTTCTCCATACGAAAAATCCGAAGGACAGTCCTTATCCCCAATATTGAGCGGATGGCGATTCCTGTCTTGCCGTTTCAACATGGCGAGAAACTCAACGTCGCTTAACTCATTTGACCGACTGCCCAGGTATGCGTCTAACACCCATTTCTGCTGCTCGCCTCCGCTTACGTGGAGCATTGACTGAAACTGCCAGAGCCCTTTTGCGTATGCTAACTCGTATTCCCCGGCATAATAGGGGGACACTGGACGCTCATCATCTATGTGTATGATCCATTTGTCCATCCACTTGCGGTAGGACTCCATCTCCCGCACAAAGGCATCGGCGAACAGCTCCCGGCGCTTCCCTTCCCACCGCTCCTTCACCACCTTAAACGTCGACAGCAGATGTTTCGGTTCCAAAAATCCAGGGATGTTCTCTTCAACGTTGTCGGGAAAGCAGATTGCTACACAATGAAGCAGGAATACAGGGAAACTCATTACGAGCCTCGAAGGATCTGGCGTGATAGCCGCAGTAGGAGGCTCCGGTCCGTATTTCTCCGGATCGTCACTACTGTTGAGAAAGAGCTCCAACGTTAACTCAACATCCGCTACTTCAATCTCGTTCTTTGGAGGGTAGGGTTCGCTCAACTTGGCGACGGCATTCCACCTCGTACTATACTTCCCAAGGTATCGCCCTTTTAGGATTTCGTGCGCTTCAAGCTGTTTTCCCTCCGAGTTCATTTTCTCGTAATAAAGGTTCAAGTCATTGAGCCCGTAGCTCTCCGGCAAAAATGCTACGAGTGCCGTTACTTTCTCGTAAACAAACTTGCTGAAATCTCTCATGAAATCGGCCTTTTCGCTCAACCGGCCAAACAGCCCGACAAATCGCTTCATATTTGGATTAGCTACTTGATTCGCGGCACATCCATCCTTCACAATCTTTCTCAAGTCTTCCTGATCATCCGGCCTGGCAAAGTACTGCAAACGAGCTTTTGCCCCGCTATCCTTAAATAAAAAAGGGTGCCACAGCGACTTATCTGCTGAACAACCACCGACTAACGTCAACATCGTTAACCGTTGTTGTCCATCCACCAACTCCCATGTGATTGGTTCGTTAAGTCGTCGATAAACGGTCACTGTCCCAATGTAGTAGGGCTTTCCCCGATTTTCGCGAAAGGCACGCTGTAGATCTTCAAGAAACTGTATTATTTGCTCCTCCTCCCAGACAAATAAACGCTGGTACAGTGGAACGAGTAGTTCAATATCCTTCAGCCAACCGGTCGAAAACGAAGAAGGCGTAATCCCACTGTTTTTCTCGGCAAAGTTATCGGGTGTGTTCATCGGCCATCCTTTCGTTGGCCACATTGCTTTCTCAGCGCCATTGGGCGCTTTTGTAAGGATTCGTAAAGATCTTGACGTGCCTCCCAATAACGTTGCCTCGTGAGCCCCTCCACATTTTGGTTGTAGCGCCGGCCTGGTGACAAACACCACTCAAAGAACTGCCCGGGATCGAGAGCAGTATCCAATGAGAACAGACAGTCCTTAATCACAAATTCACGGATCGTGTACGCCCCCACTCGATCCTTGTTACGTAAGATCGAAATCACCTCGGCGATGCAAAACAGAGCATCATCAAGGTAAGGCGAGCCAAATTTGCAGTAGAAGAGGAATAGCAAGGCGCCGATGGTATGCCTGAGAACATCGCCACTGTGTCCGCTTAGGTGCGTAGTCAGCAATTTATAGGTATCCGTTTCTTGGAAGGCCTGCGACAGTAGGCGCTGCTGTTCGGCAAAATGGAAGAATGGTGCGCCTCCGTGAATAGCAGAGTTAAACCGGACGGCCAGCGGTGGGAAGAATACTCCTCGAATCGTTGGCGCTTTCGCAGAGAAGTGGTCGAATAGTTTATGACCATCCAATGCATCGACTGCAGGGTTCTCGTGACGGCTCCAAGTCCGAAGGCGGTACAGCGTTTTATGCAAGATGTCGTCATAGCCCTCAGCGCCAGTTGAGTCCCAGCATTGTGCCATGCCTTCGGCGATGGAGGCATCAGGAATGAAACGAAGATGATGCGCCTTGAGCAACTCGTAATCCGACAACTTCTTGCCAGACGAATTCACGGCGTTGAAAAACGTGTAAGCAAGGTCTTCCGAAGCATGCCTTGGCAGAATGACGACACAGAATTGGATTGAGATTAGCATACGCTCCAACTTTTCAGGCACGGCCAGAAGTCCTGTAAATGTGAGCCACTCATCAATGCTTTTCATTGCCCAGTATAGGTGTTTTCGGGCAGAGTATGCATCGTTCGACGTCCCTTTGAGGGACGCATTAAGTAAGGGCAGCGGCAACTCCTTTTCATTTTCGCGAGGCTTTATCCTTCTTTTTTGAATGCAAAAGGCAAGTATCGTGAGCGTAAGAAGCCGCTGCTGACCATCCACAATCGAGAATTTATCGCCATCCCGTTTGAGGATAATCGTGCCGAAGTGTGTGTCGGGAGTCTCTTCTTGATTCGAGCCATTTTCAACTCGGGATCGGAGCGTTTCCAAAAGATCAATAACGTTCTCCTTTCGCCAACAAAAGCACCTCTGATAGTCGGGGATGTCCAAGGGCTCACTAAAGATGCTCCGGAGCGATAGCTGGCAACAAGTCACTTCCTCGCAGTCGGCAGGGCGGTTGATGAGCGGGAGGGCGGTGTTCTGAAAGGCCTCGAGTTTCTCCTCGGCCCACGATGCTTCTACCTCTTTGACAACGGCGAACTGCCCTGCTCCGGACATTGTAGCCGACTGGATACCGTAATGATGCACTCCGCTGGCCGGCGCTTTTGGATCATATTGTTTCCAAAATTCAACCTCAACGATAAAGATCCAGCCATCATTGTAATCGTCCGGATCGATTTTGCGGAAAGGACCTTTTGCGATTCCCCACGCGACCAGTTGGTTCTGAATTTTCAATAGCAGCGTGTCTCCTTTTTGAATGTGATCCAATGGTGACGGCCACCGAGCGTCACGGTGCAGTTCATATATGTTCTTGGATAAGCATTCTTTTAGAATCACAATTTGATCCGAATACTCGCCAAAACCGCCTATTGTGCAGACAAAGTATCTCATATCACAATCGCTGTTCATTGGCCCGTTCAGGGCCTGGTGCGCAATTTATGCGTCATTTTGCGGGCAAGTCGTGCCTATTCCAAGATATTTTAATTGGCCCACCGCGTTGAGTCGCTGCTCTTGTTTAATTGTATTGACTAAGCGCTGGCCACTATCTCCGCCTTATGCAACAATTCTGACAGGGGCTTTGCGTCCATCTTTTTCATCATCTCCAGCAGCACTCGTCCGGCAGCTCGGGCGTCGTCCCGGGCGTTGTGGTGGTGGAACTGATGGCCGATGTGTTCCGCCAGAGTGTTGAGCCTGTGGTCTGGCAAATCCGGCCATATGCGCTCAAGGACACGAAATGTGCAAGAATAACCAAACCAAGGACAGAGCATCCGGAAATGAACGCGGGCGGTTCGAAACATTATTTCTGTCCCGTGCCGCCGCAGGTAGGACAGGTAATTTTCCCGATCCCGGAACATTTGGGACATTCTTTTCCATTCACTTTTTTGGCTCCTCTGCATATCGGGCACAATATCGTTTTTTGACCGTTACAGGATTTACAACTCATTTGTTACCTTTCATTTTGTATTTTTGGGTTCTCGAAAGAGCCTTTGGTTGCCTGCATCGTGAGGGCAATTCCGGGATATTGCAAGGGTTTTTTGGCGGGGGCAATGTGGCATGACCGATGCTTCTGTGTTCTGTTTAATTTTGTTGGCTAAAGCGTCTTGGCACCACACCCACCTTTTGCAGCAACTCGGACGGCGTTTTTGCGCTTACATGTTTCATCATCACCAGCAGCACTCGGCCGGCGGCTTCGGCGTCGGACTGCGCGTGGTGGTGGTGAAACTCATAGCCGATGTGAGCCGCCAGGGTGTTGAGCTTGTGGTCTGGCAGGTCCGGCCAGACGCGGCGGGCGAGATTACAGGTGCAAATATAATCAAAGGCTGGTCTGGGCAGGCCAAAATGATCCAAAGTGGCGCGCAGATGGGCGAGGTCGAATTCGGCACAATGCGCAATCATGAGGTCGGAGCGGTTCACCCGGGCCAGCAATTCCGGCGCAATGGCGGGAAATTCCGGGGCATCCAGTACATCCAGATGAGTCAAGCCGTGACATTCAACGAAGGCTTCGTGAAACCATCTGTGGCCTTTTGGGGGTCGCACCAGCCAATAGGGAGCCTCCGTCAGCTTGCCATCCTCAAAGACGGCGAGCCCGGCGGCGCAGATACTCACGCGCGAGGGATTGGCCGTTTCAAAATCGAGGCTGGTGAAATTCATGGAGTGCGGGAAGTCTTGTGTGGCTATGCTGCTTAAAATCATCGAATGTCATATAAATACAACACGGTTGCCCATCCAGAAGGCAGTGCTGGGGGTGGTTTCGGAAGTTCTTCGGCATACTTGCAGATCATGAGTAGCATATGACGGGCATGAAAGAATGCTTCAACAATGGGACGGGTCTGTTTCAGCCAGTTGGCATTGTGAGACGGATCGAAGTTCTTGCCCGTGCCTTCGACTACGATTTTAAGGAAAAACGAGTTCAGTTTGAGGTGTGGCGCCAGAGCTTGCAATTCCTCGACGATTTTCAAGGTCGTTGTTTGCAGGCGATAAACCTTGAACGACTGATGATAGAAGCGATAAATGGGGTCTTCGTAGTGCCAGTGATCCGAGGTGGCCGCCAGGAGCGCCTTTAGTTCAGGTAGCTTGCGTTTGGCCGCTGACAACAATTGCCTGGTCTCCTCCTCGCGGCGTTCCCACGGTTCCATTTTGGCTTTTGCTTCTTCCGACTCTTGTTGGACGCCAGACAATGGTTCTTTACGCTTTTCTTTTATCTGCTCAACGAGGCTTACTCTTTTTGTTCTCATATTTTGTTATGCGGCAAACCCGATACGCGGGCGTTTAAGTTCATCTGTGCCATGTCCGGCAAACACTTCAGCAAGCGAATAATCACGCGCCAGCGGCAGTTTTCGACCGAGACTCTCGGCGAGACGGGCGGCCTGAGGATAGTCGAGCCGCTCAAAGACGCGATGGCAAAGCAGGCGTCCGGGGCGCAACAACGCCGGGTCGATGTCGCCGGCGGAACAGTTGATCGTGCAGATGAGTTGGAGACGGAGGAAATCGGCGAGCATTCCATCGGAGAGGTTCAGGATAGCGCTGACCTGTTCGCGATTGTCAGATCCGCGGGTCATCAGCGCGGCGTCGGAATCCTCCAGGATCACGACAAATCTCCGGTTGGCATGAATCCTGTGCTGATCGGCCCAAAAGCCGATAAATTCCGGCTTTGACAGGACGCCCATCGTCGAGGTTGGAATAAAGTAGAAGAGATGAGACTTCTTGAGCACACCGACGAGGTGGCGGAGATAACATGTCTTGCCCGTCCCGGGTCTGCCTTCAAAG
>JBEKOF010000270.1:0-6752 GCA_049522055.1 Verrucomicrobiota bacterium | reverse complement strand
AAGATCGCCCGCACGGATGACTGTCCGGCCGGAAACTTTCTGGTAAAGGTCGAGGATCGTGGACAAATCGGCGGCGGCCAGATTCAACTCCCCCGCGTCAAACTTCTTTTGGCCGCCAATCCCCGCTGGCGCGTCGAAGCTGCTGACAGTGCCCTGGACGGCCTTTGGGTTTGGCACATGGGCGACGCGGGCAATGGCCGTGCTTGAATTCAACTGCTCGATCAGAACAAGCATCCGGCGGACGTTGGCCGAATAATCCTGGAGAACGATTTCATTTCTGTTGTTATCCGCCGTAACGCTACTCGGGAAGCTCGCCTGGTATCCCAGGACACTCACGACTTGAGATAGTGTGCGCCGTTCCATTGGCAACCAGATTTTTTGCCATGGCACCCTCATCCTCATGTATGAACTGGAATCCGGCAATTCATCGCGCGAAAGCTGGATGACCGGAGCGGTTTCATTCGCTGCCTTGGCCGACGGCACGGCTTTGACTTGCGAGTCTCCGGCCAACACCATCGTCACGCCATTTTGCGCCAGGAGTGTATCCAGCAATCGCAAGGTTTCCACCCGGTTCAGGGGTGTTTGGTTGTGCAGTGTAAATTTTCCCTCCGGGAGACCGTCGGCGCGAATGACCGTCCGCGCGGAAGCCTGTTCGTAGAGCGTCAAAACCGTGTTCAGATCATTATCCACGAGCTGCAAACGGCCGGCCTCCCACAACATTTGTCCTGCCGGACCGGTTGGAGAATCGAAGCTGCTGAAGGTTCGTTTTCCGAAACCCGGCAGGGCGCCTTCCAGAGCCATGGTGGTGGTGCCAGCCACGAGGACGGCAAACGCGGCGACGGCCGCGGTGGTTTTAAGTTTTGTCCATGCCATAAGTTTTAGTGTTCCTTTTAGAAGTGTGAGGCTTGAGGTGGTGGCGGCGACCCCTTTGGCCGAGGCCGCGGTGACGGTGGCGACCAAAGACGCGGGGGCGGCCTGCACGGAATGAGCGGAGATGGCCGCGACGATCAACGCCGCGGAAAGAGTCGTGCCGCGCCGTGTCAGCAGGTTCCGCAGTTTCTCCACCGCGCGGTTGACGCGTTTGCGGGCGGCGGTTTCGTTCAGGCCCAAACCCACACCGACATCGAGCATGGTTTTGTCTTCAAAGAAACGCAGGACGATGGCGTCATGGTCTTTGTGGCCCAGTTTGGCCATCGCTTCGTCCAGCAAAGGAGCGATGTGTCTCCATGCCTCGGTTTCGGATTGGCAGGATTGCATATAGGCTTCCTGTTCACGATGTTGACGGCGGCGTTGGATGGTCAAAGCATTGGCCGATGCAAACCGGGTCGTGCGGCAGAGCCAGCCGGAAAGGATGGTTTTGGAACCAAGCGAACCGGCCTTCTGCGCCAGGATAACGAACACCACTTGGGTAATCTCTTCCGCCAAAGCCGCATCCCCCACCTGGCGCAGCGCCACGGAGTAAACCATGTTGATGTGCCGGGAGACCAGCGCCGCGAAGGCCTCCTCAGAACAGCTTCGGGCATATTCCTGCAGCAACCCCATGTCTTCGGTCGTCATTCTACTGACTTATTTACGGCATCGGGCAAAATGTGACAGATAATTGATGCAGAAGCAAATCGAGCAAAAGAAAGTCGAACCCAACATAAGTGCCTCGAACAGCGGCGGTTCCATCGGGACAATGCGCCTTCTCCACCAAGGCCGATGATTGCGGTTCAGTTTGAGGACGGGCAAAAAAGCCGCCAAAAACACGCGCTTTGGCAGCTTGAGGGCGATTTTGCCAAATAAACTTATCCACCATCCCAGGCGTGCGAGAAGACTTTGGCGGCCACGTTCATCGCCGGCAGAGAGAGAAAGGCCCGTCATTATTGGCGTTTTTCGCGCTCGGCGGATGTGGATAATTCTCCGCGGCGGTGAATAACCCTGTGCATAACAATTAATACCATTGTTGCGGATTTGTGATAAGATTTGGCCAGTTCATTGAAAGAACTGGGGCGCCGCGCAGCAGACGCAAGAAAGTTGCCGGGGTTCCGGAGATGATCCCAGGAAACTGGGGAAAGGTTGAGTCAGGCTGGTTGGTTCAACCCCTCTCAATCCGTTCTGCAAGGAGCGGAGGCTGGAGGCAGAATTCACCAGTTCCTCTGGCGGCGTTCGCGCGCCGTCAGTAACGCGAAAAGGAACTGAGCGGCCAGGAGCGATTGAGAAACCGTTCCAAGCCGGGTCAAGTATTCCAGGCTGGTTTCGGGCCTGGAGGAATCGCAGTTACCCAGAGGGTATTCGGTTGCTACTGCGCATCAGCACGGAAAGAGTGACTCCCGCCGGCCCTTTCATCGGGGCCGCAAAGACGCCGAAAGGCGGGACAAAGGGAGCATTCCGACCGGGAAGAAAAACAGGCCCAGGCATGGTCTGTATAAACCTTCCAAAATGTCGGCGACGCTACAAACGGCGCCGCCGGCTTGTGAGCGAAAAGCAGCCTCAGAGGTAAGAGGTCAGACCCGTGGCACCGGGCCAACGCACCGCCAAAAGCGGTGGCCGTCCCGGCGCAAATGGTGGAGACGCGGAACCGCAGTCACAAACGTGTCTTTACCTGGTTCGCAAGCCGGCGTCCGCAAACGCCAGCCGAAGCGAGCTCAGAGGCCTCACTCGATGATCCAGTGACCGCAAGGCGCTGGACGGCCCTGCTATGAGGCCGATAATTCCGCTTGCCGTGGAGAATGGCGTCGGGAAGCTGGCAGCCCCGCAAGGGCGCGCCTAATGTCAGCATGGGAAAGAGAGAGTGGCGAACTCCCAGCCCCCAATTTGCCTCCGTTCGGTCGCAAGACTGGACGGGGGCTTTTTGTTGTACCGATCCCCGCCCTGCCTCCGCCGCGAAAAAACCTCCGATTTCTCCGTTTTCTCCGTTTTTTTATCCGTGCCATCCGTGCCATCCGTGGTTAAAATCATTCAATGGATAACGAACGCAAATCGCTCGACGACCGCCACAAGATGTCCGACCTGGAACGCATCCGCCATTCCTGCGCGCACGTCCTGGCCACCGCCATCCTGCGCCTCTGGCCGGAAGCTCAATTCGCCGCCGGGCCGCCGGTCGAGAATGGCTTTTATTACGATCTGGAACTTGCCCACCGCATCAGCCCGGAAGATTTCGAGCGCATCGAGGCGGAGATGAAAAAGGAGATCAAGGCCAATCATGTCTTCGAGAAAGTCGTCGTCACGCGCGAGCAGGCGCTGAAGGACGCGGAAAGCGGTCGGCTGGGCGGGCTGGGCGAGCGACCGGGCAATCCGAGCAAATTCAAAATCGGCAATCTGGCGGACATTCCCGAAGGCGAGCAGATCACCTATTTCAAGAACGGCGATTTTCTGGATCTCTGCGCCGGGCCGCACGTCATGCGCACGGGCAACATCGGGGCGTTCAAGCTCACCACCGTTGCCAGCGCGTATTACAAGGGCGACGAAAAGAACCCGCAACTCCAGCGCATCTACGGCACGGCGTTCAAGAACAAGACCGAGTTGGAGGCCTACTTCACGATGCTGGAGGAAGCCAAACGCCGCGACCACCGCAAGATCGGCGCGGAAATGGGGTTGTTCAAGATTGAGCCGGAACTTGTCGGGCCTGGTTTGCCACTATGGCTTCCCAAAGGCACGGTGCTGGTCGAGGAACTGGAAAAGCTGGCCAAGGAAACTGAATTCGCCGCCGGTTACGTTCGCGTCCGCACGCCGCATATCGCAAAGGAAAAACTATATCTGACCAGCGGCCATCTGCCGATTTTGTATAAAGACTCGATGTTCCCGCCCATGGAGCTTAAAGAGTCGGAGGAAGATAAGGTTTCGGAGCGCTACTACCTCAAGGGGATGAATTGTCCACATCATCATCTGATTTTTGCATCGGAGCCACGCAGCTATCGCGACCTGCCATTGCGATTGGCGGAATACGGCTGCTGTTACCGCTACGAGCAGAGCGGCGAGTTGATTGGTCTCATGCGCGTCCGCTCGCTCAATATGAATGACGCGCATATTTATTGCGGCCTCGATCAGTTCGCGGACGAATTTAACGCCGTGAACGAGATGTATCAAATGTATTTCAAACTCTTCGGCATCGGAAAATACGTGATGCGCTTCAGCACCCACGACCCTTCGCGCTTGACTGGAGACAACGCCAAATATGTCAACGAGCCGGAATTGTGGAAGAAGACCGAAGACATGGTGCGGCAAGTCTTGATTGATTCGAAAATCAGTTACGTCGAAGTGGCGAATGAAGCCGCGTTTTACGGGCCGAAAATTGACGTGCAGGTCTGGAGCGTGATCGGCCGCGAATTCACCCTGGCCACCAACCAGGTTGATTTCGCCGTCCCCGCCAAATTCGGGCTGGTCTATCGCGACAAGGACAACACGGACAAGACGCCGCTGTGCATCCATCGCGCCCCGCTCGGCACGCACGAGCGTTTCATCGGTTTTCTCATCGAGCATTACGCCGGGAATTTCCCCCTCTGGCTGGCGCCCGAACAGGCGCGCGTGCTGACCATCGGGAACGCCGAACCGCTGGTGAACTACGCCAAAGCCATCGCGGGCGAACTGCGCGCGGGCTTCGTCCGCTGCGAAACGGATTTCCGCGCCGACCCGATCAAAGCCAAGATCGCAGAAGCCGAGCAGGCCAAAGTCCACACCATGCTGGTGATCGGCGAGCGCGACATGGCGGCGGGCCAGGTGAGCGTGCGTCTCCACGGCAAGGGCAACCTGGGGGCCAAGCCGAAGTCCGAAGTGGTGGCGGAGATATTGGCGGCGATCAAAGAGCGGCGGGCGTGATGGGCTGTGATGGCAGGGGCGAGATGCTGTCCTGCGCTGTCTTTGTGCCGCACAATCGAGTCTCGGCTCGACGGAGGTCCGGCCCACCAAACAGCATCAAGCAACGAAGCGGAACGGCCAGGCGATATTGTATGCGGCGCTGCTGCCGTGGGTGCCGCTGATTTTATTGGCGCAGAAAAAAGAGAGCCAAGGGAGCGGCTTGCCGCTGCCCTTGGCTGCGTTAGATTGTGCCTGCCCGCATTAACCCCGCGTCACACTTTCTTCCCACGCGAGTTCCCAAAATTAATGCCGCTCCCCGCCACCGATTGGAGCATCCCCAGGCGCTTCAAGCCCGGCTTGCGATAGGGCTTCTTCTCCCCGCTCTGTTGCTTGCTGGTTCCCACCGGAGATGCTGGTTTGTTCTGTTTCATAATCGTTTTTTTTGAATGGTTTATTGCCACGCTTATTGCGCCGCCGGGTTCGCCAACTGATAGAACTGCCCGCTGCCACCCGCCGTCACCGTCACCGTCAACTGCCCTCCCGCGCTCACCGGGGCCGTCCCCGCCGCGCTCCAACTGCCGGGCAGGCCGCTGGCGCTGGTTTGCAACTGGTATGCGGTGAAGTCTTCTCCCGCCGGGCCGGTCGCTGGCCAACTCAGCACCGTCTGGTCTCCCGATTGCGTGATCTGCAAGGCCGGCAAGTTGATGAACGTGCTCACTGCCGAGGCCGCCGTGACTTGGAAGTTCCCGGAGGCCGGCGCCGCCGGTGTCTCTCCAATCGAAACCACCGCCCCGCCGCCCTTGGCGCCGAATCCTTCCACCACCACCGTGTTGCCAGTCCCGCCTTTAAGCGCGCCGCTGATGTCCACCGACCGGCTGGCTCCGTCGGCCAAGCCGTTGAGCGCAAAAACGGTCCCATTGACGAGAATCCGCGCAGAGCGCAGGCCGGGGACGCCGTTCTGCAAACTCACATACTTGTCGTTCTGGGAGATGTTGTTGAAGACGATTCGAACCTCGCCGCTCTGGCTCAGATAGAGGTTCGCGCTGATCGGGTCAAAGGACATCGTGTTTGCAGAACATCCATCCGCCACGACCAAGGCATTCACCCGCGCGGTTTGTCCCACGCCCTGAGTCGTCTGCGTGGCAATCAGCACCAGATTGGTTGTGCCCACGGGCAAGACGGTAGGTGTGCCTGAGGTCGAACTCCCCGCATTGAGCCCGATCAAATAGGGTGTTCCGGGTCCAACGGCCACAGTTCCACCCCCGTAAACGGTGGCTGTTCCACTGGTAAATGTGCAGTTGACCATGTTGTAACCCACCACCGAGTAAATGCCATTGGTGTTGCCGAAGCTCAATTGCTCATCGTTCGCGTCCACCGAGGAATAGGCCCGAGTCCAAGTGCCGTTGGTGGCGACCAACCCGCCCACGCAGGAGTTCGGGTCGGAGATGGTCAAAGCCAAAACAGCAGAGCTGCCCGACCCCGACACCGTGATGGTGGGGGCGGTAGTGCCCGGCCAGCCAATGGCCGTTCCGGTGGGCGCAGGGAAGTTGTCGCCCCAAGTGGAATTGAAAGATATGGCCCCGGTGCCGCTGGTATTGGCCACGGTGTAAATACCGGGCGGCAAGAGCGGTCCATTGATCGTGAATTGATTATTGCTCAGGACCAAGGTGCCTTGCGCAACGGTGAGGGCGGGATTCGGCACGGCGCTAGCGACGGGAGTCAGGATAAGCGTCGTCGGAAGGGTGTTGGTGACGTACCCGGCCGAGGCGATATTAAGAACGGCAGGGGCATCGCCGCTGGCGGTGAAGCTGGCGCCAGCCATATTGTAAGGGGCCGCCGCAGTGGAGACGGCGGAGACATCAAAGGTTGCGCCGCCGGCCAGGCTGACGCTGGAGTTGGCAATCGAACCGCCGGCTCCCAAGGCCAGCGTGCCCGCGCTGATGGTCGTGGCACCGTTGTAGCTGTCCGCCGCGGCC
>JBEKOF010000269.1:0-6756 GCA_049522055.1 Verrucomicrobiota bacterium | reverse complement strand
TGCCCCGTGAGCGGAAAAATCCTTAAAGCACATTCTGAAATCGCTTATGCTAACCCCTTGAAAACCAGGGGCCACAGATCGAGTTTTTCCCCTCTATGGGATGACTGTGACAAATTTGTCATCGGTTATCGTTTCCATCGCACAAATCCAGGCCATGACGGAGAAGCATCCAAAAAAGTGAAATGCACCCGTCCATGCCGTTGCGCAAAACAGATCTTGCCGGGTCGCGGCGGGGGTCTTATGTTGGGGATGAATTTGCCAGGGCCCATGGAATGTGGACTTACGAACCCCGCCAGGGCAGGAATGCAGCAACGGCAGTCTGCTCCGCATCCGCCGTGGTCACCCTGGCATTTTCTGGTTTCGGCTGGCGGAGGGCGGAGGGAACAAGCGGCGGCGGCGCGCGCGCGGCGTTCCTTCCCCAATGCGCCAGCCGCGGCAGGCGATCAAATCAAATGTCATATCAAGTCATAGCGCGAAAATATCGGCCGCAGCGATTCGAGGATGTGGTGGGCCAGGAACACGTCACCCAGACGCTCAGCAATGCCATCGGCCAGAAGCGGATAGCCCATGCCTGCCTGTTCGTGGGGCCGCGCGGCACGGGCAAGACGACCATCGCCCGCATATTCGCCAAATGCCTCAATTGCGCCGACGGCCCCCGGGTTGATTTCTCGGAGGACGATCCGCGCGTCCAGGAAATCACCGAAGGGCGCGCGCTGGATGTGCTGGAGATTGACGGGGCGAGCAATCGCGGCATTGACGAAGTGCGCGCGTTGCGCGAGACGGTAAAGTACGCGCCTGCGGCGGGGCGGTTCAAGATTTACATCATTGACGAAGTGCACATGCTGACCAAAGAGGCCTTCAACGCGTTGTTGAAGACGCTGGAAGAGCCGCCGGCCCACGTGAAATTCATGTTCGCCACCACCGAGCCGGAAAAGATGCCGCTGACGATTCTATCGCGCTGCCAGCGATTTGATTTGCGCCGCATCCCCTCCGGTTTGATCGTGAAACATTTGCGGCAAATCGCCCAACAGGAATCCGTGAAAATTGAGGAACCGGCGCTGGAGGCGATCGCGCGCGGGGCGGATGGGGGGATGCGCGACGCGCAATCGGCGCTGGACCAACTGATCAGCTTTTGCGGCGGGGACATCGGGGAGGCGGATGTGCTCTCGATGTTTGGGCTGGCGGCGGAGGGGCAGATACTGGCCTTGAGCCAGGCGGTGCTGGCCGGAGAAACCACCCGGGCGCTGCGCCAGCTCAACGACCTGGCCGAACAAGGCAAGGATCTGGCGCGGATTGTTTCCGAACTGCTCCGGCATTTTCGCAACCTGCTGGTTTATCAAGTCTCGCGCGGCGAACCGGGCCTGATTGAGGCCTCCGAGGCCGAAGCCGCCGCGCTGGCAACTCAATCCCCCCTGGCCACCGCCGAGGCTTTGACGCGGATGATGGATGTGTTGACCGATTGCGAAGGCCGCCTGCGCGATACGGCTTCCAGAAAAATACTGCTCGAAGTGACCCTGCTGAAAATGATGGAGGCGCGCCACGCCGTGAGCATTGACACGGTGTTGCGGCAGTTGCAGCAACTGCGGGCCGAGGCCGGCGGCGTGTTGCCGCGCGCCACCGGGGCGAGCGCGCCCGCGGCGGGGCGATCCCTGGCACCGGCGGCCGTTGGCCCGACTGGCCCGGCCGCCGCGCCAGCCCCCCAGCCGCTGGCCGCGCCGGCGGCCGGCGGCGAACTGGGACAACTTTGGAGCCGGTTGCTCGAGGCCGTCAACCAAGCCAGCCCGTTTGTTCACGCCTACCTGATTAAGGCGCAGCCTGTGTCCCTGAGGGAGAATCTGTTGACCATAGGATTTGATCCGGAGTTTGCCGACCAAATCGCCCTGGTGGACAATTCCAAGAACCACGCCTTGTTTCAAACCAAACTGGCGGAACTGGGCCATCCCCAGGTGAAGGTGAGGATCATTGAAGCCGCCGCGGCCGGCCCGATGGCGGACGGCCCAACCGCGCCGGCAACACCGGCCGCCAAACCCGGGATCGAAACCGCGCCGCCCCGGCCGAAGGGCGAGGCGGTCTCCTCCGGCAAGGAGGACTTTAAGAAGGACCCGTTGATTGAGAAAGCGCTGGAAATTTTCAAAGGACAAATAGTCGAAACCCGCTCCTAAAATCCGCCCTCGAGGAAGAATATGTCAAGCATTGGAAAACTCATGAAACAGGCTGCCCGGATACAGCAGCAGATCGAACAAACGCAGTCCGCGCTGGCCGCCCGCACCATCGAGGCCAGCAGCGGCGGCGGCGCCGTCAAAGTGGCGGCCCGATGCGACGGCACCGTGGCCTCCATCAAGATTGATCCGCAGGCGGTCAACCCCGCGGAGGCGCCGTTGCTGGAGGAGATGATACTGACGGCGATCAACCAGGCGCTGGAGGAAGCCCGGAAAATTTCCAGCGCGGAAATGAGCAAAGCCACCCAGGGGTTCAATCTGCCGGGGATGTAAAACCGTTTTCCAGGCGACAAGCCAACCTGTCGCCCCGGCACCTTGCCCCTCCCCGAACCCATCACCGCCCTGGCCGCCGCGCTGGGCCGCCTGCCCGGAATCGGCCCGCGTTCCGCCGAGCGGCTGGCGCTGCATCTTGCGCAGGCGGAGTCGCAGTCCGTGCGCCAATTGGCCGAGGCGCTGGTTCGCGCCCGCGAACAAATCCGCGCCTGTTCGTTGTGCGGCGCCCTGACCGAGCGCGACCCTTGCGCCATCTGCTCGGATCCGCGGCGGGATGATTCGGCGATTTGCCTGGTGGAACGGCCTGTGGACATATTCACGCTGGAAAAAGCCGGAGTTTTTCATGGGAAATACCATGTGCTGGGTGGAAAAATTTCGCCGCTCAACGGGGTGGAACCGGAGGATTTGCGCATCGCCGCCCTGGAATCGCGCATGGGGGCGGGGGTCAAAGAGATCATCCTGGCGCTGAGCACCGATGTGGAAGGGGACGCCACGACGTTTTATCTGGCTAAGCGCCTGGGCGGGAAGGGGGCGAAAATCACCCGACTGGCCTACGGCCTGCCCGCCGGCAGCGGCCTGGAATTCGCCGACGAAATGACTCTGACCCGCGCGCTGGAAGGGAGACGCGATCTGGCGTGAGCCTGCGGCAGGAAAACGTGAGCGCGCCCCCGGTGGTGGTGTTTGACCTGGGAAAAGTGCTGGTGGATTTCGATTACAGCATCGCGGCGCGTGCGCTGGGGCCGCGCACCCGGCTGCCGGCCGGCGGCCTGCAAACGCTGCTCTGCACGTCCCCCCTACTTTGTCAATATGAAACCGGCGCGATCACGACGGCGCAGTTCCACGGCGGAGTTTGCGCGGCGTCGGGCCTGGACATGGGATTGGAGGAATTCAGCGCGTGTTTCGCGGATATTTTTTCCGAAATCCAGCCGATGATTGACCTCCATGCCGCGCTGCGGGAGGGCGGCGTGGCGACCTGGATTTTTTCCAACACCAATGAGATCGCGGCGCGGCACATCCGGCGCCGATTCCCCTTTTTTTCCCGCTTCGACGGTTACGTGCTCTCCTACGAGCAGGGCGCCATGAAGCCGGATCCGAAGATCTACCAGGTGGTCGAGAGGCAAACCGGCCGGAAGGGGGAGGCGATCTTATACCTGGATGATCGCGCGGAAAACGTCGCGGCCGGCCTGGCCCGCGGTTGGCGCGCCCTGCTGCATGAGAGCCCGGAGAAAACCCGGCTGGCGCTGGGCAAGGCCGGGCTGCCGGTCTGAGGATTCGATTCCCTTCACCCGCTCCATTTGACAGGATGCGACAGACTCCGCCAGACCACGCCTATCATCCTGATTTGCAACGGTTTCCTGAGTCTTTGAACCTCCATTCCGTGCGTCAGGTTGCGACACCGTTTGACCATTCCCGCCTAAAATCTGTGCGCGTATTTGTGTATAGCCCGGCACGGCATCCAATCGCGGCAGGTTCTTGATTGCATTGTAAATCGGCAATTGCATTTCATCGGTATAGACTTGCGCGGTCAGCCGGATGTCACTGTGCCGCATCAATTTCATGGCGAACCGTTGCGCCACTCCATTGCGTTGCAGAAACGTCGCCCAGGTGTAGCGCAGGGCATGGAAATCCCCATACCGGCCCAACTCATCCCGATAGGGAATGCCATTGGCTTCCAGGTCCAGAGTCAAACGCCGGGCGCGTGGAATGCCCTTCGGAAACACCAGATCAGTCGCCTTCCACCCCGCTGGCCGGTAAGCCGTCAACGCTTCGACTATTTCTGGCACCAGTTGCACCGATTCCTCTTTCTTGTTCTTCGCCGCATAATCCCGCACCACCACGAAAGGAACATCCGCGTCCAAGCGAAAATCACCCCAAACAGCTTGCTTCAATTCCTCTTGCCGCAACCCGGTCCGCGCGGCAGTGAAGTAGATTATGCCCCGATCTTGCGACCCTGCCACCAACTTGCTCAATTCCTCATCCGTGAAGGCCCGGCGCACCCGCTTCTGTTTGCCCCGCTCATCGGCCCTGGACACGTTCTTTAACGGGTTGGTTTTGATTCTGCCGACCCTTTCCATCCAGTTCAGCAACGAGATCATCCCTTGCAGGTAATGGTTGAGTGTGCGCGGCGAGCAGGTTTGCCGGTTCCGCCAGACAATAAACGAGTCCGCGGTGACGTTGCACGACACCTGCCAATCGCAGGCTTGCAGCAACGCCTTTATCCGGGAGGCGACCAGCCGCGCCCCACGGCCCCCGCGACCATTGCGGCCCCGCGCCGCCAGGTCCGCCACGTAATCGTCCAGGTGAGCCGCCAGCGGCTTTCTGGCGGAGTCGCGGACGGCTTTGGGTTCAAGGATGCCCGCCGCCTCACGCTCGCGCTCCTGGATGAATTGATGCGCCTTCTGGTCCGCAACCTGTTTATCCGTCACGCCAAGCGATTTCCACTTGTCCACCGGCATTTCCTCAATCCGATAACGCAGATAGTAAGACCGCGTTTCCACAAGTTTTCCGCCTTGCCGGAACCGCCGCTTTTCAACAGAGAAGATCATGCCGCTCCTTTCATCATAATTTGCTCAATGTCACTCGACCGAAACCGCACCGCGCCCCGGATTTTAACCGCCGTCAATGTCCCCGACGCCACAAGTCTTTCTACCATTCGCACCGAACAGGCCAGCATATTCGCCACTTGTTTCTTGGTCAGCAGTTGCATCCTTGCTGGTTTACCCGATTTGTTGTCAACGTCATTTTGCATTCTTATCCTTTCCGTCACGCCCACTATTCATTCAGAATTTGCCCAATGCTTTTGCACGGGAATTCGGCATGTCTTCCAATTCCGCAATCGCCTTCTTCTTCAAAATTTCGAGACCCTCCCGCGACATCGGTTTTCCATCCGCCACCACCGCGATAACCAGGTATTGCACTGTCATAATGTCCGGCAAATCCCGGCGGAACGACGCCTGGTCCTCAAAGCTCTCCACTTTCACCCCTTCGTCATCGCGCCACATCAAAACATGCACACCCCGCAAATCCCTCCGCTTGGCTTTCAAAAACTCTTTCATCTCCACCCGGAACCCTTTTTGAAGCTCTTTGGTCGAAGGCAGGCGCGAAGGCAGGTGTTTGGCGTTTTCCTTCATTGCGTCGAATATCTGGCACCCTGCCAAAGCCTGCTCCCGCTCCGCATTCCAATTGAACTCCTCTAGTTGCTCGATGATGGAACGGTTGGGCTGCCAGCCATGACCACGAAAGAACCCTGTTTGCGAGCCGTCCTCATATTCGATCATTAAACCGGGAGAATCATTTCCCAGGTCCAAAGAATAGGTGAAATCATTCGGCACCACCTCGTTGATTTCGCCACGCAGTTTCTCAATGTCCTCCCGCAATGCGGCCGGGAGCGCCGTCAATTCATCCGGTTGATCATACCGGCCCAGAATCAGCCCCCCCTCAGGAAAACACTTGCCCAATTGTTCAATCAATCTCTCGTTCAGCTCGATAATTTCTTTCATGCCTTTATGCTCCTTTTCTTCCGCCAACCGTCTTGACCGCGAACGCCCCCCTCTTCTTGAAAGCCATCCGGCAATCTTCCAGGTACGCCCGCAGCCTCCTTTCTGCATCCCGCCCCGGCCTTGAAGCCGACGACGCGGCCACAAATTCCGCCACGATATTGGCCAGCAGGCCCGACCGCGTAATGTTCAGACAAAACGCCAGACGATCCACAGCCAGTTTTTCCCCGTCACTCAGCATGAAACACACGGTATTATCCCTGGGGCCGTCAATCGAAGGATTGGGCCGCCTGCCGGTTTTCACGCCCTCAGCACTCGGGGCACTCAACATGGTTGATGTCATGGCTATATCTAAACATATATCTTCAGACATTGCAAGGACTTTTTTCATTTTTTTCAGCCCTAAGCCAACCTGCCTTAAACGGGGACCTGTCCCCTCAAAACTTTCCCCGCTCCGCGCTCCCAGGTTGGCATCCGGCTTGCGGCAAACACGAAGGCCAAGCCAAACGCCAATTCACCGTTCCAACCGAGCACATTCACGGGAATGGAAGCGCGAAGAAGAGCCGCAAGGGCGTGTGAAGTAAGCAGGATTTTACCATCGCGTGCCCGCTTAGGTCAACTGTTGTCCGTGGAAATCCAGGCTAGGCGAGTTGACTCAAATTAAAAGACACCGGGGGAGTGAAACTGAGGGGAGGCAAAAAGGGTCGTTGACTCATGGGAAAAAGACACCAGCAAATGGTGTGAATGAACATGAGCAAAGAGTTGAA
>JBEKOF010000268.1:0-8562 GCA_049522055.1 Verrucomicrobiota bacterium | reverse complement strand
GATGTCCCGCAGCGGCGATATTAGCATCCTGCAAAACACGCTGGGGGTTTCCATGACGACGCTGATCCAGTCCCCGATTACCATCCTGACGTATTTGACCCTGATGCTCTCGATTGATTGGAAGCTCACCATCCTGGCCTCGCTGGTTTTTCCCTTGTGCGTGATTCCCATCTCCATTTACAACCGCAAAGGCCGCCGGGCCAGCGCCGCCCTCCAAACCGAACAGGCCATGCTCGGCAAGGTGATGCACGAATCCTTCACGGGAAATCGCATCATCAAGGCCTATAATCTGGAAGGGGTGGTGATCCGCCAATTCAAGGAGAATATTAAGAGGTTCATCAGCCACTACATGCGCATGGTCCGCGCGACCGAGTCCCCAGGCCCGCTGATCGAATTCCTTGGAGCCATCGGCATCGCGGGTATCTTCCTCTATCTGGCGGGCGGGGCCGGCCCGGTCGGATTTGTCATTTTTCTGGGCAGTCTTTTGGCCATCTACTCCCCCATCAAGGCCTTGACCCGCCTCCAGAGCCAAATCACCCAGGCCCAGGCCGCCACACAGCGCGTCTTTGATTTGCTCGCCACCCCCAACACCCTCACCGCCCCGCCCAATCCCATCCCCCTTCGCGCCGCCGGCGCGGAAATTCATTTTGACAACATTAGCTTCGGCTACGGGGATCAGATGGTTTTGCGCCAGATCCAACTCACCGTCAAACCCGGCCAAATGCTCGCCCTGGTCGGAAGGACCGGCTCCGGCAAGACGACCCTCACCAATCTCCTCCTGCGCTTCTACGATCCCACCGAGGGCGCCTTGCGCATCGGGGGAATTGACCTCCGCCAGATGGCCATCGGCGATCTTCGTTCCCAAATTGCCATCGTCACCCAGGAGATCATTCTCTTTAACGACACCATTCGCAACAACATCGCTTATGGCCGGCCCGGCGCCACCGCCGCCGAGGTGGAAGAAGCGGCCCGGCACGCCCACGCCCATGATTTCATCATGGAAAAACCCGGCGGCTACGAAGCCAGCATTGGAGAAAAAGGGGTCGCCCTTTCCGGCGGCCAGCGCCAGCGCATTTCCATTGCCCGCGCCATTTTGAAAAATGCCCCCATCCTCGTTCTGGACGAAGCCATGAGTTCCCTGGACAACGAATCCGAACGCGCCGTCCAGGCCGCCTTGGACGCTCTGATGAAGGGCCGCACCACTATATGCATTGCCCATCGCCTCTCCACCGTGCGGGAGGCCGACCGGATCATTGTTCTTGACCAGGGCCGGATTGCCGAAACCGGCCGCCACGCCGACCTGCTGGCCCTCGGCGGCATCTATCACAAACTTTACACCCTCCAATTCCAGAAACCGCCGGCCTCCCAATAAAACATTCCGATGGGGCTTGCGGTGGGGTGGCGGTCGAGTTATTGTATGGCCGTTTTCTTGGACGCGGGGTGGAGCAGCCTGGTAGCTCGTCAGGCTCATAACCTGAAGGTCGTGAGTTCAAATCTCACCCCCGCAACCAATTTTGGGCCTAAAACACTCGTTTTAGGCCCTTATTTTCAAGCACTTACAGCGTTTCTCCCATTTTGAGATCATTCCGTGAAACATCGTGAAACACTTTGAAAAACGGCGAACAGAAACCCACACATCCGCCCACACAACCACACACAGGTTACGCCTGCACCAGCTACACCGCCACTTCGCCGGCACTTGGCGAAGGCGGGTCCACGCCGTTCCACCGTCTCAAATCGCCGAAGACAGGCCACCGCCGCCGCACTTTTCCCTCCAGACACGTCGTCACGGCAGCACCAACCCCACCGACACCACAGCCGCCGTTGCACCCGCCGCCAACCCCTTCCCCCCGGCGGCAATCAGTACCACCCCACAACCGTCTCAAATAGGCGGTCTATGCCTCAGCTTCGGCGTTTTGGCCGCATTGCGTCAAGTCTGACACTTCGCCCACGTTTGCTAAGCCTTTTCGGATACCCAGCCGTTGTCCAACCGGCTTTGGTAAAGTGCCCGGGAAATGGAACAAAATTTATATTGTCATCATTTCCCGGCAGGGATAATAATGATGCCACGCCCCGGTGGGAGCATCGTCAGGAAACGAACATGAGGTTCTTCGCGCACACGGCTGAAGACGACCAAGGCAACCGTTTGCCAGAGGACAAATGGCAACCCCTGTCCGAGCATCTGCGCAATGTCGCGCGGCTGGCGAAGGAATTTGGAACCCCTCTCGGCCTTGCCGCAGATTGCGAACTGGCCGGGCTGCTGCACGACCTCGGAAAATATGCGGAACGATTCCAGGCGCGGCTCCGAAATCCAGCCATTCACGGCATCAACCATTGGGCGGCGGGTGCCACGCAAGCCAGCGCGATGAAAGCGTGGGCCGCGGCTTTTGCAGCCGACGGGCATCATACCGGAATTCCCGCCCTGAACGACATCGCTAACGGCATTTCTCTCCGACAGACAGTGGCGAAGTTCAACTCGCCCGAAACTCGTTCTGAATTGACGGGACAGTGCCAAGAGAACTTGGAAGAACTCCTAGACAGATTTGCGAAGGACAAACTTCAGATTCCACCATTTTCACCCAGCCCGATTGCAGATCGGTTTGCTGAGGCGTTGCGCACGCGGATGCTCTTTAGTTGTCTCGTTGATGCGGACTTCCTCGACACAGAACAACACTTCGATGCGACTCAGGCGGGTCTCCGCGCCGTCCCCGAACTTCAATCGGAAAAGGCTTTGGCCACCCTCGAAAGTAACTTGCAATCAAAATCCTCAGACGGTTGGGTCAATGAGTTGCGGAGGCAATTGCTCCAAGATTGCCTGAAGGCCGCGGAGAACCCGCCCGGCTTGTTCACGCTGACCGCGCCCACCGGCAGCGGCAAAACACTGTCGTCACTTGCCTTCGCTCTCAAGCACATCACCCACCATAACTCTGCCCTCCCACTCAACGACTGGCGCCGCATCCACCGCGTGATCGTCGTCATTCCCTACACCAGCATTATTGAACAGACAGCACAGGTTTATCGGGAACTTTTCCAGGAAGAATTCGGGCAGGATTACGTTCTGGAACATCACAGCGCCGTCGCTCCGCGTGAGCGCAAGGATGACGCTGGCCGCGATGCCGAGAATGAACGGCTGCGCCGAGCACGGCTGGCGGCCGAAAATTGGAGTTCACCCTTGGTGGTCACCACCAACGTCCAGTTTTTTGAAAGCCTGTTCAGCAACCGGCCCTCGGATTGCCGCAAGCTCCACAACATCGGGCGCTCCGTGGTGCTGTTCGACGAAGTGCAAACCCTTCCGCCGCACCTTGTGCCATCCCTGATTTCAGCCGTTCGATTGCTTACACGCGACTATGGCGTCACCGCCGTCTTCATGACTGCCACGCAACCGGCGTTTGCCGCCGCAGGCCCAGCCCTTCCTTACGGCTGGCAGCCGGTGGAAATCTCGTCGAATCCCGCCGCGATGGCTGAAACTTTGAAGCGCACGCGCATCGAACTACCCGCCCGAAACGCCTCGCTGGCCTGGCCCGAACTCGCACAACGCCTCACGACGGAAACTCAATCCCTCTGCGTTGTGAACACGACCAAAGACGCCCGCGAATTATTCCGCTTGGTGAAGGGAATTAAACCCGACGCTTCGTTTCACCTCTCTGCCCGCATGTGTCCGGCTCATCGGCAGGAAAAGCTCGTGGAAATTCGACGCCGCCTTGATCCCAAGGCTAATGAGGCTTGCTGGCTCGTGTCCACCCAACTCATCGAAGCCGGTGTGGATGTGGATTTCCCCATCGCCTTCCGCGCCCTTGGCCCGCTTGACTCCATCATCCAAACGGCGGGCCGTTGCAACCGCGAAGGTCGCCACTCTGAGCCACGTCCGGTTATTATTTTCCGTCCATTGGAGATGAAGCTCCCACCAGGCGCTTACCGCCTCGCAACGACGAAGACCGAGGAATTTCTCGCCCGTCAGCCTGATGCTTCACTGCACCAACCGGCGACTTACCGGAAGTATTTTGCGGAACTTTACAAGCTGGTCGGGGCGGAAAAAGCGGATGCCGACAAGGTCTTTAAGTTCTCCACGGACTTCAACTTTCCCGCTGCTGCCGAAGCCTGCCAGTTGGTCGGCAACGAAACTCGCGCTGTGCTGGTGAAGTGGAAGGACAAGCATGGAAGAAATCACGGAGAAGAACTGACCGAAAAACTCCACCGTGAAAAGCACCTGACTGCCTCCGACTGCCGCGAAGCCCAGCGTTACACCGTGAATCTGTATCAAACCGAATTCTTTGACGCGCAGGCCAACGGCTACATCTTCCAGCCCGCCAAAGATTGGGACTTTTGGGTTTGGAATTCGGATTACGACGATAATCTTGGCCTCGGACACCTTGAAGACTTTGTCCAGTGATTACAAATCAACCTCAGAACGAAAAGGCCGACCGAGCATTCGCTCGGTCGGCACCTTTACATTTAACACAGTTGTTAAATCTGTGTTTCAATCCGCACCCTCGCAGGCGATCAAAACCAAGCAGACCATATTTTCCAAAAAAAATCTATTGCCATTCATGCCACAGCATAAGTTGGGCCATCCCGTACCTGGAGACCATATTTTCTGGAAAAAAATCTATTGCGATTCACTACTCCATCGGCTATGATTATGTTACAGAATTAACAACTGTAGCTTGTATGACCGAAGAAGAAGCAATGAAAAAGTTTATTTTGCACCTAAATAATAGCAGTTCGGGTATCGAATATTGGTATGCCGGGGTTGGTTTAACAACTCGACGGCATCCTTGGGATGAATGTGAGCTTTCGTTTTCAACAAGGGCTTGGCTTCACATTGCTGTTGATACACCTGAGCAAGCTCAAAAGGTTGCTCGGCGGCTGTTCGAGCGCGGATGCGGCGAATCCCCAATGCATACCGTTTCATCGTCCGCCACACATGTTTTCCTTTACGCGTCCAGCCACCAATCACTTAACTGATTATGACCATCCATTTGCGAACCTGGGGCGAACTCGCCTGTTTCACCCGACCCGAAATGAAAGTTGAGCGTGTGAGCTATTCCGTCATCACCCCCAGCGCCGCGCGAGGCCTTCTGGAATCCATCATTTTCAAACCACAATTCCGTTGGCATATCCGGCGCATTGCGGTGAAGAAACCGATCCGGTTCCTCGCATTCCGCCGCAACGAAGTGAAGTCCCGACTTTCCATCCGCAATCCTGAGCCGCTTCTCGCAGACGAAGACCGCACACAACGCAACACCCTGGCATTGCGGGACGTGGAATACGTCATCGAAGCAAACATGCGTCTTACGGCACTGGCCGGTTTGCCACGACGCAAACCAGAGGTCAACGAGGACAGTGGCGACGACACGCCTGTAAAATACCTGGCGATGTTCCAGCGCCGGGCCGAAAAGGGCCAATGCTACGCCCAACCCTGTTTCGGCTGCCGCGAATTTCCAGCGCATTTTGAATTGGCCAACGAAGCCGCCATGCAAGTTGACGTGGGAATCAACCCTGACGCCGACCTCGGCCTCATGCTCTACGACGTATTCAACCTCGATGTGTCGAAAGACCAAAAGCCGGGCAAGCTGGAGAAACCAGAACCGCGCATCACCTTCTTCAAGGCCACACTAAAGTATGGCGTCGTCACCGTACCTGATTGGGCGGAAATGAAAAAGCAACTCGGAGGTGCGCCATGATGCTCCAAGCTCTAATCGCTTACGCCGAACGCAACCAACTTGGCGACGCAGACTTCGAGACCGTTGGTGTACGCTGGCTGATCTCGCTTGATCAGCATGGCAAACTTGCCGGAGGCCCAATTGCACTGGCGGAAAATCCTGACGATAAGAAACCGCGTCCGAAAATATTTGCACGTCCGTTTACGTCTCCGAACGAATTGAATCAAGGCACGAAGTCCCACTTTCTGTGCGACACCTTGGAGCGAGCGGTTTTATTCCTCGATCCCAAAACTTCGGAAAAAGCCGAGGCCAGGCGAGTGCAACACGCCTATTTTCAGAAATTGCTGGAGGAGGCCGCCGCGGCCTGCCCGGACGTGTCTTCTCAATTACAATTGGTTCTCTCTTTCTTGCGAAACGAGGAAAGCATGGGGGAGCTTCATCGCCGACTTGTATCCGCCAAAGCCAAGCCTTCTGACAACGCGACGTTCTCAGTGGACGGCGCAAATCTGTTGGACGCTAATGATCTGAAAAACTTCTGGCGGAATCGTCGCCAATGCTTGG
This sequence comes from Verrucomicrobiota bacterium, assembly GCA_049522055.1. Lineage (GTDB taxonomy): Bacteria > Verrucomicrobiota > Verrucomicrobiia > Limisphaerales > Palsa-1400 > JBEKOF01. Next base: position 2,338 of record JBEKOF010000268.1, on the reverse strand, counting down.
CAGCAGGCGCAAAAGCACGCCCGCGCCGCATCTGTGTCGCAACCGGCGATCTGGCGGAAACACTCGACACGACCGAGAAAATCAAAGGCGTCCCCGGCGGCCTTGCCACCGGGACGAATCTGATCAGTTTTGATAAAGATTCATTCTGTTCGTTTGGCTTGGATCAGGCTCAAAATGCTGCACTCTCTGCTCCGGCGGAATTGAAAATTCGGTCAGCCCTCAACAAACTTATCGAAATAAGTCGAGGACAGGGGCTTGTTTTCAACACCACAATTCACCTTCATTGGACACGTAAGCCTGTTGCATTTGACCCAATGGACATACTGGCCGCTCCTGATGAAAATGGTGTCCAGGCGCTGATCGAATCTGTGCGCCAGGGCAGGCAAATCCTTGGTCTGGATGCCAACGCTTATTATGCAATGAGCCTTTCGGGTAATGGTGCGCGGATCATCGTTCGCGACTGGCTGGAGTCCACCGTGCCGGAAGTGCAGCGAAATATTGCCGATTGGTTTTGTGATTTGACTATTGCCCATCCAGACGGCGTCGGCCTAAAACGCGACTTTAAACTCTTCGCGTTGCTCTACGGCATGGTGCGCGCCGACTTGGAGGAAATTTCTCCGCAGATTCCCACGCAACTCCTGCATTGCGCTTTGCGTGGCCGTTCTGTGCCTTTGCCACAAGCCGCCCTTTCCGCCGCCATTCGCCGTCAGCACCTCGAAGAAAACAAACTCAACCCCGCACGCATCGCCCTCATAAGGGCGTGCCTTATCCGTTCACCAAACCGAAAGGAAACAGACTCTATGACTGAAAAATTAGACCTCGAATCAAAGGATCCCGCCTACCTCTGCGGGCAACTATTCGCCGTAATTGGCCGATTACAACTCCTCGCTCTTGGCAAGGTTGGCGCCTCGTTGGCTGATCGAACCTACGGGGGTGTCGCCACGCGACCTGCCACAACTTTCGGGCCGGTCTTCACAAAGCTTCCAGCTTACCTCAAGAAGGCCAACTCACGCTTTCCCGGAAGCGGAACTAACAAACAAAAGGAACTTGAAATTCTGTGTCACAAGATTGAAGTGCTTGGGGGCATTCCACAAATTCTTGGCTTGGAAGATCAAGGGCGGTTCGCTCTCGGTTTCTATTGCCAGCTTGCACAATACCGGACTGACCGAGCAGAAGCAGAAGCCGCAAAGAAAGCGGAAGAACTTGCCGACGAATCCAACTAAACCATCAACCTAAAAACAAAATTACATGAACAATCGCTACGACTTCGTTTATCTATTCGACTGCACAGACGGCAACCCAAACGGTGACCCCGATGCCGCCAACGCGCCCCGCATTGACCCCCAGGACATGCACGGCCTCGTCTCCGACGTTTGCCTCAAACGCAAAATCCGAAACTTCGTCCTCCTCGCGAAGGAAGGCGCACCGGGCTATGGGATGTTCGTCCAGCAGGGTTCTATTCTGAACGACCGCATTGCTGAAGCCCACAAGGCGCTTGGTCACGAGGTGGACCCAAAATCCGAGAAGAAAAAAGCCAGCCGAGAACAAGTCGGCGCGGCCCGCGTCGAAATGTGCAAACGCTTCTACGATGTCCGAACCTTTGGCGCAGTCATGTCCACTGGCGCCAACGCCGGCCAGGTTCGCGGCCCGGTGCAAATCAGCTTCAGCCGCTCCATTGATCCAATCCTTCCACTTGATTTGAGCATAACCAGGATGGCCGTGACCGAGGCTAAAGAGGCGGATTCTCCAAACCAAACAATGGGCCGCAAGAATCTTATCCCCTACGGCCTCTACCGTTGCCACGGCTTCATCAGCGCACACCTTGCCCGTGAAACCGGATTCAACGACGCTGATCTCCAATTGCTTTGGCAGGCGCTGCAACAAATGTTCGACCATGACCGCTCGGCCTCTCGCGGCACGATGGCACCTCAGAAGTTGGTCGTGTTCAAGCATGCCAGCGCACTGGGCAACGCCCCTGCGCACAAGCTGTTTGAGCGGGTGATCGTGAAGCGCAAATCCCAAGTCGACGTGGCCCGCTCGTTTGCCGATTACGATTTCAGAATCACTCGTGACAATCTTCCGAGTGAAATTGAGATAATTGATTTGCTGTGAGCCAAATTGAAGATCTCAAATCGCGGATGGCAAATTCGCCGGCGCAGGAGATGTTGCCGCTGTCCCTGCTGAATGATTTTCTCTTCTGCCCGCGCCGGGCGGGATTGAAAATCATTGAAGGTTGGCGGGCGGAGAACGAGCACACGGTTCGCGGCGACATTGTCCACGAGCACGCCGATCTGCCCGGTTACGAGGTCGCCAAAAACGTGACGCTTCTTCGCGCCTT
>JBEKOF010000267.1:0-6777 GCA_049522055.1 Verrucomicrobiota bacterium | reverse complement strand
ACAGAGGATTGCCAATCTGCTCACCGTCACGTCGAATCACCGAGAAATTTGGAAGGAGTTTTCCACCCGTCCTGAATTGGCGCGCGTCCTTGACTCCGCGGCCGACGTGAAAAAGCGGCCGATCACTCCGGACGAGACGGAGTTTGTGAATTCCATCATTCTGCATCTCTCCAGCATATAACGCGATGAAGGACGGCATCGTGATCAAGCTCGAAGGGTTGCGTCACAAGGTGCGGTCGTTCTTCTCACTGCCGTTGCCGAAAGCCGTGTGGGAGAATGCAAAGGTTTTTCAAAATGACGACTTTGTCAAATTCGTGGAGTCGTGCCGGAGTCGGAAATAGTGGTGGAAAAATTTCAACGATCACTTTGACGGTACATTCCGCTTGATTTAGATCGAACACGCTTCCAATGAGCGTGGTGACGTGAAAGGCGTTAGAATTTTGATAAAATCGGGCTGAACCACAATGGCGGCTCAGCCCTGAAGATGACAGCCATGCCGATGGCGCGGCTGCCGACTTGGGTCTGCATTATGCAGAAATGCAGGAATTTGTGTCCTGCTCATTATTGTCATCGGCAACCCCGGTAAAAACTTAAGCGACAGTTTCCGAAGTTTGTGGCGGGGTCTCTTTCGGTATGTTCCTGTCGGCGCTCGCGAGGGCTCGCTCCTTGTCCTCCTCAAAAGATTTGCGTATACCCGACATAATTTCCTCTGATTCACCCAACAAGAACTCACTCTTCTCACGGTTTTCGTCGTCTTGCAGATATTGGACGAAGGCTGTTGCTCGCTTAAGACGCGATGCCATCCGACCTCTTTTATCGGCATTAGTCCCCATTATCCGCTCCTCGGCCGCGGCCTTGCAAAACGAATGATAGAGCTTTTCGTCGGCCAATCCACAATCCAAAGACACTAATTCCAAATAAGTGAACGTGCCACATAGATAATCGAGCATATATATGCCAAACGCCGTGATCCGGATTTCATCAGCATAAATGAGTTCCTTTCCATCGGTACCAGCCTTTTCCACAGAATAAGTATCCAACCTGTTATTCGCCTCGACAAGCCCGTGGCGCAGCAAAATATCAAGCGCCGATTCACAGTCCTGCCGCATCCCAAACTTGCTGTCGAATTCATCAATCAGCGCATCCACGCGCCAATAACCGCCCTGATCAGGAGAAATGCTAATCCCATGCCTCAACATACGCAACATCCTCACGGTGGTAAAATGAGAGCCGTGCGTTGGAGTTCTGCACTGGAAAACATTCGGAACCAAACTCTTATTCTCGTCGTAGTTGAAGCGTTGAGGCACCATCATTGGTTTGACCACCTGATGGCTGATGACTGTCCAGTGCGTATTGTCAATCATTTCCTGAACATGGGTGTATCCTGAGGATAGGAATTGCCCGAAAAACTCAAGAGCCAAGCGGGTATTATCTCGGGAGCATTCCTCCAAGAAACGGCGCAGTGCATTTGCCGGCTCACGGAACTGCCGCAAGCAGGCAATGAAGAACTTCTTCAAATCACCAAACGGAGCATCTTCAGGCAAGATCACCAACATATTTCTGTGTCCCGAAGCCTCAAGGTCGGCAATGACCATGCGGAGTCTTTTTGTAAAGACACCTTGCAAATCTGGCGCTGCAAGATGGTATCCGACGTTCTGATACGCGTCTAATACACCCACCGTACGTGCGCGGCAATATCGTTCTTCTCGCATCGATATGATCCCGACACATTGCAAGTCGCGCACGATGCTCTGCGCCGATAAAAAGCAGTGGTCCTGGAGAATGGGCGGAAGTTGATCAGTATTGTCGAAAGCGATGACGACCTGCTTGCCGCTTTCCAGCCAATAATTTCTGAGCCTCTTCGCCACATAAATGACATCCTCCTTCCACTCAATTGCCAAAGCATTTCGAACACGGATATATTCGGTACTTCCGGCAGCATAACCGGCAAGGTCTTGCTTTTGAGCAACCTGGAATTTATCATCGAAAAGTCGGAGCAAATTCTCCATGGACCCCGCCAGCAGCGCATTTTGGTCTAGCGCTGTCGTGATTTGTTCCCAGAGGTATTTCGTAAGCGTTTGTTTGTCCTGCGGAGCACGAAGGCAATCCACAATTATTGGAAAGCCGTGAAGAACAAAAGATGTCGGCGGGTCGTAATAGAGCATTCTCCTTAAAAATGTGGATTTTCCCGCGCCCTTGCCGCCATACAGAATGAGAACCTCCCCGGAGGAATGCCTTCGGAGCGACTGTGCTATTCGTTCGGCGAGTTTTCCTCCCGTTCTAATTTCGGTTATGTCTTGGGCTCCGTCCGCCCGAAAGTACGATGTCAGATCGTCTGAAAGGCGGGTTTTTAATCCTTGCTCGACTTGCCGTGTTCCTCGTGCGAAGACGTAACAATGGTCCATCATCCGCTTATCTGTTGAGGCGATTTCACCGAAATATTTTCTCGCGATAGGTTCGAGATATTTCGCATAAGGGTTCTTTTGAACTGTCGCATCATAATGCGTTATGCCGCTCTTGGGATAAAACAACTCCCTTCCTAGAACTTTCTGAATTCCAAGAGCCAATTGGAGTGAACGGTCACTTGTTACGGCTTGGAAGCCAAGCAGATTGAAGGCGAGGGAATAGTGCTCGGAAAAATATTGCAGCTTCGGTATCACGAGGGCGTCTGCATCCAAAAAATGTCTTCCGGGAATGAAACTGCGAAAAATGATGAACTCGTGTCCGTTCGTCACACAGGCATATTGACAGCCGATCTCGGGACAATATTGGGCCGCCTGATGGACCGCATCTGCGATATTGGGGTCGGTTGCCAGCGTTCGGAGCCGAATCGAGCGAAGATTATTGGAGTTCTTGGCGATCTTGGATGGCAGGGTGAAATACTTGACTTCTTTCTTTGCCTCAATGAGGAGAACGGCCCTCCGGGCGTTATCACGCAGTACGTAGTCAATATAGCCGGGATGCACTTTCTCCTCGCAAGCCACATTTTCGTGTGGCCAATTAAGGATCTCATGCAAGAGTCGATCAATAATTTGATGTCTCGTGTTGGCTTCATTACACTCACGATCAACAAACCGTTTTGCCAGTTCCTCTGCAATTATATGGCCTTTCATAGGCCAAATGAGAACAGAATTAGGATGTGGTGGCAAGCCATTTTCAAGGTTTGCGGGGAGGTGCCATGAAGCGGGCTGGTCGCAAAACTGCTTTTTGTGTGCTGCCGAGTGAGCGGGGACTGGGACAGGGTGCGTCAGCATTCAGCCATCGATGGAGTTTGTTCACAATGCAGCGCCGGTGGGCAAATCGCTGGCGTAACCGGGTGATGAGCTTTTTCTTCCGATGCTGCCGCAATTCCAACGGGGGCAGTGTTTTCGCCTGAAAGGGAACTCGGTTGAGGCCGTCTTCGCTGAGCCGCACGGCAATCTCATGGCGGCCAAGGTCAACCAACTGCTGCGCCCGGAACTCATTCCCGAACGCCTTCCCCATGACTTCGGCGTCCGCGTTTCCGATGTGGAAGCAGACCAGGGTGCCGACGTTTCCAAGAACGGCCTGCTGAACCGGAGGCGAAAGCTGGTCAATGAACTGGTGGGAGAGGGTGAGGCAAAGCCGGTATTTGCGCGCTTCGGAAAGCAGGGACACGAACGCTTCAGTTGAAAAGTCCTGGAACTCGTCAATGAACAGGAAAAGTCTTTTCGTTCCTCCTCCGGCTGGTCGGCCCGCGCCATCGCCGACAGTTGAAATTGCGTGACCAAAAGCGAACCGAGCACATTGGCCTTGTCGTGTCCGAGTTTCCCGCTTGAGAGGTTGGCGATGAAAAGCCGCCTGTCATTCATCGTGAACGGGATGTTTCCCTTGCATTTGACCTGGCCCAAGATGTTGCGAATGGCCGGATTGAGCAAAAACTGGCCGAGCTTGTTCTGGATCGGTGCGATGGCTTCGCGCTGAAAGCGCGCGTCGTAGCCATCATATTCATCCTGCCAAAAGGCGCGGTGTGGCCAGTCAAGGGCGTGCTGCCGATTGCCTGGCGAGCGCGGGCGGAGGGCCGGGCCGGCGTGCTGGTCCCGCCGGAAAACGCGGCGGAAGTCAAGAGCCAGGAATCGATCAAGCGCGCCTTGGAAATCGCGGCCACCGGCGGGCACAATGCGCTTATGTTGTGTCCAATTACTTTGCAAGCATGAGCTTTGCTTTTGGGAAATTCCTGTGGGATAGCAGTGGATTTCTTTCGCGTCCTCTCCTTGCCGTTCTGAAAACGGCAATTATTTGTTCCCATGATGGATGACAACCTTGTTCTCATGGACACTATTCTTGGTTGTAGATGTTCTCTTGACGAGAATTATGTTAATCAGACCTTGAAGCAAAGCGGTTTCAATAATTTGCGCGTCGTTCGTGAAAAACTCAGTATAAATACGTTTGAAGTTGAATGCTAAACCCATCTACTTAGCGCGCTCGCCTTTGTGGTCAACTGAAGGGTATTGGAAAATGGGTGGCAAATAAAAATCGCTCACGTCAAATCCTGCGTTTAATCCAACTGTTATTGAGCCCGTATCCTGCGTGCTTAAAGTGTAGTGTTGAAATACGATAGTTCCTTGAATCTGAATGGTATTAGTATTTACGACTTGCTCTCGGAAAATAACGCGATGCTGGTTATCCACAATTTCAAGAGCATTCACGTCGCTGGCCCAGTCCCATCCTTTTGGTAACATCTCAGTTTCCCCGCATTCTACTTTGATATGCCTAAAGCCAGAAGGAATTTCTGCGTCAAAATATACTCTGTCATCTTTGAATCGCGCCGTGATGGCAGGATATTCCTTGCCATACATATCCTTTAGATCTATTATTTTTGATCTGTCGCCTCTCAATTCATCAAGATTAAATATGATTGGCACTCCGGCGATCATTGCGGCGTTGTAATGACCACCAAACAAAAGCATGAAGCCGTTCCTATTCCAATCAACCTTTGGAGGCGCCCAGCAGACGCCTTCCGATCCATACTTTTCGAGAGTTGTCTTATATTGCCGGTTCGCTTCCAAAGAAATGGCTTGTGGCGTTACAAAGCAAACGTGAATTAAAAGGAAGGCAAAAAAAACAATAAGCGTAATGCAGACAATTGGAATGAACTCCTTTTTGAGGGCGGATATAGCCCACTTGAGCTTGTGCTTCCATCCCGCCTCAATTTTCACGGAAACCGCCTCCCGACGATGTTTCCATAAAGAATGGACAATCGCGATGAGGAAGACCGCGATAAGAGAGCTTGCCTTATGCTCGATGACGGTCTCCCATGTGGATTCCAATGATCTGTCCAACAATGGACCCCAATAAGCCAAGTTATTAATCGAATGTCCCATCACGTCTCATCATGCCCATCGGCAAGGAGATGGTCAAGCACCGCCACCCGCCCCACAACACCACGCCCCTCGCCGCGACCGCCCGCCGCCCCCGCCAGCCCCCACCGCCCACACCGGCATCACCGCTGACACTCCAAACGTACCCGTCGCCATTTTTTGCGAGACATAACAAGCCCAATTCGGAGCAATTCATTCAAGGCGTTTTGGTTTATGGATTCGTCAATTTGGCCAAAGGCCCGGCCCTCTGCCCTTGATACGCGACCAGGAAATAGACCAGGACAACCGCCATCCCCGCCGCCAACCCGGACCAGAAAACCGGCCATTGCGTGCCGGCGGGATGCGTGCAAGCGGCAAACCACCAGCCGCACGCCAGATAACCGATCAGGCTGCCAAATCCATTGTACATCAGATTGAGCAACGCCTGCGCCCGCGCGCGCCAGCCAGGGTCCACGCGCTGCTCCACGTAAATCTGGGCCGTGATATAGACCAAGGCATAGGAAGCGCCCTGCAGGGTTGTTCCGGCGAGCAACCCGGCCTTGAACGGCAGAGCGCACAACGCAAAACGGATGACACCGATGGCCAGACCGCAGGCTAAAATCCATTTTAACCGGCAGCGGTGCAGCAGCGCCCCCAGCGCGAACATCGAGAGGACCTCCGTGGTTTGCGCCAGGCTCATCCAGGCGCTGACGCGGGTCAGACCCACTTCGCGAATATGCAGCGGCCCATAAGGATAGAAACCGGTCAGAGGAATGTTGAATGCCGCAACGATGATGAATATGACCCGGTGGTCGCGGTTCTTCAGCAGCGTGAGCGCGTCCAGGCCCAGGCGCGCGTGCCAGGAGAGTTGCCCGGCGAGCCGGAGCGACTTTTGAGGAGGGACGAAACCGGCGCAAAGGCAGACCAGAATGGATGCGGCGGCGGCCAGATAGACAGCCAGGGAGGAGCTGTCGGCATGGAAGGCGCTGATGACCCAGCACCCGACAATCCAGCCCAGGGTGGCCATGGCGCGGATGGGTCCGAATTCCGTCTGGGCGAATTGCAGCCGGGCCATGACGATGGATGAAATCAGGCTGAAGGCCGGCGCCAGGCAAAGCGCCGTGGCCTGAATCAAGGCCAGCGCCAGCCAGGGATTCCAGTGGAACTGGAGCGCCGTGCCGACCATGGCCGCCAACACGGCGCCAGCGAACGAGAGTCCGCGCAGGACCAGAACCGGCGACCCCGAGCGATCCGCCATCCCGCCAAAGAGGAGCGGGGAAACAAAAGCGGCCAGGGCGTTGGTGGCGAAGGCCCATACTTTGATTGACCGCAAGCCGTGGGCATCGAGCATGGCGCTCAATGGCACCAGCCACATGCCGGACGCGGCGCCTTGCAGGAAAAACAGCGCAATCAATTCCGCATATTCGGCCCGCCGAATGGTTTTGAGCACAGGCTGAGG
>JBEKOF010000266.1:0-6786 GCA_049522055.1 Verrucomicrobiota bacterium | reverse complement strand
AATCCGTTATGGTCGAACCACGCTAGCGCCCAGCGTGTGTCCGCGTCGAACTCGCCTTCCTGTTCGGCCAGCACCTCGTCGAGCGACTGGTTGATGAGCGACAGCGCGGTGCGCACGCTCATGGGCGAACCATCCGCTTCCAGCACGCGCCCGTAACGGCTGAACACCGCCATGCCCGGCCCTATGGCGGCCTGGGCAAGATCCACGGGTGCGATGTTGCCCTTTTGCAAATTCCGCAGCGCCTCGGGCAACTCCCGTTTCATGACGGCCAGAAAATCGCGGCGCGATGCCACCTCCGCCTCTTTCGGGCGTGGTCGGCAAACCAGAACAATCGAAGACGCCAAGGCATTGCTGTCCATCCCGCGCATGCGGGTTCTCATCTCGGTTCGCATTGGCCATGTGCCGTCAATCTGCCAACCGGTCTTCACCATCGCTTCCAACATGGTTTCCCACCCGGTGGAAGCCTGGCCAACTTGTTCGCCGCCTTCGTCATCGTCATCAATTTCCTCTTCCGCTTGCTTGAAGGCGTAGTAAACGGTCGTCGGATAATCAGGGTCGCTGTTCTCTCGCATTCGAGCGAACACCTTCGACATGCCCCTCTCAAAAAAGGTGTGTGATGCCTCTTTTCCTCCCAACCTGAACGGGTCGGCGACCAGTTCCTCCGCTTTTGGCACAAGAACAGTGCCGAGAAGGGTGGGATAAAGCGGGGCCAACATCTTGCGAAGCCAGACGTAAAAAAAGTCCGCCAAGTCTGCGTAAGGGACGTTGTCGTAATAAGGCGGGTCGGTCGAATACAGTGGACGAGTGATTGGTTTGTGGTCTTGAGCGGCCATCTGTTGCACGTCGCCCTTGGGACCCGTTTCCAATAAGGCGAGCGGGTCGGCGACAAGTTCGATGGCCGCACCAAGACTGCCGGTAGCATCGGCAAGAACATTGGCCTCTGGATAATCCCAGACCATCGATAATGCCTGGCGTCCGAACGCGTGTTGAACCTTCTCTCCAACAGGATTCCATCGTCCAAGGCTGTTGCAGGTCATTGCGACCCGATCCACCGCCAGTGCAAGGTAGGTGGTTATTGCATTCGCATAGCTTTCGTCCTGTTGCGAGTCGTCCAATACCTTGTCCCGAGCCTCAACCACCAGGGTGCAGAACGCAGCCATCGTCTGAAGCTGCTTGTTGGTGAAGAGATGGCGATGCTTGGTCATGCCGTAGTTTTGAACGCGAAAGCCAAGCGCTTGCTCCGGCAAGTCAGTGTCCGGGATGCTCAGATGCTTGCATTCCTCTTCCAAATGCTCATGCTCAGGAAAGGGTGAGAGATAAATTCTCCCGCGTTTACCAAGCGCGACGATTGCAAGGAGTCGCGCTCCTAGCCGACCAGCCTTGCCTTCGGTGCGGACATATTCGAGCGGCATCGGACTTCCCGTCAGCAGACATATTCCACCGTTGCGACTCACCGTGCCTGCACACGGTTCGCCGTCGCCCGTGCGGACTTCAAACCGGTAGGTCATCGTGCTCTGGTTCACGACCGGTTCCACCCACGCCTTTTTGCCTGGCTTGGTGGAAAGCCAGAACGACCTCACCAGCGGCACATGTGCGCCTTTGGCCGCCGGGTTGGGACTTGCCACCGTGCGCGCCCACAACCAAGCAATTACCGTCGCTTCGCCGCCGCCATTTTCCTTCGGCAATTTCACCTTGGGATAAAGACGTCCGATGCGTTTCTCCGCCTCGTCGCGCATCCATTGGCCGTAGTAGCGAATGTCTTCGGCTAGTCCGCCCGCGCCTTTCCATGAGCCGGATGCACTGAGCTTCTTCCTCGCCTCTGGATTCACCGGCGGCTTGCCCGCGAACTTCGGAGGGATTTCGATAAGCGCCTTGGTGATGAGCACCGGCACAGGATTCAAATCGCTTGCATGTGCTTCCAGTCCAAGTCGTTGAGCCTCCAAAGGGATCGAACCGCCTCCGCAAAATGGGTCATAAACTGGCGGAGGGTTTCCTCCCGTGGACCGAAGAATCTCGCCCTGCGCGTTGCTGAGTGTTTGCTCGTCGTTGGATTTCTCCCATTTCACCAACTCGCGGATAATGTTGAACAACCGCTCGCGCTCCAATTCGACGATGATTTCCTCCAGCTTCGGTTCAAACCCGGTGTCGGGGGCTGATTTCATGCCAGCACCGCGCGCCTTGTCGAACGTCGCTTTCAAGGCAGCCCAAGCCTTCCTGCGCGTTTTAAGTTCCCTCTCCGCCGCCTCCCTCTTTACCGCATCAGTGAGCAATTCCTTCACGCATTCGGATGGATCATCCACCAGCGACGCAAACAGCACCGCCCGGCAGGCGGCGAGCGGACGCCTTGCCCACCACAAATGCAACGTGGACGGATGCCCATGTCGGATGGACTTCTCCCGTGCCGCTTCGCGGTTGATGTCTTCCAGCGGCAGCGCCACTTCGATCAGTTTCTTCTTGTAGGTCACGGGCATGGAAAGCCGTCCTTGCCGCTTTGTTTATTTTCCGGTGGGAGCAACTGTGGGTGGTTTTTGCGCAGCCACTCCAGCACATCCTTGCGCAAATCCGCGGCGAATTCGATTAGTTCATCCGCATTATTGGCAGTCACGCCGCCCGCAAAATCATACTCGACCGTGTTCCGCTTGCTGCGGCAGGTATCCAGGTAATCCACATCCGAATCCCGGTCCTTTCCCAGGACCAACGACAGGGCTTGGATGGTGCGGTAGTGCTGGAGAGTCTTTTCGGGCCGGAATCCTGAGGCATGCACCAGGATTGTGCAGAGCTTCAGGGCGGCGTTATACGCAATGCCGAACCTCCAGTCCGGGGAGATGTCGCCCTGGGCGTCCCTGAGGTCGCGATCCACGATGGCCAGCAGGTCTTTGATTTCCTGGGCGCTGGTCTGATGGGCCCGCAGCCAGCCGTTATTTGCCCAGCTCTGTAAGCTCATTTTCAGATCCTATGATAAAGAGACGAGGCGAGGCCAAAACCGACGAAATGAAATGGTCGTTGGCACGTTGCCGCAGAGCGAATTCCCCCCTCGTCAGAACATGGGGGTTGATCTCCCGCCCGAGCGTTTCGCTCAGGCCCGAAAGGAGTTTTGTCACCGCGCGCAGTCCGACGGCGCCGATCACCATCAGGTCCACATCGCTCTCAGGGCGCGCATCATCCCGCGCGAGGGAACCGAAGACAAACGCAAGCTCGATCCCCGGCTGCTGGAGGGCATTGCTTAAAACGTTCGCCAGTCCTGCGGTTTTCAGAACGAGGTTTCGCAAATCAGGGTAAACTGGGCTGTTCCTATTGGCTCGGTAATAAAGCCGATTACCATCCCGTCGCGACGTTACCAGTCCGGCCTTGACCAACCTTTCCATTTCCAATTGAACCGTCCTGAGGGCAAGTTTCGACTTCCGGACCAATTCCCGGAGGTGAAATTCCTGAGGTTGAACTCCGAACAATAGCCGGAGCACCTCGGCTTTTCCCTTGGAAGCGACAATATCAAGCAGTGTCAGCATATTGTATGCTACCAGCATACGATTGTATGCTTATTGCAGTCAACTCTCTTTTGCATGGTTGTTCTCATGGGTTTAGGGTTTGAACGCGCGCCATTAAATCCTTGAGCCGGAAGGTGACGCTGGCGGTGGCGAAATCCGGCTCCTGGTCAAATGGCTTGAAGAGGTATCGCGGTTTCCCGACCCCATCCGCACCGATGAGGACCAGGGCGAGAATGAAGTCTTCGGGCTTGTTGAGGGCGGTCAGAATTTCATTCTTGGTCACCGTCACCGTTTCGGCGTCGGCCACGCGGCCCTTCACTTCGATGAAACGCAGTTGCCCTGATTTGGCGTGGTTCGCTGGATAACGCGATTCAACGTCATAACCGCGATTCTCCTTTGAGACATCGCTGGGTTCGAAACCGCTGGCCCGCTCGAAGGCCATTACGGATTCCATGGCAAGACGCTCGACTTCCTTGTTCGGGGTGCCGTAAGGAGGCGCTGTTTCATGCAACATCGCCTCGCCGCCAGCCGCCGCTGCTTGGGCAAACCAGCCGGCCGGGATGACCAGCGCCCCGCCCAAAACCGTCGGCGGACGGGCCGTGATCTGGCGTTCACGGTTCAATTCACTCTCGCGTTTTTGCAGTCGTCCGCTCAGTTCGTCGGCTCGCTGCCTGGCGTTGTTGGAATTCAAGCTGCCCTTGTTTCGCCCCGCTTCTTCCTGCGCGCGAATCTCAACTGCGCGCTGGTCCCAATAGCGAATCTCGGACAGCAGCCGAGCCTTGACTTGCATCAGGGTCTTGTCAATCAGAGCTTCGCGGCGGGATTTCACTTCGCGCAGATGTTCCGGCACGATGGTCTTGATGGCATGGGCGCTGGCGCGGCTCTCCAATCCTTCGCCCAGCCAGCTTTCACCAAGGAGTGATTGCGCGGCAGCCAATTGCTCCGCCGTCAACGGCGTGTAATCGAGGTACGGGGCGTAGCCCGCATTCACCAGTCGGCCATCCCGGGCCACTTCGACAAACTGCAAACGGCGGGAAATGACGCGCGGATTGCCGGCAGCATCACGGCGTCCGTCGGTGATGCTGTGTTCCAGATAGAACAACACGCGCGGTTCTGTCCCGTTATCGTTCGTGTCCACCAGCACTGCTCCTTGGCGCAAGAGGTCGCGATGTTGCTCCAAAAGCAAGTCCACGACCGAGTCGAGCAGGGGGTGGCCAGGCGCAATCAGTGCGGCGGGCGGTTTGCCGTCCATGCGCATATACTCTTTATGAAACGTGACCCTCTCATAGGCTTTGAGCACGGGAGCCCGCTGGCCGACCACGCGGTCACGATGACGGACTGGAGCCGGCACATGGCGGATTTCGTAACGGAAAGGTTCACGGCGATGGACGCTGCCGCCGAATTCCTCAAAAGCACGCAGGAAGAACGATCCGATGTAGTGCGGCTGCAAACGCCGGGCCTGCGCGCGCTCCATCTCATCGCGGATATTGCGGACGCGCGCCGGGTCAAGGCGCTCGTGGAAAAGCGACCGATCTTCGATGAGTGCCCTGAGCTTCTCCGTATCGAGTTGACTATCAACAATCTGATCGAGCTTGGCTTTGTTGGCGGGATCGTCCCCGTAGCGGATTGCCCGGATTAGCAGATCCCTCAACGGTTGATCGCGAAAGACCTGGCCCAACACGTCAAACACGGCCCCGCCGAGGCTGTCACGCTGGGTTTGAAGCTTGGCAAGCAGCCGATGCCAGACCTCGCCTTCGCGGGTTTCATACGCCACAAGATTCCACAAGTGGCAGACCTCGCGCTGGCCGATGCGGTGAATGCGCCCAAATCGTTGCTCAATGCGGTTGGGGTTCCACGGCAGGTCGTAATTGATCATGAGATTTGCCCGACGATGGAGATTGATGCCCTCGCCGGCGGCATCTGTCGCCAAGAGGACAAGCACTTCGGGATCGTTCTCAAAAGACTCTTGAATTTGTCGCCGGCGTTCGCGCGGGGTCCCCCCGTGGATGATGACAACAGCGTTCTGGTTGCCCAGCCGGTCAGCGAGCTTTTCAGCCAGATAATTGAGCGTGTCACGATGTTCGGTGAAGATGACGAGTTTTCGACGGTTTTTATTGGCATCGAACATGTCGGGCAACTGCAGGGTCCCGGACAACCGCTGCCATTTCTCGTCTTTGCCTGACCGCCTCAGGCGGGCAGCTTCCTGGCCAAGCGAACGCAGTTCGGCAATCTCCTTTTCCAGTTCCGCGATTGTCTGCGCCGCCGTGGACTGATCCACGATTTTTTCCTCAGCCTGCTCCAGCTCGGCTTCAGGCGCCTCGTCCAAGTCCTCGATGTCTTCCTCGGAGAGATCAGGCGAATCCGCAAGCCGGGTGGTCGCTGTGGCTGAACCGCGGCGCAGCAGCTTCTCCTCACGCAGGCGGTCTTCCAATCTCTCCAGCCGGCGCCGG
This sequence comes from Verrucomicrobiota bacterium, assembly GCA_049522055.1. Lineage (GTDB taxonomy): Bacteria > Verrucomicrobiota > Verrucomicrobiia > Limisphaerales > Palsa-1400 > JBEKOF01. The sequence continues at coordinate 851 of JBEKOF010000266.1, read as the reverse complement.
AGCGACTGATATATCGCCTCCGGGGAAGAGGCGAGACGGCGTTGGAGCAATGTGAGCGCGAAGCCCACGGTGCCCTTGCGCTTTTCGTTGTTGAGCTTGTCGGCGTTGTTGAAGCCTTCGCGGACGTATTCCGTGACGTGGCGGTAAAGGTCGGCTTCCTCGGTGCTCAACGTATAATCCACCGTGTATGCAAATCGTTCGGGAAACAGCGGCTTTCCCTCCATGGTCACCAACTGCTCCTTGACCATGCGGCGCATCACGTCGGACACGTCCGCCACATGCGCGCCATCTCGGGGCTTGCCCTCAAAGCGGTCGCCATCCAGCAAGGACAAAAAAAGGTGAAAATCCTCGTCCTTGCCGTTATGCGGCGTGGCGGTCAGCAGGAGAAACTGGCGGGTGCAACGGGACAACACCTGGCCGAGCTTGAATCGTTTGGTGTATTTGATTTCGGAGCCAAAGTAGGACGCCGACATTTTGTGCGATTCGTCCACGATGATCAGGTCCCAATCCAGGGATGATAATTTGGCCTGGACATCCTCGTTACGGCTCAGTTTGTCCAGTCGCGCGATGCACAGGCTGTGCTCTTGAAACCAATTGCCCGTCCGGGCGGCTTGCAACCCTTCGTTCGTCATGATGTCGAACGCCAGACTGAATTTCTCATCCAGTTCGTCCTGCCATTGCTCGACAAGTCCGCCTGGAGCCACAATCAAACACCGGGCGATGTCACCGCGGATGATAAGTTCCTTGATGAGCAACCCCGCCATGATCGTCTTGCCTGCGCCAGGATCGTCAGCCAGCAGGAACCGTAAAGGTCGGCGATTCAACATGGTGTCGTAAACCGCCGTGATCTG
>JBEKOF010000265.1:0-6838 GCA_049522055.1 Verrucomicrobiota bacterium | reverse complement strand
CCGGCACCGTATTGCCCCGTGAGCGGAAAAATCCTTAAAGCACATTCTGAAATCGCTTATGCTAACCCCTTGAAAACCAGGGGCCACAGATCGAGTTTTTCCCCTCTATGGGATGACTGTGATGATGATCCATTGTTTGATGCCGCCGCACCAGCGATTCGGGAGCCGCCGGAACGCCATTCTTGCTTTCTCAATCCAACGCTTCCTCCGCCTCAGCCATGCAGCTTTCCTTTAACAAGCTGCCAACCCATCTGACCGGCGAACAGGGAAATTCCTTTGACTTTTTTTGGGGGAGATGCCCGCCGTCAATCGCATGGGACAAAACCAGATTTGTCCCATGCTGGTTTTGAGTTGATCTTTCCGGCCGAATCCGTGTTTCATCGGGTGTTTCATCCGTGGCTAAGAAAGTCCAAATCATGCGGGTAACTTGCGGGGCCTTGTTCTTTTGCCTGCTGGTTGCGCCGCCGGCCCGCGCGGAGGTTTTTCGCGTGGCGACCTTTAATGTGGAGAACTATATCGAAGAGCCGGACGCCAAACGGCCTCTCAAGACGATGGAAGCGCGCGCCAAGGTTTGTCAGAGCATCCTTGCCCTCAAGCCGGACATTATCGCCCTGGAGGAAATGGGTTCCACCAACGCGCTCATGGATTTGCAGGGCGCGCTCAAAAATGCCGGACTGGATTTGCCTTTCTGGGACCATATCACCGGCGCGGACACCAACATTCATCTGGCCATCCTGAGCCGCTTTCCCATCGTGGCGCGCCATCCCCATACCAACGAATCGTTTCTGCTCGAGGGGCGGCGCATGTATGTGTCTCGCGGCTTCATCGAGGATGAGATCCAGGTCAATCCGCGGTTTACTCTGGCCCTCATCGCGGCCCATTTAAAATCCAAGCTCGCCTCCGAGATCGCCGATGAACAGGAATGGCGCGAGCAGGAGGCGGCTATTCTGCGGCGCATCGTGGATTCCCGCCTGGAGGCCGATCCCGGACAGCCCCTGGTGGTGCTGGGCGATTTCAACGACACCAAGGATTCCCGCACCCTCAAGACCCTGCTGGGCCGCGGGAAAACGGCCTTGTTCGACCTTCGGCCCGTCGAGCGCGCGGGCGGAAATGCCCCGCCGGACGGGATCAGTTGGACGGAACATTTCGCCAAGGAGGATGTCTATAGCCGGATTGATTACATTCTCGTCAACAGCGGGTTGCAACTCCACTGGCTCGATGCGGAAACTTATGTTTTGAATTTGCCCGATTGGAGCCAGGCCTCCGACCACCGTCCCCTGGTCGCGAGCTTCCAAGCCTCCGAATAATGAACGTGACCCAACTTATAAATGTTGAGACGATTCGGTCATGATCACCAGGAAGTTCGCGGCAGGGCTGCTGGGAGCCGCCTTGGCGCTTCCCTGGCCCATGAGCGCGGACGAAGACGGGGCTGCACAAGTGCAGGCTCTGCTTCAGGCCTCCCAGCGCGCCAAGCAGGCCTATGAAACCCAGATCGAGGCGGCCAAATCTGCCGACGCTAGGGCGTCGTTGGATGCGAACGATCCCGACGCGGCATTCGCACGGCAATTTTTGGAACTGGGGAAGAAGCTTGGCGCTGATCCCGCCGCAGCCGAATCCCTGATCTACGCGGTGCAAGGAGACAGCGACGGATCAACGGGCAGGGAGGCGATGGAGTTGCTCCGACGCGACCATGTCAACAGTCCGCAACTGGAAATGCTGCTGAATTCTTACCCGCATCCACGCGGGCCGGCGGCTGAAAATTTGTTCCGTGCCATTGCGGAACGATCCACCAATCGCGTGCTGCGGGCCCAATCCATGCTCATCCTAGCCGAATCATTCAAGGATTATCGCCCGGACGAGGCGGAGCAAGTGCTTCGAGAGCTAATGGAAAAATATGGTGACGTTGACACTCCAGCCGGTCCCGCGCTCGATCTGGCACGAAAAGGCCTGGTCTTCGTCCAAAAGCTCAGCGCGGGAAGGGCGGCGCCTGAAATCACGGCCGGAGATCTTGATGGAAAAGGATTTAAATTGTCCGAATTGCGAGGCCAAGTTGTACTGATCGTCTTTTGTGGCGAGTGGTGCGCACCATGCCGCGCCTTGTATCCTTACGAGCGTTCACTGGCGGAAAGGATGAAGGACAAACCGTTTGCCCTGATCAGCATTAGCAGTGACCCAAAGGAGACCGCACTCAAGACCAAACAACGCGAGCGGCTGACCTGGCGCATTTTATGGGATGGCGGCAGCACGCAAGGACCCATCACCTCTGAGTGGCAAATTCAGGGCTGGCCCAATCTCTACCTAATTGACTCCCGCGGCTTCATTCGAGAACATTGGACGGGCTCGCCGGCAACTCAAGTGATGGACGAAGCCATTGATAAGCTTGTCAAGGAAGCTGAGGCAGCCAAACCGGATGGAAGATAGTATCCTCCTCACGATCACGATTTAACAGGCAGACTGTGAAGTTGGAGTCAAGCGGCCTGAGCAACCAGTTTCTCGTTCTCTTTGGCCCAGGCCGCTGGCATGAACTCTTTGATTTGGGGGATCTCGGGAGGATGTCTTATAAGCGCGTGTGGGAGCATTCAGCGCGCGGCCCGATCGCTTCCGGGGACCAGCTTGCGGAAATCGGGGCTTAATCTCGACGCGCATACGGCGATGAATACCGCGTCAATGAGTAGCGTCGGCACGCAGCGGGCCACAAACGGCAGCACCAGGACAAATAGAATCGTCAGCCCGGCGGCCGACTGGGGCTTTTTCCCGGTCAGCGAGAGCCACAGGCCAAACCAGCCCAGGGCGAAGAAATCCGCGATGGAGGTGGCCAGTTGCCAGGGCACCCCATAGATGATCGAGAGGGTGATCATGACGGCATTTCCCTTCATCCCGGTCTGGCTCAGGCTCAAGAGCAGGCAGAGCGCTTCGACCGACATCAGCACCACCACCGGCCAGAGAAAGAGCCGTCTGAGGGAAAGCCACAGGCCCGCATAAATAGTTTTGTCAGCAATGGGCGTGGTGCAGAGCAATTCCAGCGTCCCGGCGCGGCGGGCCTCGCCGAAAAAGCGGCAGGCCTGGATGGCGAACAGGACCTTGAGCAAGAAATAGAAAGGCCACGCCCCGTAAGGCGCGACGACCGCGCCCATCGCTCCGATGCAGGCGAATTGCAACCCGCTTCCCACAATGCACAATCCCCAGATCATCCACCGCAGCCCCCGCGAGTCATCCAGCAGCCACAGCACCGGATTGATTTCCAGCAGCCCGCGCCGCCGCTGCTTCCTTCCCAAGGACAGATCCCCCGCCAGAAGTCCCCGCCATGTATTGGGCTTTTGTCCCGCCGCGCCAGCCTCCAAAAACCGGGGCAGCCCCCAACTGGCCAGCCCCAGAAACCCCCATCCAGCCAGATTGGACATGGCCAGGGACGACCAGAAATTTCCCGCCCCCCGCGGATAATTCGCCGCTTGGGCATGGTAAAAAGGCTCGTACGGGCTGACGGAGCAGACCAAGGACACCCAGCCCAAATCCGAAAAGCGCGCCGCGAAGGCGGGCACAATCACCACCAGCAGCACCAGCAACAACAAAGTCTGGATCATGGCGCGGTGGGACAATTCAGAACGCGCCGACACCCACAGCGCGGCGGTGATGGAAAACCAGAGGGCGTTGGTCAGCGCCAGGCACGTGCGCGCGAACTCCCCGCCAGTGATCCCGCCCAGCGCCAGGCTCAATCCGAAAATTGGAAAAACGGCCAGCAACCCGTAGAAGGCGTTCAAGGATACCGCCAATAACTTTCCCAGCACGATGTCGTAGCCCTTCAAATCCGTCAAAAATAAAAAACCGAGAGTGCCTTCGCGCCGTTCCACGCTCAGGCAATCCGACGCCAGGAACACGCCCGCCAGCATGCAAATCAGAAAAAGATACCAGGACAACACGTAGAACAACATCTTGCCGACGGCGAGGCCCGACGACACGCCCAGCGATCTGCTCAGCAGCTCCATGATGAGAATAAAGCCGCCGACCAACAGGGCGATCAATGCCGTCACCGCGCGAATGTAGTAGGTGCTCCGGCGCCGCGCCGCCACGCGCAACTCCCGGTCAGCAATGGGCAGAAAAGTCATGGCGGGGAGTTGGGCCGGCAGAGGGGGGAGGCTCAATTCTTTCAGCCGTTCTTGGGAGCCAGCGGTTGTTGCTTGAGCTGGTTCAACCGGCGCTGTTTCTCCTGAAGTTCGCGCGTCTCGGTGTCGCTCAATTCCGGGGATTCGAAGTGCTGTCTCAGCGCCGCCAATTGGCGCTCGATGTATTTGTCGCGCAGGTTCTTCACGGCGCCGTGGCGGGTGGGCGAACCTTTGATCTCCGTTTCAGGATCCGGCAGGGGCCTCTTGTCCACCAGAATTTCAGTGATCAGATTCCGCCACAAGGGGTTGTCTGTTGCTGAAAGCCACGCCGCCAGCCCTGGCCACGACCGGGTCTCTTCCATGCGCAGCCGCCAGGCGGCGATGTCCCGTACCGCCGGATGGGCGATCCAATCCAATTCCAAATGCGCGCCAATCCATTCCACCAGCGCGTCGTTCTCGAGCAACAGGCGAAGAAACCCGGATTCCAGGCGCGAGGGACGGGGAATGTCCGCGGTGGGCTCGTCGAGCGTCTCTTGGCTGGCGGCCTGCGGGGCGCGGGACACTTTTCTGAATTCATTTCGCACCGCGTCGGCGGGCACGCCCAAACGCAAGGCGGTTTTTTGGGCATAAGTGTCCAGCAATACGGCGCTCCCGGTTTTGTGCGCCGCCTCCGACATGGCTTGAACGACCGCGCGCCGTCCGCGGTCGCCGGACAGATCGTTGCCGGCGCACAGGCGGTCCAGATAGTAATCAAAGAAGCCCTGGGCATTTTGGATCAACTGGCGGAAGGCCGGGCCGCCAAATTCCTTGATATAACTGTCCGGGTCGTGCGGCGTGGGGATGGACGCCACCCGCACCGCCAGGCCCGGGGCCAGCAGGCTGTCGAGCGAGCGCGCGGCCGCGTTTTGCCCGGCGCTGTCGGAATCAAAACACAGCACCACTTCGTCCGCGTAGCGTTTGAGGATGCGCGCATGGTCGCCCGTGAGCGCCGTGCCCTGCGGGGCCACTACATTCTTCACGCCAGCCATGAAGCAGGCGATCAGGTCAAGCTGCCCTTCGCAGACGATGGCGCAACGGGCGTCCAGGATGGCCCGTTTGGATTTGTCCAGCCCGAACATCACCTTGCCCTTGGTGAAGATGGGGCTTTCCGGGGAATTGACGTATTTGGCCGTTTTCTCGTCGCCACTCAGCACCCGGCCGCTGAAGCCGATCACCCGCCCCTGTTCGTCGCAGATCGGAAATATCAAGCGGCCGCGGAAACGGTCGTAATAATGGCTGGCGCCTTCCTTGCGCAGTATCAGGCCGGACTGTTCGACGATGGCCGGCTCAAAATGTTTGCTCTTGGCCCAATTAACGGTGTCATCCCACGCCTCGGGGGCGTAGCCCAGACGGAAGAGTTGGACGGCCTCGGCGGCCACGCCGCGTTTGGCCAGGTAATCGCGGGCGATCTGGCCGGAGGCATCGTTGGCCAGGGCCGCCTGCCAGCGCTGGGTGATTTGTTCGTGGATGAGCAGAAGCTGGTCTTTGAGATGCCGCGCTTCGGGCCGGGCGCCCTGCGGGTCTGTTTCAATGGGGATGCGCGCCCGTTCCGCCAGCCGGCGCACCGCGTCAATGAAATCAATGTTCTCATATTCGCGGACAAAAGTGAACACGTCGCCGCCCTTGTGGCAGCCGAAACAATGAAAAAACTGGCGTTGCGGACTCACGTTGAAGCTGGGGGTTTTTTCCCTGTGGAAGGGACACAGGGCGACAAAGTTCGTGCCGGCCCGTTTGAGCGGAATATAGCCGCCAATGACATCCACGATATCGCTGGCGGCGCGGATTTGTTCGACTGTGGCAGGGGAAATCATTTCACCCGGGGCCGGCGGCGGCGTGTCTATTTATTGGTCGTCCCGAGAACTTGATTGATGACATCCTCCCTTTTTTGCGCGGCAGTTTCGCCTTTTTTCATCTGCTCGGAGGTCACCGACACGATGAGGATGCGGGACAAATTCTCTTTCACTAATCTGCCCGTAAAGGAGTGCAAGAGCATGGCCTGCTGGATGGTGCCGTAGGTGGGAAGTCGAATATCCTCCAAACTCTTTTTCTGTGCCGCTTCATCGGCCGCAAGTTCCTCCTGGGTCACAATGCGCGAATTCATCAGGGCCAGCACGGCCACGATGATGCAGCCGGCCCGGACCATGCCGCCGATCATCCCCAAATAATACTCCGCGCCTCCAAACAGGTCGCTGCCCAGCAGCTTTTCCCCAATTGCTTTCTTGATCCAGGCAAAAACCAGCAGAACTCCCAACGCGATTAGCAGGTAGCCCGACCGGTTGGCCCAGAGCAAATCAAACGCCCCCGGGATGTTTTGCTGGAGGAACAGGCTGACCGGGCGGTAAAAGAAACCGCCCAAGGTTACTATGGCCACCCATTTTAACATCGGCAGAAGTTCCTGCGACATTCCGTGCTTGCGCCCCCGGAGCAGCCCGACGGCCAGCGCGACCAGCACAATCAGGTCGAAATAATTGAACGAGAGCTTCGTCAGCCATGCCTGGAATTGTGCGTACATCGCAAAGATAATGTTAGCAGGTTCCCTGCCAGTTTTGCGAGTTTAAAATAATGCGATTTGTTTCCCGGGGTGCAGGACAGAATTCTTCAATTTTGATTTTTCGCTCTTTTTTTGTTGCCTTTTGCATATGCCATACACATATACTTCCGGCCATGGATTCCAAACCCACTCCGCAATCGCTCCTCCA
>JBEKOF010000264.1:0-6852 GCA_049522055.1 Verrucomicrobiota bacterium | reverse complement strand
ATTGTCAGTCCTTCGGCCGGAGTATTTGTCATTAGCCCGATTTGCCCGCACGCGCTTTCCAACCGCTCCGTCATCATTAATTTGAACGCCACCGTGCAAGTCAAGGTGCTCAGCGAGCAGATGGAGATCATTGTGGCGGCGGACGGGCAGATGCAGGCGACCGTCGGGGCCGGGGACATCATCACCATCCATCGCGCCCGCCGCACGGTCAACCTGCTGCATTTGGGCGGGTGGTCCTTTTTCGGCACCGTGCGGCGCAAATTGCACTGGAGCGGCTCGGCTGTTTGAGGGCTTTTTGCGCCAACCCGGATGCTTCCAGAGATGTGAGCGAAGAAGCTGAAAAGCCATTGAACGCCCCGGCCCCGGCGGCCGCACCGGAGCCGCCCTCTGGCTGGCAGCCATTGACCTTCGGCGGGGTGGCCGCCTTTGCGCAGGCGAGGTGGTTGCGGTTGTTTCTTGTGCAAGTGGTTGTCGCCGTCCTGGCAGCCGCCGACGTGGTCTGGTTTCTGGGGCGCTGCTATTCCCCCGTCGTCACTGAATTCATGCAGAAGCTGCCCCCTGGGGCAAGCCTGGCCCGCGGGCAACTTTCCGGAATCTCCGGCGTGCAGATTGCCGAAAGCAGGTTTCTGTCCCTGGCCATCACAGACGAGGACCAGGCCGACATTGACCAAAGCGCGGATGTGCAGATCGCATTGCGCAAGGGGCATGTGGAAGTGTCCTGGCTCTTGAGCTCCGCGCTCGGCTCCCTGGAATTTGATTACAGCACTAATTCCAGCCTGGATTTGAGCCAGACGCACCTGGAGCCATTGTGGGGGGCCTGGCAGCCGGTGGTTCTGGCCGGGGCGGGCATGGGCGTGGTCGTCGCTCTGCTGCTGATCTGGGCCGCGCTGGCGGCGATTTACGCGCCTGCCGCAAAATTGGCAGCCTGGTTTGGGGATCGTCAATTGACCTGGCCCGGGGCCTGGCGGCTGGCTTCGGCAGCCCTGATGCCGGGGGCCCTCCTGTTGACTTTGGGAATTATTCTCTACGGCCGGCAAACGGTGGATTTAATTGGACTGGGATATTTTGTGACTGTCCATTTTTTGGTTGGCTGGGTCTATCTGTTGTCGGCGCCCTTATTCGCCCCGCGGCTCTCCCCCAATGAGCCGGATCGCAATCCATTTGCCTCGTGACACTTGCAAGGATTCGGTTTTTGGCGTGATCCCAAGGATGAGATTTTCTTCTGGTGGCACGCCGGATGCTAACAGGAGGTGAGTCGCAGAAATAACATTGTGGCCTAAAGGCGAGACCAGAATCGCCGATAACAAAACGGCTATGAGCAACCCGGAAAAGGTTATGGAAGCCAATACTCAAGAACGCAAACAGTACAACGATCAATTTAAACACGCCGCTGTGCAGTTTTTCCAATCCAGCGGCAAAGGCCTGGAAGAAGTGGCCACAGAACTGGGTCTGCGCCCGGATGATTTGCGGCATTGGAAACGGAAGTACCCGTCTATTCCGGAGGAAAAAGCCGCCCGGCCCCTGACCAGCCTGGCCAAATTGCAGGCCGAGAACAAGGCGTTGCGCGACGAGATCCTGAATTTGAAGGTGCAATGGGATGTCCTGAAGACCACTTTGGGAATCCTTTCCACCACAGTTTGTCCCAGGGAAAACCTCAAATAGGCGACGATGAGAAAGCCGACGCAGATTTCCGCCGCCGTGGCTTCCGTGGAGGACGGGCCATCGCGCGTCCGCCCATGCAACTCGGCGGCATTTTTAATCCCGCTCAATATGCCGCCAGAGGACCCGGTTGGCGCGCGCCACGTGGTAGTGGAGCACAGGCCGGGCAAGCCGAGCATCATCCTCCTCAAAATCATGGCCATGGAAGCGCATTCCGGGAACGTGGAACGCCTGGACCGCCGGCGTCAATTTGCCAAGAGATTCGCGCCCCCCTTGAAGGCCAGCTCCACCGGGGCGCGCTGAGAGGATTGGGTGGCACCCACCTCGCATTTGTTTTAAGAAGAACGATTGTTCGGCGAGGGCCTCGAACACGGCACTCGGGGGGTGCCCTCCGCCGCAACTTAGGCCCTGGCGACGTTCACGAAGGCGTGTTTTCATCGCTTGTCGGCGGGGGGTTGCCGTCGGCGCCGGCGCCGTCTAGGTCAATAAGAATGTCGCGCGGCTCGGCGCCCTTGTTGGGGCCGACGATGCCGCGCTGCTCCAGTTCGTCCATGATGCGGGCGGCGCGGGTGTAGCCCAGGCGCAGCCGGCGCTGCATGAGGGAAACGCTGGCCTTTTGCTCGCTGCGGATGATTTCGATGCACTGCTGGATCAGCTCTTCGTCCTCGCCCGATCCGCCGTCCTCCTCCTCGAAGCCGCCGCCCGCCTTCTGCAATTGCTGGTGAATCTCGACCTCGTAAGTGGGCTTGCCCTGTCTGGCGATGAAATCCACAATGCTTTGCAGTTCGGCGTCGGTGATCAAGGCGCCCTGCACGCGGATGAGTTTGGCGGAGCCGGGGGGCAGGTAGAGCATGTCGCCCTTGCCCAAAAGCTTGTCGGCGCCCATGGCGTCGAGGATGGTGCGCGAATCCACCTTGGCGGCGACCTGGAAGGCGATGCGGGCGGGGATGTTGGCCTTGATGACGCCGGTGATGACATCCACGCTGGGCCGCTGGGTGGCAACGATGCAGTGAATGCCCGCGGCGCGCGCCATCTGGGTGATGCGGGCGATGGCCATTTCCACGTCGGCGGGGGCGACGAGCATGAGGTCGGCCAACTCGTCAATAATAACGACGATGTAGCTCAGATGATCGGGAATGAGGATGTCCTCGTCGCGCGGCACGACGATTTCCTCGTCCAGCTCGACGGCGAACCCGTCGGAGCCGGCCTCGATCTTCTCCTTTTTGGCCAGGAGCGGCAATTCCAAATCGGCCCGTGGAATGGGTTTGTGTTTGGGGCGCTCGTTGAAGGAGCGGATGTTGCGGACGCCGACTTTGGCAAAGATCTGGTAGCGTTTCTCCATTTCGTTGACCACCCAGCGCAGGGCGAGGATGACTTTTTTGGGGTCGGTGACGACCGGGACGACCAGATGAGGCAGGGAGTTGTATTGCTGGAGTTCGACCACCTTGGGGTCAATCATGACGAAGCGCAACTGGTCCGGGGCAAAGCGGTAGAGAAGCGAGGTGATGATGGCGTTGATGCAAACGGACTTGCCCGACCCGGTGCTGCCGGCGATGAGCAGGTGGGGCATTTCCGCCAGGTCGCCGATGATGGGCATGCCGTAAACGTCCTTGCCCAGCGCGACGGGGATGCGGGCCTTGGTGGCGCGCCACTCCTCGGCCTCGAAGAGGTCGCGCATGATGACTTTGGTTTTGACCGCGTTGGGCACCTCGACTCCCACGGAGCTTTTGCCCGGCACCGGGGCCAGGATGTGGATGCGCTCGGCCTTGAGGGCGGCGGCGATGTTGTTGCTCAAGGCGACAATTTTTTCCAGTTTCACCCCCGGTGCCGGATGCAGTTCGTAGCGGGTGATGGTCGGCCCCTTGGTGATGTCGCCCGGGGAGACTTCGATGTCGAATTGCGCCAGGGTCTGCTGCATGAGACGGGCGTTGGCCATCAATTCCTCCTTGGTCTCGGTCGGCTTGAGGGTGGTGTCAGCGTATTGCAGGAAATCCAAGGGCGGCAACTGGTAGTTGCCGATTTTGGGCGCGGCGGCCACGGCGATGGGTTTGGGTTTGCGTGGGACAGGGATGGGTTTGACGGGCGCAGGTGGCACGGGCGCGGGGCTGGCAGCTTCAGGAACGGAAGCGGCCACGGGTTGCGCGGCGGATTCCGACGCGGGCGCCGCGTCGGCTTCAGAGGGGGGGGTGCCGGTTTGCCTGGCAGGGGTTTCCGGCGGCGCAACTTTCGGGGCGGCCGGTTTGCCGGAAAGGTCTGAGGTTGCGGCCGCGGCGCCTTCGCGGACGGGAATGACGGCACCTTCGCCGGCAGGAGCCGGGGGCTTGGGGAGATCGCCTTCCTTGCCTTTTTTCGGGACCGAGCCGGTCTTGGACTGCGGGACACTGAGATCGCGCACGGTGGGTTCGGGCACTGGCTGCATGTCGGCGCCCAAGCCGCTGGAGGCGGCCGGGGCGCCTTTGGCGGATTTGTCCAACTGTTCCTGAAGTCTGCGGGCTTGCTGATCCAGCTCGCGGGCGCGGCGTTCGAGTTCCTTTTCGCTGGCGGGGGCGGGGCCTCCGAAGCGGAGGGCCCACCATTGGCGGCACCATTGGCCCAATCGGAAGTTGGTCAAGTAAAGAAGGCTGATGATGTAAAGCCCCGCCAGAAAGATGCTGCCGCCTGTCTTGCCGATAAGGCGCAAGCCGTGCTGGTAAAAGAACTGCCCGATAAAGCCTCCCGCACTGGGCGTATTGAGATGGCGTTGGAAGGAGCGGAGCATCGGCAGGTCCGGCTCGAACATGCTTACCCAGCCCATGCAGCAGACGAGCAAAACCGCCCCCCAAACCCATTGTCGCCGCAAGTAGGAAAGAAATTGCATGAGGTAACCCAGCCCGAACATCATCAGAAGGGCCGGGATCAGGCAAGCCGTCACGCCAAAGAGAAAGAACAAGCCGTAGGCGAGATGCGCGCCCACCGGCCCCACCGAATTGTGCAGCGGGTTGTTGGGCGGGACATGATTGACTGCGATGTCGTTCTTATCGTAGGACAACAGCGCCACCAAGAGCAAAAGGCCGGCAAAAACCAGCACGACGCCGATGACATCATTCAGGCCGTGGGACTGGGATTGGGTTGCGTCTTTGCGAGGCATGGGCGGAGTCTAAAGTTCAATCCTCAAAGTTCAAAGTCCAAAGTGGCCGCGCCGAGTTAGTCAACACGGACAACTTTGGACTTCAAAACTTTCGCCGCGCAAGAACGGCTCAGCGGCCAGGCATGTTATTTATCTTTCGAGTCTTTGGAACCGGAACCTCTTTCTGCTCCCCGGGTTTCGGCGTCTGGCGTTCTGCTTTCAGGGACGCCGCGGCCGGCCTCCGGCGTTCTGGCATCAGGGGCGCCGCGGCCAGACTCGATCGCTCTGGCATCGGGGGCGCCGCGGCCGGGTTCGGTCGCTCTGATTGCCGGGCCACGGTCCGGAACAACTGCGCGGCCCCGTTCAGCCGGAACTGGTCCGCGTCTGACGGCAGCATCGCGATCTTCGACCGCCCTGCGCAACGGATCATTCGCGGGGCGTGAACGGATGTCCTTGATGCGATTGACCACGAAGGCCCGCTCGACCGTGCGGGCCTGCATGATGCGGGCATCGCGAATGACGATGTTGAAGGAGCGGATATCATGGTGGGTGAGAAGGGCCATGTGGTCCCGACCGAGGCCCTCGACGACAAACCGGCCATCCGGGCCAAAGCTGTAGTTATTGATGACCAGACTGGCGCCAAAGAGCTGGTCCCTGACGAGGATCCGCGGGGCCAGGAACGCGCGATAGTCCGGCGCCCAGAAATGGTCGTAGCCCACAAAAACGAAGTCGTCGTAACCCAGGCCGAAATCCACATCCAAGCCAAAGCGCCCGCGATACATCAGGCCCACGCCCGGTTCGAAATAGGCGGCAGGCGGCAAAGGAGCCCATCCGGCATAAGCATCGGCCTGCCGCCAGGCAACCCACGCCGGAGCCCATTGATAACCGGGAATCCAGACCCAGCCGTAACGGAAATCGCGCAGCCAGCGGCCATAATGAAACACGATGTCGCCGTAGGGATAATCGGACTGCCAATACCACCCCGAGTCGGTGTATTCCCAATGGCCGCCATTGAAGTACGGACGCCAGGCGGGATCCATCGCCACAGTCGGTCTCCAGGCCGGGCCATAGGGCGGCACATCCACCCAGTTTCCGTAAGGGGCCAGTTGATTCTGGAAATAGTTCAGATCAATGCCGGCCCCCGGGAGCGGCTGAGCTGGCGGCACGTAGGCGTCCGGCTGCGCGGGCGGTGTCATAACCGGCGGCGGCGCCGGTGTCGCCGGCGTGGGCTGGGGAAATACGCCGGAGGGATTGGCGGTGTTGGGCGGGGTCGCAGCCTGCATTGGCGGCGCGGCGGCCTTGGATTGCATCAGTGTGGTGATGACAGCTTGTGACACGCCCTGGCTGTTGAGATAAAGGATGTCGTCCGCGCTCAAGGTGTAGGCCTGGCCGGAGTTTTTAATGTAAGTGGTGATGACGTCATCGCCCATTTTTGCCTGCGTCAATTTGACCACCTCCTGCAATCCCGGCGAGAGATTGGCTGGAGCAGTTTGGGCGCCGGCGATGTTCGCGCCGGACCACAAAAGCCATGCCATTGAGAGACAGGCGGCGGCCACGGCAACTTTTCCCTGATGTTGGATTCGTTCGTTTGTTTTCATATTGTCACTTTGTTTGAAGGTCCTTGGCGACAGTTTATTCAAATTTAAGTCCGCTGGCGCCCAATGCGGCGCATCCTGCCAACCAATACGCCAGCCGGCGCGACATCTTGCAATCAAAAAGGGCGGCGGGCGGCGTCGAAGCCATCTCAATGGCCGAGCATGGGGTCATGGTAAATCGGCCGGCGGACAAATCCAGCCCAAAAATGCCTGTCTGAACCGAACCGCAATCATTAGGGATGGGCTTGGTGACTCCCCAAAAAAGTGGATCGGATCGGGTCGAATGGGAAAGCCGATGCGGAAGGCGGGCGATTTTACCATGGTGCGGGTGGGGCATGGGCTGTTTTGGTTATATTCACTTATATTTGGTTCTGGAGAGTGAAACGTTCTCGCCGGGCAATCAAGGTTTCCGTTTGCGTTTCAATCGAGCCATCTGGATGGCCAGCCCTATCCACTGGTCGGTGGAACGCCTGAGGGATTTGTAATTGGCTA
>JBEKOF010000263.1:0-6854 GCA_049522055.1 Verrucomicrobiota bacterium | reverse complement strand
CCACAACGGGCATCACCTCTACGACAATCACGCTGGCCCGCACGGCGGGCGCCAATCCCTGCACGTATGGCGCCTCGCTGACCTTCCAGGCCACCGTCAGCCCGACGCCTCCCAATGGTGAAACCGTCACTTTTTATTCAGGAGCGACTTCCCTCGGCACCGCCACCACCAGTGGCGGGGTGGCGTCTCTGACTACTGACAAGCTCGCATCAAGTTCGTCCGCTGAGTCGCTGACGGCCACCTATTCCGGTGACGCAAGTTACGCGGCCAGTACCAGCGCCGTGTTGTCCCAAACGGTGACCCAGGCCATATTGACCTATGTGGCCAACCCGGAGTCCTGGCTTGTTGGCACGGCTAATCCGTCCTTCTCCGGCACGGTGACGGGTTTTGTGAACGGGGACACCCAGGCCGGCGCAACAACGGGCACGCTAGTGTTTGCGACCACCGCGACGGCGTCAAGCCCCGCAGGCAGCTACCAAATTGATGGCTCCGGCCTGTCGGCCAAAAATTATACCTTTGTGCAGGCGGCGGGCAATGCCACCGCGCTGACAATCGCAGCCAACTTCGCTGCCACCACAACCACGCTTGCTCTCACGGCGGGCGCCAGTCCCTGCTCGTATGGCGCCTCGTTGACCTTCCAAGCCACCGTCAGTCCTCCGCCTCCCAATGGTGAAACGGTTGCGTTTTATTCAGGCCCCGCTTCCTTCGGCACGACCACCATGAGTGGCGGTGTGGCGACTCTGACCACCGACAACCTTGCCTATAGTCCGTCCGCTCAATCAATAACGGCCGCTTATCTCGGCGACTCAGGATACGCGGCCAGTACCAGCTCCGCGTTGTCGCAAGCCGTGAACCAGGCGGTGTTGACCTATGTGGCCAACCCGGTGAGGCGGTTTATTGACGTGGCTAATCCGACGTTCTCCGGCACCGTGACGGGTTTTGTAAACGGGGAAACGCAGAGCAGCGCAACAACGGGCACGCTGGTGTTTTCGACCACCGCAACGGTGTCAAGCCCCATAGGCAGCTATCCAATTGATGGCTCCGGCCTGTCGGCCAACAATTACAGCTTCGCGCAGGCGGCGGGCAATGCCACGGCGCTGACAATCACTGTCGTGTCCGGTCCTGGCAGCGATACCTGGAACGGCGCCGGGGCTGACAACAATTGGCAGACCCTCCTGAACTGGGCGCCGGGAAGCGCCAACATGCCGCCAATCCCTGGGGACGCCCTGTTCTTCAGCGGCATGACCCGGCTGAGCCCCAACAACAACTACCCTGCCGGGACCTCCTTCAACGGGCTGACATTTAATCCCGGAGCCGGGGCGTTTGTTCTGGGGGGCTTCTCCATCACCAATACGGGCCAGCTTGCCGACAATGCGACCAGCGCCGAAACGATTAATTTTCCCATCTACCTTTCTACGAATGAAAATATCAGCGTGATCAGCGGGGGAACGATGACGATCAATGGTCCGATTGTCGGGGCGGGTTTGGGCCTGATCAAGAGCGGAGGCGGCCTTGTGACCCTGACGGGAGAATCGGCGGGGGCCAACACTTACTCGGGGGGCAACACGATCAACAGCGGCACTTTCACGCTGGACTACTCCGAAGGCGGGAGCACGCCCGCAGCCAACCTCATTGTGGGCGGGGCGTTGAGCATGGGAGGAGGCGCGCTGTATATGAAAGGCAGCAGCACTCTGACCAACAGCCAGGCTTTCGCCAGTACAACATTTACCGGGGGAAGTTCGACGGTCGTCGTGGCGCCGGCCTCGGGCACGGTTACGATCAGCAACAATCTGGCGCTGGGCGCCTTGACGTACAGCCCTGGCGCAACCGTGATGTTTGTCGGTCCCGGCTACTCCACCAATGTGTCCACCTCAACGGGCCAGGGCGGAGCGATTGGCAATGCCACCACTGCCGGGCTTGTTCCAGCCACCGCCAATATTACCACCACATCGGGCGCTCCCGCCACCGCGGCAGGCAATGGGGTGACCGGGCAGTTGACAGGTTCCTCGACCGGGGTTTCGCCCGGGACTGGCACGACGTATGCGGCGGCGTTTGCCACGGTTGGACTGTATGATTATGCCATCGTCGTAGGAAGCGCGGCCCCCTATACGATTATCGGCGCTTCCCAAGGGGCAATCGCGTCCGGCTCCGGGACCGGCACCAACGGGACTGACGGAGCTTATACTCTTGTTAATGCCGGCAACACTGGAGGCGGCAGCGGATCCAGCGGCGGACCTTGGGACTTGGTCGGCAATTGCGCCGGTCATAACACCGACAATCTTTCAGGCATCCGATTCAACGCCGCCGGAGCCGCCACGTACAACGCGGGCGGCGGCACAACACAGCTTGGGGGCATTCTGGTCACCCCAAATGTAGGGGCGTTTAACATTGGAGTAACGAGCTTTCAAGGCGGGCTGCGCAGCTCAAGCTACCCAGGCTCGGTCGTCATCTGGCAAAATAACACCAATGGATTTTTGAATATCACCGGGGCGGAAGGGGACGGCAAAGTGGCCGGCGTTGCCATCGTGCAGGCCGGTCCTGGCACGGTGAGTTACACCGCGGCAAATACTTATACCGGCCCCACCTATTTGAATGGCGGGGTGGCGGAAATCGTGGCGGATTCTGGATTGGGCGCCCCTGCCACCGGCGCCCCGGTCACTTTGAACGGCGGGGCCATTCTGGCCGATGCCACCTTTTCGCTGGATAACGGCGCGGGAATAAACGCGCGTCCGGTGGTTTTGACCAACAACGGCGGCGCGTTGGCGGCGGTGACCGGTTTCACGCTCACGGTGGACGGGGTGGTCAGCGGGTCAGGCCCGTTGATGATCGGGATTCCGCCATCGAGCGCCAACGGGAACAGCACAATCGGGCGTATTCCGGGCACCGGCGCCGGCACGGCCAACAGCACGGAGTTGGACGCCACCGGCACCGTGATATTGACGGGAGCCAACACTTGCACAGGCTCCACGACCATCAACGCGGGCACGCTGGCTTTGTCAGGCGGCGGTTCGCTATCCAACTCCAGCATCAGCATTGCCGGCGGCGCGAAGTTTGATGTGTCCGCCATCTCCACTGCGGCTGCCCCTTACAACATGGGCGGCAGCAGCTTCACCGCCAGCGGCAATACCGCCGCCACTCTTAATATCGCCTCGGGCGGGTTTGTCACCAACCCCCTGCCGACGACGCTTACCCTGACCTCGGTCGCTGGCGCCGTGCCGAATCCCGCCCTGACCGTGGCGCAAGGCACCTTGGTGCTGAGCAACAACCAATTCACCATCAACGGACCGCTCTTGCCAGCCGGTATTTATACGGTGGTTAATACCAGCGCCTCCGGCGCCATATCTTTCAATTCCACTTGGGGCAACATCTTCCCCACGCCCACCGGAACGGCCCTTGGCTGGCCCGGCACCAGCGCTTCCATCGCGGTGTCGGGGTCAGGCGCGACGGCGGTTGTGGCCTTAACCATCACCAGCGCTACCTCCTGCGCGGGCGGGTTGGCCGCCACCAACGGCCCCTGGACTCGCGCCTATTCCGCGGTGGACGAGACCGATGAGCAATTGGCCTTCGGGAACACCAATGGCATTTACTCGGTGGCGGGTTACAACATGATCAACTGCACATTTAGCAGTGGATCAGCCATTGTTTATGGGGGTGTCAGCGTTCCAGTTGCCGGCAGCACGGCCTATCCGGTTGAGGTGAATGCGGGGATTGCGACAGCAGGCACAGCTACCGTGTTGCCCGCAGGCACAACCAATCTGACGCTGATTGCCACCGAAACGACTCCAGGTTCGGGAGTAAACAGCGCGCGGGTCAATGCCTTGGTCGTAGCGGATGGATGTTCTGAAAACACGATGTCCTTTGACCCGATCAGCGCGACCCTCTATCTGAGCCAGAGCGGGGAGGTTCAAATCGTCTTCAACAACATCTCCCAGAACGACAAGTATGTGAGTTTGCAGAACGGCACCCCGGGGCTGAGCTATGCGCGGGTCATCGTCAATGGGACCGTCTTTGCGCTCGACGGGCTGGCGGACGGAATCAACCAGGTCGTGGGCATCGGCAGCGCGCTCACGGGCGGGGCCGGCAACACGGTGGTGGTGGAAGGGTTCGGGACCGAAGGCGCCGGGGCGCTGGTTTCGATCGGGGAGACCCCGGCGGCGCCGGCTTCCGGGAGCATCCAAGTCTCGGCGGTCTCGGCGGTGAGCACGTTCATCAATTTGCCGATCCTGGAGATCACACAGCAACCGGGGAACCAGGTGTTGCTAAGCTGGCCGGCGACGGGGCCGGCTGGAGAGGACTTCACCGCATACCAGTTGCAAACCAGCGCCAGCGGCTTGCCGGGCAGTTGGAGCGCGGCGGGGACGGCCCCGGTCAGCGCGGGAGGGCAGTTGACGGTGACGGTGACGGCGGGCGGCAGCGCGCAGTTCTATGAGTTGGCGCAATAAACGCGCCGATGCGGCGGACGGTGTGTCAAGTACAATTAATGTCCCGGCCGGCCGGGGCCGGGAGGTCAGGACAGTTTGGACTGGGCGGGGGTGCGCTTGACCCACTTGTAGCACTTGATGGAGTTGCGCCAGAAGTATTTCTCGGCCGCCGCCCGGCCCTTGCCCATGAAGTACTCGTAAACGATTTTGAATCCGACCGGGACGGGGCGCCATTGGTCGCCGTTGGGCCAGTCGCTGCCGTAGAGCACGCGGTCCATGCCGAAAACGTCCACGATTTCGTCAATCCTGGGGCGGTAGAATTCGGTGTCGGTGCGCACTTCCTCGTTGGGGACTCTCGGGAAGGAGGCGTCCTTGTTGCGCAAGACTTCGGAGACCTTGACGAAAATCTGGGGGCGGTCGCGGAAGGCTTTCATGCTGGCATCGTAGGAGACCTTGGCGGCGCCCTCGGTGGGCGGGATCATTTGGGGCAGGTGATCAATGACGACGCGGAGATTGGGGACGTGGTCAGTCGCGCGGACGACATCGGCGAGCAAAGCGACGCTGGGATTGGCGGTGTCCATAACCAGGTCGGCGTCGGCCAGATATTTGAGGTCGGCGACGAACTCGGGGCGGTCGAATTCCCTGCCGGACTGCCTGCCCAGGCCATAACGAATGCCGCGGAAGAGTGGGTTTTTGTGGAAGCGGTCGAGATTGGCCCTGAAATCGGGAGTGCCTGGGGTGAGATGGCCGATGGTGCCGACCATGATGTCCTCCGGGGCGCAGACATCCAGGACCCATTGGTTGTCTTCCAGCAAAGCGCTGCACTCGATTTCAATGGCGCCGACAATGCCGAGCGGTTCGGCGATGGGCCGGTAGCGCGCGGGCTTGGAGGTCAAGTACATAACGGCGTGGGCGGGGTTGTTCTTGTTGGGATAGCTCACGCCGCCGGGGCGAAACGGATCGAACAAGTGAATGTGAGTGTCAATAACCGGCATGGCGTCCGCCGGAGGCGGCCTGAAGGGCGGAGCGTCGGCGCCGGCGGGAGCCTCGGCTGCCAGGGCGCGGTTGAAAGCGCCGGGGAGGGCGACCCCGGCCAGGGCGGCGGCGCCGAGGAAACGGCGGCGCGAGATGGGATGGTCTTTCATAAAGAATCAATGCAGGTCAGGCGGCCAGGAGGGGTTTTTGCCAACTGATGATCTGGTCCCAGGTTTTCGGGAGTTGGTAGGTCTTGGCGTGGTCTTTGATGGCGGGGCCGAGGATCTCAATTTTGCTGAGATCGGACTGGCCGCGGTCGCCCGCCTGGGCGCAAAAGGCGAGGTAGCCGATCTTGCTGACGTCAACGCCCATGAGTTCGGCGGCGACGCGGTCGGCGGCGAGCCAATCGAGGCTGGCGACGCAGACTTTTTGGGCGACGGGGGTGCCATGGACGGGGCCGGTGCCTTCCATGCCTTCGTAGCCGTCAATGACGGCCAGGTGGGGATGGAGTATGGGGGAAAGGGCAAAGAGATTGTAGTTGATGCCGTGAGTGCCGCCGCCGTGGGTGAGACGCTTGTCGGACTTGCCCGCGCCGCCGGGGCCCAGGCCTGCGCCCGGGTCCTTGATGGGAGCGCCGACGACGATGTTTTTGAGGGAGAGGGTGATGCCGACGAGGTCGTGGGTTTTGAATTTGGCGGCGGAGATGATGAAGTTGTCCCGGCCGAGCAAGAGCTTGGAGACGCGGCAAGGATGGGGCTGGAAATCCTTTTCGTCAATGCATTGAACGATGTCGAAGGCCTCGGAGTCGAGATTGATGAGTTTGACGCCGTATTGGGCGGCGAATTTATTGTAGCCATAGTTGGCGAAGCCATCGAGGGCGGAACCATTGGCCGGGGACTCGGCGATGGCGACATTTGTTTTGCCGATGGACTTGAGGAATTCGAGGATGCCCTCCAAATTGTCGGCGTGGCTGGCGCAGAGAGGGACGTTGGTGATGACGTTGTTGGGCTTGAGGATGACGCGCTTGTCGCCAATGGCGGCGGCGATTTGTTTCTTGAACGGCTCCAGGGCCTTGAAGGCCAGGTTGGCGCGGTCGTCGCCGGCGGTCAACGCGACCTGGCTGGTGGAATTGGCCGCGGAGGCGGGGGCGGTCGCAGGCTCCGGCGCGGCGGCCCGCGCGGAGGGGAGGCGCCAGGCGGCCAGGGCGGCGGCGCTACCGAGCATGGAAGTTTTCAGGAAATCTCTGCGGGAGGTGAAGCAATTAGTTGTCATAATTCAACATTGTTTTTTGACGGTGAACTTTGATGGGGATGATAGTACTTGGATGTGGCAATGTCCAGTAAAAATCCCCGCCCAAAGGGCGGGGCTTTGGACTGTGGCCTCCAGAGGAGGCCAAAGCCCAGCCCCCAAAGGGGGCTGGGCAAGTCGCGTTGTCCCGGTTTGTTCATCATCGGTTGA
>JBEKOF010000262.1:0-6879 GCA_049522055.1 Verrucomicrobiota bacterium | reverse complement strand
CGCCGAGGGTCTCGGTGACGAGCCGGGTGGTGCGCAGTTCGATCTGGCGGATTTTTTTGAGGATTTCGCGGGGGATCATGGGGGAAATTGAGAATGGGGAACTGCGCAGCCGAAAAACTCCGCTTGCGCGGGCGAAAAGGCGCGGTAAATTGCGGGCATGAGTGCGACGGAAGTTTTTGCCGCTGCCAAGGCGCTGCCGCTCGATAAACGCATCAAGCTGGCGCAGGATTTGTGGGACGACATCGCCGACAACGGATTGGACCCCGACCTGACGCCAGAGCAGGCGGCGGAACTTGACCGCCGTCTGGCGGACTTCGAGAAAAATCCCCGCGCTGGAATTCCATTTGAAGAAATCAAAGCTGAAATGCGGCAACGCTTTGGCTTGAAATGAACCTTGATTCCTTTTTCAAGCCTGAGGCCAAGGCTGAGTTTTTTGAGGCCGTAGTTTGGTATGAAAATGAATCTCCGGGTCTCGGGAAGGAATTTGCCAGGGAAGTCATGCAGGCATTGGAACGCGCGCAAGTTCAACCGGAGCTTTTCCGCAAAACGCGCGGCCGCGCCCGCACCATCCATCTCAAGCGATTCAAGTCCTACCGCATTTACTTCGCGATCAAGGAAGACGTTTTTTCCGTCATCTCGGTTTTTCACGGCGCGCGGAATCCCGCCCAACTGCGGCGGCGGCTGAAATGACAGGCTTGAGGGCATTTTGGCCCGGATGCGGCTGGTGCGAAGCCTGGTCGGGCGGATTTTTTTGAGGATTTCGCGGGGGATCATTGGAGGAATGGAGAATAGGGAGCGGGGAATAGTGAATTCCCCAGGGCGAAAAACTGCGCTTGCGCGGGCGAAAAGGCGCGGTAAATTGCGGGCATGAGTGCGAAGGAAATTCTCGAAGCAGCGAAGGCTCTTCCACAAGAAGAGAGGATCAAACTTGCGCAAGAGTTTTGGGAAATCGTCGCCGAAGAGGGATATGACCCCGAACTGACTTCGGAACAGCTCGCCGAGCTAGAACGCCGTGCCGCCGAAGCCCGCGCACATCCCGAACGAGGCACGCCTTGGGAAACAGTCCGGGCCGAACTGTATTCACGATACAACGTGAAACAATGAGCTTCGGCCTTCTCATCGAGGCCGATGTCCGTGAAGAAATGCGCAAGGCGGGCGACTGGTATGAAGAGCGCGAAGCCGGAGTTGGCGGACGATTGGCTGTTGTCCTTGACGAGTATCTGCGACAAATCATTTGCGATCCGTTTCGCTATCCCAAAGCCGCGCCAAGCACGCGCAAAGCAAAAATAATCGGCTGGCCTTGCTCTATTTACTTCACGGTTTTGGAGGAGCGGCATCTTGTGAAAATAATCGCCGTCTGGCAGGGAAACCAAGACCCGGCCAAGCTGCGCCGACGGCTGAAATGACAGGCCTGAGGGCATTTCGGCCCCGATGCGGCTGGTGCGAAGCCTGGTCGGGCGGAAGTTTTTAAGGATTTCGCGGGGGATCATGGGGGAAATTGAGAATGGTGAATTCTGAATTGCGCCGATGAAAAACTCCGCTTGCGCGGGCAAAAAGGCGCGGTAAATTGCCGGGATGAGTGCGACGGAAATTTTAGAGCAAATCCGGCGATTGCCGGAAAAGGAACGGCGTGAAGTTACCGGCCAGATTCTGGAAGAATTCGGACACTTTGATGACGAATTGTCACCGGAGCAAATGGCTGAACTTGACCGCCGCGCCGAAGACGCCTTGAACAATCCCGGACGCGGCACGCCGATTGAGGAAGTCTCCGCAGAAATCAGAAAACGCTTTCTCGCCGCGAAATGACTTTCAAGGTCATCGCCGAAGCGGCAGCCAAACGGGACTGGAATGAGGCTGTTGAGTGGTATGAAGAACGCGAATCCGGTGTTGGGCTGCAACTGGACGACGCGATTCGCAAGTTTCTGCAAACTCTTTCCCGAAAGCCGGAGCGGTTTCGCTTTGCCAGTCGCCTGAGCCGCAAAGCGAAGGTTCCTGGCCCGTGGCCTTACTCGATTTATTTCGTCATTAACATGGAATTTCGCGAGGTCAAAGTGTTGGCTATCTGGCACGGTGCGCGAAATCCCGCCCAACTGCGCCGGCGGTTGAAATGACAAGCTTGAGAGCATTTCGGCCCCGATGCGGCTCGTGCGAAGCCTGGTCTGCTTGGTTCGGTTGGAAATCTCGCTGGCAATCATGGCAATGCCTGCTGCAATGGTTACGGTAGGAGTGACTGAAAAGAGCGGAACGGCACAAGAAAATCCTCAAAGTCCTTTATGAACTGATCCTCTGATCCCCATCCGTCTATCATTCCATCAAGGCTCTGATCCAATTTGGCTGCCCCTTGTAAGAATTGGCTCGGAATCACACCGGCTGAAATCCAACGGAATATCACTTCCACGATCTGTATTCTGCTGAAGTGTTTAGCACGATAGGCAGTACTTAATCGCGCGAGCAGAAGGCTCCAAGTTACATTTTGGTCAGCTTCACCGGGTACTGATTGAAGTAGTTTGTTTTTGCTAATCTCACCATCCGTTGAAAGACTTAGCAACCAGTTTGGGACTGGTGGGTTGGTTTCAATGATCATCTTGTATGCCCAACTTTCAATCTCATCCTCACGACAAAGACCAGCCTCGAGGGAGAGCCGGAAGTACTCCGCATAATCCTTTGTGGTCGGTTTTAGCATGCGTTGCGATTCTAAAATCACGGCACGGGCAGTTCGTTGAAGATTTTGGTGATGATGGTTTCGCTGGTTTTTTCCTCGGCCTCGGCTTCGTAGGTGACGGTCACGCGGTGGCGCAAGACGTCCATGCCGACGCTCTTGACGTCCTGGGGGGTGACGTAGCCGCGCCCGCGCAAAAAGGCGTAGGCTTTGGCCGAGAGGGTCAAGGCGATGGTGGCGCGCGGGGAGGCGCCGAGTTGGATCAGGCCTTGCAAACCCTCGATTTTGTAGACGGCGGGATCGCGGGTGCAGCAGACCAGGTCCACGATGTAATCCTTCACCTTGTCATCAATATAGATGTCGTTGATGACCTGGCGGGCCTCCAGGATTTGCCGGGCGGTGACGACGGGGTTGGCGGTGGGGGCGGCGTTGGTGATGGCCATCAGGTCCAGGATCTGCCGCTCCTCCTCGCGCGAGGGATAGACGATTTTGAGCTTCAACATGAACCGGTCCACCTGGGCCTCCGGGAGGGGATAGGTGCCTTCCTGTTCGATGGGGTTTTGGGTGGCGAGCACCAGGAACGGCTCCTCGAGTTTGAAGGATTGGTCGCCGATGGTGACCTGTTTTTCCTGCATGGCTTCCAGCAGCGCGCTTTGCACCTTGGCCGGCGCCCGGTTGATTTCGTCGGCGAGCACCAGATTGGCGAAGATGGGCCCGCGCCGCGTGGTGAAGGCCCCGGTCTGGGGATTGTAAATCTGGGTGCCGATCAGGTCGGCGGGGAGGAGGTCCGGGGTGAATTGCAGCCGGGAGAACTTGACGTTCAGGCACGCGGCTAACACTTTGACGGACAATGTTTTGGCGAGACCGGGGACCCCTTCCAGCAGGACGTGTCCATTGGCCAGCAAGCCAATGACGAGCCGTTCGACCAGGTAATTCTGGCCGACGACCACCTTGCCAATTTCATTGAAAAGCGGCCGCACAAACGCGCTGGCCCGCTGCACCTCATCATTGATGGCACTGATTCCAG
This sequence comes from Verrucomicrobiota bacterium, assembly GCA_049522055.1. GTDB lineage: Bacteria > Verrucomicrobiota > Verrucomicrobiia > Limisphaerales > Palsa-1400 > JBEKOF01. Next base: position 3,193 of record JBEKOF010000262.1, on the reverse strand, counting down.
TATTCATAGTTTACAGATAGAAAGCGAATATGCTTAAATGACAGCAGAATTCCAATTTTTGTTCAGAGAAATCAAGGATTTTGCTCCTTGGGTTGCCCGGGCCGCCCCATGACGCCGCACCGCGGGTCAATGGTCCTCCGCAGCCAGTTCCTCCTCGAAATCCACAATCTCTTTGATCTGGGCCAGGAACCAACGGTCAATTTTGGAGAGCTCAAAGATGTCCTCCACGGTGAAGCCGGCCCGCAAGGCGTGGCGGATGAAAAAAACCCGTTCGGCGTTGGGCGAACTGAGTCTCTGGCTGATGAGATCGGCCGGCAGGATGTCGCGGTCTTGATACACGGTCGCGCCGATCCGCCACGGCTTGCCGTCGCCGCCCAAACCGGCCCGGCCGATCTCCAGCGAGCGCAAGGCCTTTTGCAAGGATTCCTTGAACGTGCGCCCGATGGCCATCGCCTCGCCGACGGATTTCATCTGGGTGTTGAGCATCGGATCGGCCTGGGGGAATTTCTCGAAGGCGAAGCGGGGCGCCTTGGTGACCACGTAATCAATGGTCGGTTCAAAACTGGCGGGGGTTTCGCGGGTGATGTCGTTGCGGATTTCGTCCAGCAGATAACCGACGGCCAGCTTGGCGGCGATTTTGGCGATGGGAAAGCCGGTGGCCTTGGAGGCGAGCGCGGAGGATCGGGAGACGCGCGGGTTCATCTCGATGATGACCATGCGCCCGTTGTCCGGGTTGACGCCAAATTGAATGTTCGAGCCGCCCGTCTCCACGCCCACGGCGCGAATGACGGCGAAACTGGCGTCGCGCATGATTTGATACTCCTTGTCGGTCAGGGTTTGGATGGGGGCCACGGTGATGGAGTCGCCGGTATGCACGCCCATGGGGTCGAAATTCTCGATGGAGCAGATAATGACGCAGTTGTCGGCCTTGTCGCGCATGACCTCCATTTCAAATTCCTTCCAGCCGAGGAGCGATTCCTCGATGAGGATTTCCGAAACGGGGGACAGTTCCAGGCCGCGGCGGGCCAGGGTTTCAAATTCCTCGCGGTTGTAGGCAATGCCCCCGCCGGTGCCGCCCAGAGTGTAGGCGGGACGAATGATCAGCGGGAAACGGCCGATCCGCTCGGCCACGGCGCGGGATTGCTCCAAATGGCGGGCGGTGCCGCTGATGGGAACGTCCAGGCCGATGGAGAGCATGAGGTCCTTGAAAATCTGGCGGTCTTCGCCGCGCTCGATGGCGGCGGCGTTGGCGCCGATCATTTCCACGCCGTATTTTTCCAGCGCGCCGCTCCGGGTCAGGGCCATGGCGGTGTTGAGCGCGGTCTGGCCGCCGAGGGTCGGGAGGAGCGTGAGTTTGCCCGGCGCGCCCAGGCGCCGCAGCTCCCCGGCTTCGCGCGCGATGATTTTTTCGACCGCCTCGGGAGTAATCGGCTCCAGGTAGGTGCGGTCGGCGAATTCCGGGTCGGTCATGATGGTGGCCGGGTTGGAGTTGACGAGCACGATCCGGTAGCCCTCCTCGCGCAGAGCTTTGCAGGCCTGGGTGCCGGAATAGTCAAATTCGCAGGCCTGGCCGATGATGATCGGCCCCGCGCCGATAATCAGCACCGAATGGATGTCCGTTCGCCTGGGCATAATGCGGGCGCAACTTTACGGCATTTGCGCGCGGTTGCCAGCGTTTTTCTCATCCCAGGCCGACAGCGGCCCATTTCAACATCGCTTCCAGGCGACTAAAGAAATGGAAATTGGCCTGGCTTAACGATAAATTTCTTTGCGGTCGCGGATGGCCAAAATCTGAAGTTGAAGCCGGCTCATGCCCAACCCAGCCTTTTGCGGGCTTGAGTCCACAGAATGTTTTCGCCTTTTTCCTCCAGCGCCTGATTTGCCGCCTCGTTGTCACGACGGTCTTCCTCGCGGCGCAATTGTTCCCCCACGAACCGATAGACCTTCCGCCGCTGAACCTGCGGCAGCTTTTTGGTCTGTGCATTGACTTCAATCGCGCTCATGAATTGAATCCAACCAATTTCCAGCCGATATCGAGGCCGTTTGGCGGAGTCATCGCCTGGTTAGCAAGCGTCCGGAAAATTATTTGCGAGATACTTGTGAATGCGCGTGGATGTGACACCTTGAAGTCGGTTGCGGAGTTCAGGATAAAGCCTCGCGCCTGTTTTTCCTACCCACACCCCCATTTCTTCGCGAACAGCCGGACTGCGCAGAACGTGGTCAACGATTTCTGGGCAATCCAAATGTGGTACAAGAACATTGAAATACAGCGAATTGTAGCACCCGCCCCAAGTGCATTCGATAAAATGGCACAAGATTTGAGCCATGAAGACTTTCGCGGTGCTGACCCGACTCGCCGTTAGCGGTGCGGCGAAATGCGAGGCATTGAACTCGACGCTCCCGGATTCATCTTCCTGCAAATAATCTATCGGCTCCCCGGTTGGCACGCCAGTGTCAATGGGCGGGAGGCAGTGCTTGGGGCACTCCCAACGGTAATTAGCACCGCCTGTTCGATTCAGAAGAAGCGATGATCCACAAGTGTAACAGGTCAACTCACGTTGCACGATAGATTCTAATGTCGCAGCATTGATTTTTGCTGTCACGCGATATCGGTGAAAACAGGGGTCTTTACTAATTTGCACAATGCATGTAAGGATATGCCATGAGCATCACGCTTGACATTCCGAACAACATCCACGAAGCGTTGCACGTCACGCCCGCCGAGGCGGAACTGCGCCTGAAGCTGGAACTGGCCGTGGCCCTTTACGCACAAAAGGCGCTGGGTCTGGGCAAGGCGGCGGAACTGGCGGGCCTGAGCCGTCTTGATCTTAACGACGTTCTTGCCGAGCGCGGCATTCCCATGCACTACGGTCGGAAGGAACTCGAAGAAGACCTCGCTTATGCCCGCAGTTGTAAGTGACACTTCGGTCATCAATTATCTCGCCGCCGTTGGTCAGGCGGAACTGTTGCGCGTTGAATTTGGAAAAGTTTTTGTTCCACCCGCTGTATGGCGCGAGCTTCATGCAACTCAACACCTGCCTGGCACGGCGGCGGCGGATTAGGCGCATGAATCCAGAACTCCTGACATAGGGGTCAATCAAAATGTCCGCTTTTTGCGTCAAGATGCCTCCCGAATGGAGTGGTGCAGGCGCAATTGGGAACCTGGAAAGACGGTTTTCGTTTGGTTGAGTTC
>JBEKOF010000261.1:0-8964 GCA_049522055.1 Verrucomicrobiota bacterium | reverse complement strand
TCCGGCCGGGTTGACCCCAGCGAAGACAATATGCTCAAAATAACATCGGAGGGACGGAAGGCGGCATTGGATCTTCGGCTGATGAAACCAGCCGCGCCGGACGAACCGCAGGGCAAAGTGAATCTGGCCGTCGAAAAGATTTTCAACATCTGGCAGGAATCCAAGCCGGAGCGTTCCGCCCAGCTTGTGTTCTGCGATCTGTCCACGCCGAAAGACAAGGGCTTCTCCGTCTATAATGACATGGCGCAGAAGTTGGAAAAGCTCGGCATCCCAACTTCAGAAATCGCGTTCATTCAAGACTATGATTCCGATGTTTCCAAGATGATGCTGTTCCGTGATGTCCGCGCGGGCAAAGTTCGCGTGCTGTTCGGCAGCACGCAGAAGATGGGGTCCGGGACGAACGTGCAGGAACGGTTGATTGCCCTGCATCATCTCGACGCGCCGTGGCGACCGGCAGACGTGGAGCAACGCGAAGGACGGATTTTACGGCAGGGCAATAAAAACTCCGTTGTGCAGATTTTTCGCTACGTCACCGAGGGCAGTTTCGACGCCTATATGTGGCAGACGTTGGAGACGAAGGCGAAGTTCATCGCGCAAGTGATGAGCGGCGATATGACGATCCGGCGGCTTGAAGATTTGGATTCAGCGGCTTTGACCTATGCCGAGGTGAAAGCCATCGCGTCGGGCAATCCGCTGGTGATTGAAAAAGCCCAGGTGGACGCGGAGTTGATCCGGCTCACCCGATTGCGCTCCGCCCATGCCGAGGAGCAATATCGAATCCGCACCAATCTCCGCCGCTCGCACGAGGATGCGGAAATCTTTACCACGCGCCTCGCCAATCTGCGGCAGGATTTGGGTGTCCGGCAGGACACGTCAGGCGACAAATTCCGCATTGAGCTTGACGGGCAGAAATCCAACAACCGGGGCATCGCTGGTGAATTGATCATGCGCCGAGCGGAAAAACTGAAGGCACGGTTTGGCGACGACATCAAAATCGGACGCTTCGCCGGTTTTGATTTGTTCCTGCGTCCGGGTTTCAACAACACCGTCGAAATGGTTGTGCGGGGGAGCAACAGTTACGGCGCGCGGGTCACAGACACGGCTCTCGGCACCATCCGCTCGCTGGAAGCGACGGTTCAAGGATTTGAGGAACGCGCGGAAAGGTTGGAACTGGACATCACCGATGCCCACAAGCGAGTCAAAGAGCTTGGTGAAAAAGTCGGCGCGAAATTCGAGCGCGAGGACCGCTTTCAGGAACTGACCCGGCGCCAGAGTGAGATTGAGGAAAAACTTGATCTCACCAAGAACCAGGCCCCCAGCCAGGTGGAAGCTGCGTCAGTTGACGAGAGCGAGGAGAAAAACGCTGAAACGCAGAACAAAAGAAACGCCGTTCGGCCGAAACAACGGATGAAAATAAGCGTATAACCCCCAAATTCTGCGGCTCCGTGATTTTCACGGACGGTTTTTCAAAGCACGGTAATTCGTGGTGGCATTTCACATTTTCAGTCTGCTATTGAAAGTTGCTGGTGCTTCTGGAATCATACCCCGGCGGGCCTGTAGCTCAATTGGTTAGAGCAGAGCACTCATAATGCTTTGGTTCCCGGTTCGAGTCCGGGCAGGCCCACTAATCAGTTCTCCATACATCTGACCGTAGCCGAATGCACCCCGCCAAGGCGGTCCCGCTCGCCTTCATCCATCGCTCAATTCGGAAAATGACAGATTGTGTGGCAGGCACACCAACGAAGTCGTAATGGGTCGTAGGCTGTTGACTCGTGAAACTTGAGTTTATGAATACAACAACCATTCCCGAATGTCAGACCCTGGACGTAAAGAGCAGCGCAACTGAATTGGGTGTTTGCGCAGAAACGGTGCGGCGACTGGTTCGCCGCAAGGTGTTGCGGAAATTGCCGGGGCTGCGGCGCATTCTAATTCCAAAGGCGGAAGTCCAACGGTTTTTGCAGGCGGGGGAGGGGTCTGTTTTTCTGAAAACACTCTCAAAAAGTGGCCCAGAAGTGGCCCAGAAAAAAACACCGCTTGCGTAAGTGTCTTTGAATTAAGAGGATGCGAGCGAATCACACCAAGCGATTATGAGTCGCCTGCTCTGACCTCTGAGCTATGGGCCCACGTGATTAAATATGAACGATTTACAAATCTACATCCAATAAGGACTTGACAATCTGATACTGCCATGTGATACTGCTGGAATGAAAACGGATTCCATCCAATCACAGTGGGCAAACAGCCCTGTCGCCAATCTTGTTCGTTATGTTCCATCCGGCGTTTATTTTGCGCGGGCGCGGGTGAGCGGCAAGCTTATTCGCCGGTCGCTCAAGACGGATGTTCTCAGCGTGGCCCAGCTTCGGCTGTCTGATCTGCTCAAGACCGAGCGCCAGGCTGTGGAGTCGCGCGCCTCGGTCTCCAAAGGGAAAATGACGTTTGGCGATGCCCTGGGCATCTACGCCAGCCGGCTGGAGGCGAAAGTGGAATTGAAGCCGAGCGCGAAACTTTACCGGCAAAAGTGCATTGAGGGGCTGGTCAAGTCGTGGCCGGGTCTGCGGGAAATGGACGTGCGCAAAATCTCGGAGCGGGAATGTCTGAATTGGGCGGCGCGGTTCGGCGCGAAATACTCCCCGTCGGTTTACAACAACACCGTCGGCACGTTGCGCCATATCCTGGATATTGCGATAGCCGAGGGCGCCCGTTACGGGAATCCGGCCGCCATCGTAAAAAAGGCGAAAATCCGCGGGAAGGTCCTGACGCTGCCGGAGCAGGAGCAATTCATGGCGTTGGTGGAGGCTGTCGAGCACGGCGGGGCCTGGTGCAGCCGTGATTGCGCTGATCTGGTCCGGTTTCTCGCCTTCGGCGGATTCCGAAAAGGCGAAGCCGAAACGATTACCTGGGCGGATTGCGACTTTGAGAAAGGCGAAATTGTCGTTCGCGGCGATCCTGTGACCGGCACGAAAAACTGGTCAATCCGGCGTGTGCCAATGATTCCTGACATGCGGGGGCTTCTGGAGCGGCTCCGGGCGGAGCGTCCAATCGAGCCGCCGCAAACCCCTGTCATGCGGGTTCAAGAGTGCCAGGGAGCGATTAACTCAGCCTGCAAGAAATTGGGCATCACCCGATTCACGCATCACGACCTGCGGCATCTTTTTGCGACACGATGTATCGAATCCGGTGTTGATATTCCCACGGTGAGCCGTTGGCTCGGCCATAAAGACGGCGGCGCGTTGGCGATGAAAGTTTACGGACACCTGCGCGACCAGCATTCGGTGGCAATGGCGCAACGGGTGACATTCGGCGAGCCGGTGGAAGTAAATGTTATCGCCGTGTTGCCGAAGAGTGCCGTCGGCTGGGGCAGGTGATTTCCGGTACTCTGCGGCGGATCTGAATTGGAGCGGTGCGGACGGGCTTGACCCTCGGACATAAAGCCGGTTTGATGTCAGCCGGCAATGAGTTCCCAGAAACCAGCCTTGGATGATCTGCGCATCGAGCGCGGGCCGGAACGGGCGCAATCTTCCGCGCCGTGGCTGGCGGTCGCGGCGGCGCTCGCCCTGCTGGCCGCAGGCTCCGCGGTCTGGTGGCGCCAGCATCCGGCAGTGTTGGAGGTGAGGACCGCCGCGGCGCGGGCGGCGTCCGGCGCGAGCGAGGCGGACCGCACGGTGCTCAATTCTTCGGGTTACGTGACCGCGCGGCGCGAAGCGACCGTTTCTTCCAAGAGCACGGGAAAGGTGATGGAGGTGCTCTTCGATGAGGGGATGAAGGTGAAGGAAGGACAGGTGCTGGCGCGGCTGGACGACTCGAATCTGAAGGCCAGCCTGGACGTGGCGCAGGCGCAATTGGATTCCACGCGGCTGCTGCTGGGCGAGACGCGGGCGCAACTCAAACAGGCGGACGCGGAGTTCCAGCGCGACGCGAATCTGGCCAAAGAACAAATCGCGTCGCAATCGGATCTCGAGAAGGCGGAGTCTGATGCGATGACGTTGCGCGCGCGGGTGGCGCGGCAGGAACTGGACATCAAGGCTGCGGAGAAACAGGTGGCGTTGTGGAAGCAACAAATTGACGACATGGTGATCCGCGCGCCCTTTGACGGGGTGGTGACGACCAAGGACGCCCAGCCCGGCGAAATGATTTCGCCGGTCTCGGCCGGGGGCGGCTTCACGCGGACGGGAATTGGAACGATTGTAGATATGAACTCGCTGGAAATTGAGATTGACGTCAACGAGAGTTACATCAACCGCGTCGAACCGGGCCAACCGGCGGAGGCGGTGCTGGACGCCTATCCCGATTGGCGGATTCCCTGCAAGGTCATCGCGATCATCCCCACGGCGGACCGGCAGAAGGCCACAGTAAAGGTGCGGGTGGGCTTCGACAAACTGGATCCGCGCATGCTGCCGGACATGGCGGTGAAGGTCGCCTTTCGCCAGACCGCCGGCGCGCCCGCCGCCGTCAGGCGCTCCGTGCTGATTCCCAAGACGGCCGTGCAAAACCAGGAGGGGGGCGACGTGGTCTTCACCGTCGCCAACGGCCGGGCCGAGCGCCGCGCCGTGACGGTCTTTGACACGCAGGGCGAGGACGCGGTGCTGAGCGCGGGGGTGAGCGCCGGAGAGAAAGTGATTGTCGAATCGCCTCCCGGCCTCAAAGATGGGGCGCAGGTGAAGGAGAAGAAATCATGAGTCAGAACCAATCCAATAATGGAACCCTGGTGGCGGTGGACGGGGTGGAAAAAGTTTTTCATCGCGGCGCGGAGGACATCCATGTGCTCGCCGGGCTGAGCCTAGAGGTTCCCAACGGCCAATTTCTCGCCCTGATGGGGCCCTCGGGATCGGGCAAGACCACGCTGCTCAATTTGATCGGGGGATTGGACCGGCCGACCACGGGATCGGTGCAGGTGGGCGGGGAGCGGATTGACGAGCTATCGGACCGGCAACTGGCGCATTGGCGCGCGCGGCATGTCGGCTTTATTTTTCAACTTTACAACCTGATGCCAGGGCTGAACGCGGAACGGAATGTGGAATTGCCGCTGCTGCTGACCCACCTATCCAAGGCCGGGCGGGCCGAACATGTGCGGACGGCCCTGGCCATCGTGGGCCTTAGCCATCGCGCCAAACACTATCCCCGCACGCTTTCCGGAGGGGAACAGCAACGAGTGGGGATCGCCCGCGCGATTGTCACCGATCCGACGCTGCTGTTGTGCGACGAGCCGACGGGGGACTTGGACCGCAAGGCTGGGGATGAGATACTGGATTTGCTCCAGGCTCTGAACCGGGAGCACGGCAAGACGATCATCATGGTCACGCACGATCCGCACGCCTCGGCCCGCGCGGCGCGGACGCTCCATCTGGACAAGGGCCAATTGCGCGGGGAGGGGGAGAAATGAAATTCCTTCCCCTGCTGTGGAGCAACCTCAAGCGCCGGAAGCTGCGCACGCTGCTGACGCTCCTATCCATTCTAGTGGCGTTCATGCTCTTTGGTTTTATCGCCGCCATCAAGCAGGCGCTGGTCGGCGGCCTGGCGATGGCGGGGGCCGACCGCCTGATCGTCCGCCACAAGGTCTCCCTGATCATCTCGCTGCCGGGAAGCTACCAGCAGACTATTAACAAGATTCCCGGGGTCGCCGGGTCGGCCCATGAGACGTGGTTCGGAGGAATTTACCAGGACCCGCGGAACTTCTTTCCGCAAACGGCGGTGGTGCCGGAAGAGATACTCGCGGCGTACCCGGAGATCGTTCTATCCCCCCAGGAGAAACAGGCGTGGCTGAACACGCGCACCGGCGCGGTGGCGGGACGGAAGACGGCCCAACGTTTTGGCTGGAAAATCGGCGACAAAATACCTATCACGACCGCCATCTGGACCAAAGCCGACGGCAGCCAGCTTTGGGAATTTGATTTGGTGGGCATTTTCGATGGTCGCGAGAAGGCGGTTGATACGACGGCTCTGATGTTCCGCTACGATTACTTCGATGAGGGGCGCCGTTATGACAAGGGTCATGTGGGTTGGTACATTATCCGCGTGCGGGACCCGTCGCAGGCGGTGGCGATCTCCAAACGCATTGATGACGAATTCGCAAACTCGCCCGCGGAGACAAAAACGGAACCGGAAGGCGCCTTTGCCCAGTCGTTCGCCAAGCAAATTGGCAACATAGGGCTTATCGCCCAGGGGATCCTGGGGGCTGTGTTCTTCACCATCTTGCTGGTGGCCGGCAACACGGTGGCCCAATCGGTCCGCGAGCGCACCGGGGAACTGGGAGTGCTCAAGGCCATCGGCTTCACCAATGTTCAGGTGCTGGGACAGGTGCTGGCCGAGGCCTGCGCCCTCTCGGTGCTGGGCGGGGTGCTGGGCCTGGGCCTGTCGTGGCTGGTCATTTCGCGCGGGGACCCGACCGGCGGCCTGCTGCCGATGTACTATTTCCCGGCGAAGGACCTTTTGACGGGCTTGGGCATCAGCCTGGCGCTGGGGGTGGCGGCGGGAATTCTGCCCGCCCTCCAAGCGATGCGGCTGCGCGTGGCCGAGGCCTTGAGAAGGATGTAAGATGACCGGCCCGATCAACTGGTTGTGCCAAGTGGCCGCGGTGACCCGCTTCGGGTTGATGAGCCTGCCGCGTCGGCTGGGGGCCGTCACCGCCACGGTGATTGGCATCGCGGGGGTGGTGGGCGTGCTGGTCGGCATCCTTTCGATGGCCGTGGGTTTCAAATCCGCCATGCTCGCCTCGGTATCCGACGATAAAGCGATCGTACTGCGCAGCGGGGCCGACAGCGAAATGGTCAGCGGACTGGACCACGAAACGACGCGGATCATCGCCGACGCCCCCGGCGTGGCGCGCGGCGAGAACGGGCCGCTCTCGTCGGCGGAACTCTATGTGATGATCAACGTGCCCAAGCGGTCCACCGGGACGGATGCGAATGTGCCACTGCGCGGCGTGGACCCGGCGGCGCTCCAGGTGCGGGGAAACATCCACATCCTGGCCGGCCGGATGAACCAGTGGGGAAAGAACGAGGTGATCGCCGGCGTCGGCGCGGCCCAGGAATTCAGCGGGCTGGAGGTCGGGAGCACGATTAAAGTGGGACGGGCGGACTGGCCGGTGACGGGGATATTCTCCGCCGGGGGCGGAGCGGCGGAATCGGAGATCTGGACGGATGGCAAACTGCTCCAGGCAGCATTCAACCGCGGGGACTCCTACCAATCGGTCTATGTGAAACTCAATTCCGCCGGGGCGTACCAGACGTTCAAGGATTGGCTGGGGTCCAATCCGAGTGTCAATGTGAAAGTGGCCCGAGAATCGGAGTATTACGCCGAGCATTCGGCCACACTTACCAAGCTGATCAACAGGCTGGGTCTTCTGATCGCGTTTCTGATGGCGCTGGGCGCGGTATTCGGCGCGTTGAACACGATGTACAGCGCCGTGGCGGCCCGCACGCGCGAAATCGCCACGTTGCGCGCCCTGGGTTTTGGGGCCGGGGCCATCGTCGTCTCCCTGCTGCTCGAATCGCTGGCGCTGGCGCTGGCGGGGGGATGTCTGGGCGGCGGCCTGGCCTACTTGGCGTTCAACAACTTTCACACTTCCACCATGAACTGGCAGAGCTTCTGCCAGGTCGCCTTTGCCTTTCGGGTGACACCGGCGTTGCTGCTGGAAGGAATGACTTGGGCGGCTGTGATCGGACTCATCGGCGGCCTTTTCCCTGCCATCCGCGCCGCGCGGATGCCAATTGCCGCGGCCTTGCGCGAGCTTTGAGGGGGCCGCGCAGCCGGCATCGCCGCAGGCCGCATCGCCGCAGGCCAACCCTTTGATGTTCCAACTGGCCAACCTTGTGTTGTTCCATCCCGCCCCGCGCGCCGGGTTCAGCGCGCCCGCTGGACCCATTTACCGATTTGAGCAACGGCGTGATCGGCGCGTCATTTCGCCTTGGCTATTTCCACGGCATAAACATGAGACGGCCCCTGGATGTTGGATCGGAAAACAATCCACTTGTTGTCCGGCGTGAAGGTCAGGTTAGGCTCCAGCGCGTAGTTGTGCCTGGAAAGGTCCACCAGCTTTTCGACGTCGAACTTGCCCACCTTCACTTCTTCGTTGGCGACCTGCATGGTTTCCATCTTTTCGGGGCGCGGTGTGAAGAGATAAATCCACTGTCCGTTGGCCGGCGGGTCGAAATAGGCGCCGTCGGGCGACCGATTGGAGACGCCGTTCGGCCCGCCGCCGTCACCGGCAAAAAGCTTGCCGTCGTGGGATTGGTTGTAATGGACCGACCACTGGGAACGCTCCAGCGGATAGCGGATGCGCTCCCCCGTTTGCGCGTTGACGCCCGCCAGCCAGAAGACGCCGGATCTAGGCGTTTGGAGATCATACCAGACGGTCTGGCCGTCATAACCGAAGAACTCGTGCCCGGCGATTTCCATGGGCATGGTACGGGGATGCATGAGGCGATTGCCGGTGCCGTCGGTGTGAATGGTCCAGATGCGGTCCACCGATTGCCAGTTCCCCTCGTGACAATAGAGGATGAGCGACGGGTCGGTGGGCGAGCACTGGTCATGGTTGAGATTGTCGGACATGGGGAAGAAGGTCCGCACCGCCCCGGTTTTGACATCAACCGCGAAAAACTGGAGCATCCGGCCAGCGCCACCGCCCCGGCCACCCCGACCGCCTCTGCGGCCCTGGTCTGGGGCGTTGGTGGTCGCGGCAGGGGGAGCGGCGGGGCGCGATTCGTCCGGCACTGACGCAGATCCTGGCGGGTTGGTGGCTGTGGAGATGGAAGCGGCCGGCGACCCGGATTGGGGCTGCGCCGCCGGCTGCGCGGCGGGCGGCCCGCCTCCCTGGCCGCCCGCGCCGCCGGGGACGGCGCATTTGCCGATGATCAAGGTCTCGTCGGCATTGACCCCGCCGAAATCGCCGGTGAAACCCAGTTTCGCCACTTCGCGCGTGACTTTGGTATCCACATCGGTCGCGTAAATGACGGTCTGTCCATCCAC